>NZ_JBEXGX010000021.1:0-137548 GCF_040607495.1 Streptomyces sp. NPDC005281 | reverse complement strand
TGCTCCTGGTGTCCCGCCGGCGGGACACCAGGAGCCAGCCGGCCGGACGCGGCAAGCCCGCCCACCAACAGCCGCCCACCGGGGCCGAGTTGCCTTGAACCGCCGCTTCGCGTGCGTGAGCGTGGAGTCATCCAATGCCGTGACAGGCGCCGCAGCGGAACGAGGGGGCATACGTGGGACACACCGGCACGGACACGGATGTGGTGATCGCGGGCGCCGGGCCCACGGGCCTGATGCTCGCCTGCGAACTGCGGCTGGCGGGCGCCGACGTGATCGTGGTCGAGCGGCTCGCGCAGCGCTCGGGCGAGTCGCGGGCCGGCGGGATCCACTCCCGCACCCTGGAGGTGCTGGACCAGCGCGGCATCCTGGAGCGCTTCCTGGCGGAGGGACAGCTCCAGCCGGTCGGTCACTTCTCCGGTCTCTACCTCGACTTCGACGAGTCGGAGTCGCGCCACCCCTACCCGCTGATGATCCTCCAGTCCACCATCGAGCGGCTCCTGGAGGAGTGGGCCCTCCAGCTCGGGGTGCGGGTGCGCCGCGGCTGCGAGGTGAGCGGGCTCAGCCAGGACGAGAGCGGCGTGCGGGTCGAGGTCTCCGGGGAACGAGAGGCGCCCGTGACACTGCGCGCCCGCTACCTGGTGGGCTGCGACGGCGGGCGCAGCACCGTGCGCAAGCTGGCTGGAATCGGCTTCCCCGGCACGGAGGCGACGATGACGGCGCTGATCGGTGACGTCGAACTGCCCGAGCTGCCCGAGGACTACGTCTGGGTGCGGCGCACGCCGGCCGGTGACTACTCGGCGATCGCGTTCGAGCCGGGCTGGCACCGGGTGATCACCTCGGAGTTCGACCGTGTGGCGGACCGCGACGAGGACGTGACGTTCGAGCGGCTGCGGGAATCCCTGGTCAGGGTCGCGGGCACCGACTTCGGTATGCGCAACCCCCGGTGGGTCTCCCGGTTCAACGACGCCGCGCGCCAGGCCGCCCGGTACCGCGAGGGGCGGGTGCTGCTCGCGGGCGACGCGGCGCACATCCACTTCCCGGCCGGCGGTCAGGGGCTGAACATGGGGGTGCAGGACGCGGTCAACCTCGGCTGGAAGCTCGCCTCGGTGGTGCGCGGCCGGGCGCCGGAGAGTCTGCTGGACACCTATCACGCCGAGCGGCACCCGGTCGGGGAGCGGGTGCTGCACAACACCCGGGCGCAGTCGGCCCTGGTGCGCCCGGGACCGCAGACGGACGCGCTGCGCGAGGTGTTCGGCTCGCTGATGGTGTTCGACGAGGTCAACCAGTATCTGCGCCACCTGCTGACGGCGCTGGACATCCGCTACCCCATCGACGGCGACCACCCGCTGACCGGCCGCCGGGTCCCGGACGCCGACCTGAAGACGTCCGAGGGCATCACCGGGGTCCATGAGCTGCTGCACGCCGCCCGCCCGGTCCTGCTCGACCTGACCGGCGGCGCGGAGACGACGGCGGCCGTCGCACAGGGCTGGGCCGACCGCGTGGACGTCGTCGAGGCGCGCAGCGAGGACGAGCACTGGATCGTCCCGGCCCTCGGCGAGATCCCCGCGCCCACCGCGCTTCTGATCCGCCCCGACGGCCATGTCGCCTGGGTGGCCGCCGCGGGCACCACGCCCGCAACCGCCGCGCTCAAGGCCGCCCTCGAAGCCTGGTTCGGCCCGGCCCTCAAGGGCTGAGCGGACCGAGAGGGCTGAGCGGGCCCTGCCCGAAACCAACGGCCGGCCGGTCCCGCTCCGCTGCGGGACCGGCCGTGACGACCCCGACGAAGGGACACCCCGACTGTGAACAGCACGTGGTTGCGACGCTTCACCACGACCGCCGCCGAGGGGCCGCGGCTCGTGTGCTTCCCGCACGCGGGGGGCTCCGCGACGGCGTTCAAGGACCTGGCGCGCCGGCTGCATCCGGACGTCGACGTGGTGTCCGTGCAGTACCCGGGCCGCCAGGACCGTTACCGCGAGGAGCCGTTCACGGCCCTTGCGCCGCTCGCGGAGGCGGTGGTCGAGGAGCTGGCGCGTGAACTGGCCGTGGACGGGCGGCCGTACGCCCTGTTCGGGCACAGCATGGGCTCGCTGGTGGCGTTCGAGACGGCCCGGCTGCTCGCCCGGCGTCAACTGCCCGCCCCGCAGCGGGTGTTCTTCTCCGGCCGGGGCGGTCCCGACGCGCGGGACAGTGCCTACGACCTCTACGACGACGCCGACATGCTGGCCGAGGTGCGGCGGCTGGGCGGCACCGACCAGTCCATGCTCGACGACCCCGACATCCTGGAGCTGGTGCTGCCGGCGCTGCGGGCCGACTACCGCATCCTGGGCACCTATCGCGGGCCCGTGGGCGGGCCGCTCACGACCGCGGTGACCGCCCTGATCGGGGACAGCGACCCGATCGCGACGGTCGAGGACGCCCACACCTGGCGGGAGCACACCACCGGCGACTTCACGGTCAAGGTGTTCCCCGGCGGGCACTTCTATCTCTTCGACCAGCTCGAGGGCGTCGCGGCCGCCGTGACCGAGGGGCTGCTCAGCGGGGCCGCCTCGTCCTGAGCGGCGTCCGACGGACACAGCCGCACGCCTTCACCGGCCGTGTCGCGTCGGCCGGGCCGAACCTGACGGGCGGCGGTCCGGGCACTGCCGCCTGCGTCAGGGGCTTGGAACCGCAGCCCCTGACGGTGCGTCCTGGGCTCACCGACCCTTCCCAACACATCGTTCGCCCGGTGACGTCGTGGTTGCGCTGCAATGCCCGCTGCGACATGCCTCCTTCATGGTCACGGCGGGGGTGCTCATGCTTCTATGCGCAGCCAGGTGTTGCCCGTGCGGAGCCAGAGGAAGCCGTCGCGGCCCTGGCCGCACTTCATGACGACTCGACCGGGCACCCGGAGCCGGCGGCGGCTGGTCACGGCCCAGGTGGTGCCGTCGAGTTCGGCACGTACGAGCTCGACGGACCGCTTGTTGTGGTTTCGGCGCGTCAGTACCGCCCGGTTGCCACGGACCGCGAATCCGTCCGGTTTCGCGACGGGGCTGGGGTAGCTGACGACGTCGCCGGTGGAGGGATCGATCCGAGTCAGGTAGGTGCCGCCGCCGGGATACCAGACGAGCCAGACCTGGTCGTTGCCGGTCGCGGCAGTGCAGCCTTGCAGGGGGTGGTCGGGCAGGCGTCCGTCGGGCGTCCAGGTCGCCCGGCCCCGAGTGCTCCAGCCCGCGAGGCCTGCTCCCGACGCGGGGTGGCCGCCGTAGATGCCTTCGTCGCCGTAGGCGGTCCAGATACCTCCGTCGACGTCGGTGACCACGGCGGCGATGTCGTCGCCGAGGCAGAACTCGGCTTCGGGTGCACCGGACGGGGAGAACACAACGGCGTTGGGTTCCCAGAGCCCTTCGGGTCCGTCGAGGAGGGTTCGGCCGCTCACCAGCAGGAACCGGGCATCCGGAAGCAGGGCCAGGTGACTGGGCCGCATCCGGATGTCCTTCACCACGATGCGCTGCTCATCGTGACCTGTGACGGTCACCAGCTCACCGGTGAAAGGGACTTGGAGTCTCCATCCGATCCATCCCTTGGCGTGGCGGGTGCGCTGGAGGTGTCGCCGGTGGACGAGCAGGACCGCGAGCTCCCCGGCGGGCCCGACGCTCCACCACAGGGCTCGATGTCCTCGTACGGCATCGGCGGCGGGAAGCCGCCACACCTGGCGTATCGGGGCATCGGAACGAGCGGTCGTGGGGCGGGGATTCATGGGCGGTCGCCTTTGGGACTCCGGGAGCCGAGCCGCCCGAAGGGCGACACCTTACCGGCTTCGCCGGGGTGCACCGGTCGAGATCAGGACCCTGAGCGTGAGCGTGCCGTCCGGCATTGTTCCGGGGAACGCTCAGCGGCCCTCCTCCGGTGCCGATCTGCGGTCGGAGAGGCGGTCCTGGTCGGTGGTCTCGCCGGTGCGGGCCTCGGTGCGGTGGCCGCGTGCCAGATAGTCCCGGACGATCAGCTCGACGGCGTCCTGCGGACTTCTGGTACCGGCCAGCAGCATGACCTCGATCGCCAGATCGCTGTCCAGGCTGATCGTGACCTTGGCCATGACACCCCCTCTGAAGGACTAGCCTGCGCAGCCTATCGCCCGGCAGCGCACGGAAGGCCGGAGAACAGGCTCAGGCGTAGGTGTGGAAGCCGCGGCCGGACTTCTTGCCCAGCAGGCCGCCCTCGACCATGCGCAGCAGCAGGGGCGGGGGCGCGTACAGGGGCTCCTTGAACTCCTCGTACATGGCCTGGGCGATGGAGACGGTGGTGTCCAGGCCGATGAGGTCGGCGAGCCGCAGCGGGCCCATCGGGTGCGCGCAGCCCTGGACCATGCCCTGGTCGACGACCTCGGCCGTCGCGAGTCCCGACTCGACCATGCGGATCGCGGACAGCAGGTAGGGGAAGAGCAGGGCGTTGACGAGGAAGCCCGCCCGGTCCGGGGAGGCGATGGGTTTCTTGCCGAGGGTGTCGCGGACGAAGAGCAGCGCGCGTTCGCTCACCTTCTGGTCCGTCAGGACGGAGGAGACGAGTTCGACGAGCGGCAGTGCGGGCACCGGGTTGAAGAAGTGGATGCCCAGGACCTGGCCGGGGCGCCGGGTCGCGGCGGCGAGCCGTACGACGGGGATGGAGGAGGTGTTGGTCGCCAGGATCGCGTCCGGGTCCTCGACGGTCTTGTCGAGGGTGGCGAACAGGTCGAGTTTGAGCTGCTCGTCCTCCTTGACCGCCTCGATGACCAGTTGGCGGTCCGCGAGGTCGGCGAGGTCGCGGGTGAAGGAGACCCGGTCCAGGGCCGCGTCGCGTTCCTCGGCGGTCAGTTTGCCCTTGGCCACGCCCCGCTCCAGGGAGGCGGCCAGCCGCTGCGGCGCGCTCACCAGTGATGATTCGGAGAACACCGCGACCCTGACGTTCAGTCCGGCCTTCGCGCACAGCTCGGCGATGCCGGTGCCCATGATGCCGCTGCCGGCGACGCCCACCCGCTCGATGCCGGCGGTGGCGTGCTGTGTGGACGTGGTCATGCGGGGCTCCCCCAGTTCAGAAGTGTCGCTCCGATCGACATGCCGCCGCCGAACCCGGCGAGCAGGACCAGGTCCCCCTGCTTCAGGGCGCCGGTGCGGTTGGCCTCGTCCAGGGCGACCGGGACGGAGGCGCTGCCGACGTTGCCGTACCTGATCAGCGTGCGGTGGGTGTGCGCGGCGCCTAGGCCGGTGCGTTCGACGACCTCGCCGAGCATCACGCCGTTGGCCTGGTGCGGTACGAAGTGGTCGACCGCGCCGATGTCGACGCCGGCCCTGCCGGTGAGGGCGAGGAGGGCGGGCGGGACGTGCTCGGCGACGAAGTCGCGTACGCCGCGGCCGTCCATCCTGAAGAAGTGGCCGCCGTCGGCGAGGGTCGCCGCGGACGCGGGCCTGCGGCTGCCGCCGGCCTCGACGCGGATCAGGTGGTGGGCGTCCCCGCGGCTGGACAGGTCGGTGGCGATGATCCCGTAGGGCTCGGGGACGGTGCCGACGATCGCGGCGCCGGCGCCGTCGGCGAACAGGACGGCCGTGCGGCGGTCGGTGAAGTCCAGGATCCGCGAGTAGACGTCCGCGCCGATGACCAGGATCCGGGCGTGCGGGTTCACGCTCACCAGGCTGTGGGCCAGCGCGAGGGCGTAGACGAAGCCGCTGCACACGACGTTGATGTCGAAGCAGGCCGCGCCGTAGGCGCCCAGGCCGTGCTGGACCAGGTAGGAGGTGGGCGGTTGCGGGAAGTCGCCGGTGGAGGTGGAGACGATGATGTGGTCGATCTGCTCCGGGCCGAGCCCGGCCTGCTCCAGGGCGCGTTCGGCGGCCCTGATCGCGAGGTCGGAGGTCGCCTCGTGGTCGGCGGCGTAGCGGCGGGACCTGATCTGCGTCTTGCGTTCGATCCACTCCGCGGTGACGCCGACGCGCTCGGCGACCTCCTCGTTGCCGACCTCGTGCTTGGGCAGGTAGGAGCCGGTGGCGAGTATGCCGATGCCCATCAGGACCTAGCCAGGGGACGCCCCGCTTTGGCGGGGTAGGCAATGGCCGCTGCGGGATCCTCTGAACTCAACTGGGTGCACAGAACTGCACAGTTCACCTGTACCGCCTTTTCTGCCGCACTAGAGGTGCCGCGCCCGTAGCGTGAATGTGTGACTCTGCCTGGGAAGGGTTGCCGGCTCTCGGGTGGCGTGGATGATCTTGGGCTCCACGCGGTGTGGGCAGCCGCGTCGGATCCTGGGTGGCTGGGATGCAGCATGCCTGTGCTGTGGTCGTCGTACTGTGCTGCCTCAGTCGGCGCCGTGTTGGCGGCCACCGTGGGTTGGGACATCGACAGTCGCTGGGACCGCCAGGCGAAGAGGCGGGTGGAGGGCGCCTCGTGATCCGTGCGTACAAGTTCCTCTTGCGGCCTACGGCCCGGCAGATCGTTGCGCTTGGCGAGATGCTCCGGGATCACTGCTCGCTGTACAACGGCGCTCTGCAGGAACGCCGGGATGCCTATAGGCACGTCTCGAAGACGACTGTGCACTATGGCGAGCAGTCTGTGCAGCTTAAGGAGATCAGGGCGTTTGACCCCGAGCGGCAGGGCCGCTGGTCCTTCTCCTCCCAGCAGGCCACCCTGCGTCGCCTGGACAAGGCGTTCGTCGCGTTCTTTCAGCGTGTGAGGGCGGGCGACACGCCCGGATACCCCAGGTTCAAGGGCATCGGGCACTTCAACACGGTGGTCTTCCCCAAGGATGGCGACGGCTGCCGCTGGGACGCGACGCCACACGATCCGCAGACTCGTGTCCGCTTGCAAGGCATAGGCCATATCCGCGTCCACCAGCACCGTCCCGTAAGGGGCCGCATAAAGACGATCAGTGTCAAGCGCGAAGGCAGCCGCTGGTACGTTGCCCTGGCCTGCGACCAGGTGCCCGCGGAGCCTTTGCCGGGCACAGACGTGGTGATCGGCATTGACATGGGCGTGGAACACTTCCTGACCACGTCCGACGGCGAGCACATCGCCAACCCGCAGTTCCTCAACGCGGCCGCGGACGAGCTCGCAGAAGCACAGCGGCACCTGGCGAGCTTCCCCCGGCGGACCCGGCAGCGCAGCAAGAAGCACCGAGCGGCCGCCCACAAGGTCACTCGGATCTACTCCAAGATTCGCCGCCAGCGCCTGGACCATGCCCACAAGACTGCGCTCGCTCTCCTGCGGGATTACGACGTAATCGCGCACGAGCGGCTCAACACAGCAGGCATGACCCGTACGCCAAAGATCAAACCTGATCCCGAACAACCAGGCTCTTTCCTCCCCAACGGCACCGCCGCCAAAGCGGGCCTGAATCGATCGATCCTCGATGCTGGCTGGGGGGTGTTCCTCGCGGTCCTCGCCAACAAGGCTGAAAGCGCCGGTCGCAGTGTCATCGCCGTGGACCCCCGCAACACCTCCCGCACCTGCCCGTGCTGCGGGCACACCGCGCAGGAGAACCGCATCACCCAAGCGAAGTTCGCATGCACGGCTTGCGGGTTCGCAGCGAACGCGGACCACGTCGCCGCGACGAACGTCCTCAACAGGGCCGGGCTGGCCCTCTGCAACGTGGCCAAACCACGCCCGCAGGAAGCCCACGCGTTCACGCTTGGGTGGAGTCACGTCAGGACACCTCGGCCGGTCGGCGCAGCGGGTTGAGGCGCTCGGCGCCGATCTTCTCGCGCAGTACGGGATCGGTGACGCCGAGTCCTTCCTCGGGGGCGAGGCACAGGACGCCGACCTTTCCGGTGTGCCTGTTGAGCTGGACCAGTCGTGCGGCCTCGCCCACGTCCTTCAGCGGGAAGACCTCGGACAGGACGGGCGAGAGGTGTCCCAGCTGGAAGAGCCGGTTGCACTCGGCCTGTTCCTGGAGGTTCGCGGCGTGACTGCCGATGATCCGCTTGAGGTTCATCCAGAGGTAGCGGTTGTCGAAGTGGTGGTCGTAGCCGGTGCTGGAGCCGCAGGTGACGACGGTGCCGCCCTTGCGCACGACGAACACCGAGATCCCGAACGTGGCCCGGCCGACGTGGTCGAAGACGACGTGCGGGTCCTCGCCGGTCTGCCGCCGGATCTCCCGTCCGAGCCGTTTGCCCAGTTCGATGGTCCGCTCGGGGGTGAGCGCGTCGTCGCCGCCCATGCCGATGTCGTTGCGGTTGATCACCACGTCGCAGCCCAGGCGGCGCAGCACCTCGGCCTTGCGTTCGGAGCTGACGACGCCGATGGCGATACCGCCCGCGTTCTTGACCATCTGCACCGCGAACGCGCCGAGGCCGCCGGTGGCACCCCAGATGAGGACGATGTCGCCCTGCTTGATCCGTGCGCCGTTCTCGCCGACCAGCATCCGGTAGGAGGTCGCCGCGGTCAGCAGGACTCCCGCGGACTCCTCCCAGGTCAAGTGGGCCGGCTTGGGCAGGAGTTGGCTGGCGCGGACCACCGAGTAGTGGGCGAGGGAGCCGAAGTTGGTCTCGTAGCCCCAGATCTTCTGCCCCGCCCCGAGCATCGCGTCGGCGTGCGTCGCCGGTTCCTGTTCGTCGACCTGGACGCAGCTGACGACGACGTGGTCGCCCGCCTTCCAGTGCCGTACCCCGGCTCCGACGCGTACGACGACGCCGGCGGCGTCCGAGCCGACCACGTGGTACGGCAGATCGTGCCGGGCGGCCCAACCGCCCTGGCGGGCACCGCGCTTGAGGAACTCGAAGGTGGGCACCGGCTCGAACGTCGCCGACCATACGGTGTTGTAGTTGATGGAGCTCGCCATGACGGCGACGACCACCTCGTCCGGCGCGATGTCCGGCATGGGGACCTGTCCGACGTGCAGGGACTTGCGGACGTCGTTGTCCGCGACGCCGTCGAACATGCCGAGGTCCGCGGCCAGGAGGTGCGCCGCCTCGTAGTGGGAGGGGAGTTCGTGTCGCCCGAGTTCGTCCGGGCCGGCCCCGGACAGCAGGGCCTCTGTCAGAGAATCCATGGTTGCCTTTCGCCTTTGCCGTGCCGGAGCGCTGCTGACCGGACGAGGACGTGCTGGGCGTCAGAGGACCGCGCCCTCCTTGGTGCGCCTGCGCAGACTCGGCCTGCTGGACCGGCCGAGGTCCTTCCACATGTCCGACAGGCCGGTGACGGTGCGCGCCGCGAACAGGCGGCGGATGGACACCTCCTGCTTCAGCTCGGCCCGGATCAGGCCGACCAGCCGGATCGCGCGCAGCGAGTTGCCGCCGAGGTCGAAGAAGTCCTCGTCGATGCCGACCCGGTCCAGTTCGAGTACTTCGGCGAATGCCTTGGCCAGGGTCCGTTCGGTGTCGTTGCGCGGTGCGCGGTAGGTGTCCGGCTCGGTCACGGGGTCGGGCAGGGCCGCCCGGTCGAGCCTGCCGCCCGCCGTGACCGGCAGGTGTTCCAGGACGGTGAACAGGGCCGGGACCACGGATTCCGGGAGCAGTTTCGCGGCGTGCCGGCGCAGTTCGTCGTCCGAGAGGGTCCGGCCGTCGACCGGGACGACGTAGGCCACCAGGCGCTGCTGTCCGGCCGTGTCGGTCTTGACGGCGACGGCCGAGCGGGCGAGGGCGGGGTGCTCGGCCAGGACCTCTTCGACGTCGGCCGGCTCGACTGCGGCGCCGCGTATCTCGGCCTGGGTGCCGGCGTCGGCCACATGCTCGATCCGGCCGTCGGCGCCCCAGCGCACCCGGTCGCCGGTGCGGTGCATGAGTGCGCCGGGCGGACCGAACGGGCAGGGCACGAAGTGCTCCGCGGTTCGTACGGGCCGGCCGAGGTATCCGCGGGCCACCCCGGGCCCGGCCACGTACAGCTCGCCGGTGACGCCGGCGGGGACGGGTGCGAGTGCTGGGCCGAGGACGTAGAGGCTGGTGTTGTCGGCGGGGCGGCCGAGGGTGCCCGCGGGGTGCTCGATCTCGTGGGCGCTCAGGCGGCCGGTCATGGCGAAGACGCCGGCTTCCGTGGGGCCGTGGACGGTCACGACCGTCAGCTCGGGGCAGGCTTGGCGGATGCGGCGCAGTGCGGCCGCGGGCACGCGGTCGCCGCCGGTGAACACCTCGCGCAGTCCGGCCAGGGAGGCGGGGTGGCCGGCCGCGATCGCCGTGAACAGGCCGGCCGGCAGCCAGACGGCGGTGATGTCGTGCGCGGTGCGGGCCTGGGCGAGCGTGTCGGTGCCGAGCTCCCCGGGGGGCGCCACGACCACGCGGGCGCCGTTGAGCAGGGGTGCCCACAGTTCGAGGGCGAGGGTGTCGGAGGTTGCCGGGGTGTGCCACAGCACGGTGGCGCGGGCGGCGTCCCGCCAGGCGCGGTCCGCGGCGAGCCGCTCGATGTTGCGGTGGGTGAGGCCGACGGCGGTGGTGGTGCCGGCCGTCGAAACGGGGTGCACGGCCAGGAGGTTGTCCGGGTGCGGGAGGGGGGCATCCGGTGCGGCCGGTACGCCTTCGGTGGCGGCGAGTGCGGCCTCGCTGGTGGCCGGTGCGGCCCCGGTGGTGGCCCGTACGGCCTCGCTGGTGGCGGGTACGCCTTCGGTGGCGGCCGTTACGGCCCCGGTGGTGGCGCGGGTGAGGTCGGCGAGCACGAGTGCCGGGATCTGAAGGCTGGCGGCCGGCGTCTGGGCGGCGGTCGCGGCGTCGGTGAGCAGGGCGCCTGCCGCGGCGTCGCCGGCCACGAGCTTGGCCCGCGCCGCGGGCAGCGCCGGGTCCAGGGGCAGGTAGGCTCCGCCCGCCTTGGCCACGCCCAGCAGGGCGACGGCCAGGTCCACCGACCGGGCAAGGGCCACCGCCACGACCGTGTCGGGGCCGATGCCGTGGCCGCGCAGGGCGTGGGCCAGGCGGCCGGAGCGTTCGTCCAGTTCCCGGTAGGAGAGGGTGAGGTCGCCGCAGACCAGCGCGATGGCCTCGGGGGCCGACTCGGCCTGCCGGGCGAACAGTTGAGGGACCGTCAGTCCGGGAAGGGGTGCGCCGGTGTCGTTCGGTGCTGTCAGCACCCGCTCCCGCTCGGCGCCGGTGAGCACGTCCAGCGCGCCGACGCTCTGTTCCCCGTCGGCCACCACGGCCCGGATGTGGGCGATCAACTCCTCGCCGATGAACCGCAGTTCGGCGCGGTGGTAGAGGCGGGCGGGGGCGTCGAGGCGGATGAACAGGTCGCTGTCGGCGCTGCCGTCGCTGTAGACGCCGATCGACAGTTCGTCGAAGGAGCCGGTGGTTCCGCCGAGGTAGCGCGCCGGGTGGTCGCCGAAGCGGAGCTGCTCGACGAACTCGACGACGTTCATGACGGCGCCGAAGCTGCCTCGGTCGCTCAGGGCGGTGCCGCTCGCGCGCTGGATGTCGGAGTAGTGGCAGGCGGTGTGGCCGGAGATCTCGTACGTCTCGTCGACGATCGCGTCGGCGAGGTCGGTGAAGGTCGCGTTCAGCGGGACCTTCACGCGCACGGGGACGACGTTGACCGCGAGGCCGGGTGTCCGGCTCGCGACGCCGGACCGGTTGCCGACGGCGAGGGAGAGCAGGAACTCGGGGCGGTCGCAGCGGTGGCGGAAGAACACGGCCGCGGCGGCGGTCAGCATCGTGGAGGTCCACACGCCCATCGCCTTGGCCGCCTCGGTCCACGCGTCGGCCTCGGCGCGCGGGACGGTCAGGGTGCGGCTGACCATGCCGATGGGCTCGGTCAGTTCGCCCCAGCGGTCGGCGCCGCTCATCGGTTCGGCGAGCGCGGCCCGCTCGGCGTCGGACAGGGCGACGCGCGGGACCTGTGCGGGGGCGGGCGCGTCGGCGAGGTAGTCGCGCCAGAACCCGGTGTCCTCGGTGAACTCCGGGGAGGCGAGGTAGTCCGCCGCCTCGGTCGCGAACGACTCGGCGTCCCACGGGTGAGCCTGCGCGGGGACCTGCTCGCCGCGTGCCAGGGCCGTGTAGACCTCGGCGAGGCGCCTGGAGAGCAGGCCGCCGGTGCCGAACCCGTCCGAGACGAGGTGGTGGTAGGCGATGACCACGAGCGAGCGGGCCGGCGCGAGGGTGACCACGCCCATCCGGAACAGCAGGTCCCGGGCGAGGTCGAACGGTGTGCGCACCAGGTCGGCCAGCGCGTCGCGCGCCGCCTGCTCGGGGTCGGCCTCGGCGGACACGTCGAGGAGGAAGGGCCGCCACTCCCCCAGCTCCCGTGGCCTCAGGCGCAGTCCGTCGCCCTCGTCGGCGAAGGTGACGCGCAGGACCTCGGCCTCGTCCAGCACGTGCAGGAACGCGGACTCCATGACGGCCGCGTCCAGTTCACCGTCCACGTCCCACATGGTCAGCGCATGGTTCAGTGTGTCGGCAGACATTTCCTCCGCCAGCCACAGTCCTTTATGCGCGGACGAAGCAGCGAATGCACGCACACGGATCAACCCCTCAGAGAAACAGGTCCGGGAATCGGAGGAATTCGCAGATCACCCCACCTTCACGGAAGGTGAATCAGCAGGTCAAGACAACTTGGTGCGAGGGCGGGACAAGCCGCCACTGGGCTTGCGATGTCCCGCCGGCGGGACATTCCGGCGGCGGGACCATTTCGGCGGAAGAACATTTTCGGGGAGGGCGCGACCACGCCCGGAAACGGGCGTGACCACACCCGGATCCCGGCCCAGCCACACCCGGATCCCGGCCCAGCCGCGCCCGGAACGGGCCCAACCACGCCCGGACACCGGCCGGATCAGCCGACAGGATCGGCCGGATCGGCCGGCCGGTCAGCGTGCGCCGGGCTTGGCCAGCGAGGAGACGATGTGCCGGGCGATCAGCCGCGGGGAGGGATGGCGCAGGACCACGTTCGGCCGCAGCTTCAGGCCGGTCGAGGCGGTCAGGCGTTTGCTCAGGTCCGCCGACAGCATCGAGTCGAAGCCGATCTTCGTGAACTCGCCGTCGGGGTCGACGGATTCGCTGGAGGGATGCCCGAGCACGACGGCGACCCGCTCCAGGACGTGGTCGAGTACGAGGGCCTGCGCGTCGTCGGGGACGAGCGCCACGATCCGCTCCGGCAGCGGAACAACCTGGTCGTCGGCCACCTGCGGCGCCTCCTGCGGGGAGGCCTCGCCCGCCACGGCCGCGGTCGGCGAGGAGCTCAGCCAGTACCGCTGCCGCTGGAAGGCGTAGGTCGGCAGATCCACCCTGCGGCGCGTGGCGAACAGGGCGCCCCAGTCGACGCTCCCGCCCCGGACGTGGAGCCCGGCCAGCGAACCGAGGACGGCCTCCACCTCGCCCCTGCCGCGCCGCGACGAGGACAGCACCAGCGCGTCGTCCAGGTCCTCGACCATCTCCTGCACGGGGACGGTCAGTACGGGGTGCGGGCTCATCTCGACGAACACCCGGAACCCGTCCGCGGCCAGCTGGCGTACCGACGATTCGAAGCGGACCTTCTCACGCAGGTTGTTGTACCAATAGTCGGCGTCCAGCCGCGCGGTGTCGATGATTTCGCCGTACAGGGTCGAATAGAAAGGCAGTTCCGAGGATTTCGGGCTCAGGTCGGACAGCGCTCCGATCACCTCGTCCCGTACCCGGGTCACCTGATGCGAATGCGAGGCGTAGTCGACGTTGATGCGCTGGGCCTGGGAACCGTCGGCTTTCATCTTGTCGATGAATTCGTCGAGCGCGTCCGGTTCTCCGGACACCACCACCGCGCGGGGTCCGTTGACCACGGCGACGCCGATGCGCTCGCTCCACGGTGCCAGGTGCTCCTGCACCACCGCCTCGGGCTCCGCGACGAACGCCATCCCGCCGTGCCCGATGAGCTCCACCAGGGCCTTGCTGCGCAGTGCCACGATCTTGGTGGCGTCCCGCAGGGACAGCGCGCCGCACACATGGGCGGCGGCGATCTCGCCCTGGCTGTGGCCCACCACCGCGGACGGCTTCACGCCCCAGGACCGCCACAGGGCGGCCATGGACACCATCACCGAGAACAGTGCCGGCTGCACCACGTCCACCCGGTCCAGGCCCGGCGCGCCCTCCACCCCGCGGATCACGTCGAGGAGCGACCAGTCGACCCATTCGGCCAGTGCGGCCGCGCACGCCTCCAGGCTCCGCGCGAAGACCGGGAAGGCGGCGTACAGCTCCCGGCCCATGCCGACCCACTGGGAGCCCTGCCCGGGGAACATGAAGGCGACGCCGCCGAGGTCCCCGGCGGTGCCGCGGACCACCGCGGCGGACTCCGCGTCCTCGCTGAGCGCCGTCAGCGCGCCGAGGAGTTCGTCCTTGGTCCGGCCCAGCACCACCGCGCGGTGCTCGAACCGTGAGCGGCCCGACACCAGCGACCAGCCGGCCGCGCCGAGGTCAGGGGCCCTCTGGGCGGCGGCGAAGTCGCGCAGTTTGGCGGCCTGCTGCCGCAGGGCCTTGGCGGTCTTGCCCGACACCGTCCACGGCACCAGTCCGCCGACGACGCCCGTCTCGGGGCCGCGCCCGTCCTGCCGCTCGGACTGCTCCCGCGACCCCGACTGCCCCTGCAACTCCGGCTGCTCCGGCTGCTCCGGCTGCTCCGGCTGCCCCTGCAACTCCGGCGGGGCCTGCAACTCCGGCGGGGCCTCCTCCAGGACGACGTGCGCGTTGGTGCCGCTGACGCCGAACGAGGACACCCCGGCCCGCCGCGGGCCGTCCGCGCGGGTCCACTCGCGGCCCTCGGCCAGGACCCGGACCGCGCCCGCGGACCAGTCCACGTGGTGCGACGGCTCGGTCACGTGCAGGGTCTTGGGCAGATGGCCGTGGCGCACGGCCATCACGGCCTTGATGACCCCGCCGACCCCGGCGGCGGCCTGGGCGTGCCCCAGGTTGGACTTCAGGGACCCCAGCCACAGCGGCTTGTCCTTGTCCCGGTTCTGACCGTAGGTGGCCAGCAGCGCGCCTGCCTCGATGGGGTCCCCGAGCACGGTTCCGGTGCCGTGCGCCTCGACCAGGTCCACCTCGGCGGGCGTGACGCCCGCGTTCGCCAGGGCCTTGCGGATCACCTTCTCCTGGGCGCGGCCGTTGGGGGCGGTCAGCCCGTTGCTGGCGCCGTCCTGGTTCACCGCGCTGCCGCGCACGACGGCCAGCACCGGGTGGCCGTTGCGCCGGGCGTCGGACAGCCGCTCTAGGAGCAGCACGCCCACGCCCTCGGCCCAGCCGGTCCCGTCGGCGCCGTCCGCGAAGGCCTTGCAGCGTCCGTCGGGCGAGAGGGCGGCCTGCCGGGAGAACTCCACGAACATCGCGGGCGTCGCCATCACCATCGCTCCGCCGGCCAGCGCCAGGGAGCACTCCCCCGACCGCAGGGACTGCGCCGCCATGTGGAGGGCGACCAGCGAGGACGAGCACGCCGTGTCCACCGACACCGCGGGCCCCGTCAGGCCCAGTTCGTAGGCCACGCGGCCGGAGGCGACGCTCAGGGCGCTGCCGTACAGCAGGTAGCCCTCCAGGTCCTTCTGGCCGCCCTCCAGGAACCGCCATCCGTACTCGGACGAGCTGACCCCGGAGAAGACGCCGACCTCGGAGCCGCGCACGTCGGCGGGGACGATGCCGGCCCGTTCGAAGGCCTCCCAGGACGTCTCCAGCAGCAGGCGGTGGTGCGGGTCGACGGCCAGCGCCTCGCGCGGGCTGGTGCCGAAGAAGTCGGCGTCCCAGTCGGCGACGTCGGCCAGGAATCCGCCCTGGCGGGTGTAGGCGTGGCCGGTGGCGTCGGGGTCCGGGTCGTACACGTCGCGCCATCCGCGGTCGTCGGGGAAGTCGCCGATGACGTCGCGGCCCTCGCGGACCACGTCCCACAGTTGTTCGGGGGTCGACACGCCTCCGGGGTAGCGGCATGCCATGGCCACCACGGCGATCGGCTCGCCGCGCCCGGCCTTGAGGGCGTCGTTCTCCTGCCGGAGGCGGTCGCGTTCCTCCAGGAGCGTGCGCAGCGCCCGCTGGACCCGGTCCGCGCCGTCCGCCGTGCGTTCCGCGGAGTCGGTCATGCCATCCACCTACTTCTCTTCCAGGGCCAGGTCGACCAGTGCTTCGAGATCCAGGTCCGACAGTTCGTCCGTGCTCTCGTCCGTCGCCGGGGCGGGACCGCCCGCTGCGGGCTCGGCGCAGGCCAGGATCAGTTCGAGGACGCCCGCGCCGCGCAGGGTGTCGATGGAGACGGTCCGCAGTACTTCCCGGATCGCCGCGTCCTCGGGGGCTTCGGCCGTTTCGGTGTCCGCCCGGGGGCGCAGCAAGTCGCTGATGTGGTCGCTCAGTTCGCGTGGTGTCGGGTAGCTGAAGACGATGGTGGACGGCAGTCGAAGACCGGTGGAGGCGTTCAGGCGGTTGCAGAGTTCGACGGCGATCAGGGAGTCGGATCCGAGCCGGGTGAACGCCTCGTCGACGTCGACCCGTGCGCCGGAGGTGTGTCCGAAGACGACGGCGACCTGTTCGCGGACCCATTCCAGGACCGTCGCGCGTGCCTGGTCGGCGGGCAGGCCGGCCAGGCGGGCGGGCAGTGCGGCGGGGCCGCTGTCCTTGGTGGCGGTCCTGGTGCGGCGTGGGCGGGCGCCGTCGACGAGGTCGCGCAGCAGCGGCGGCACCTGGCCGGCGTCCTGCTCGCGCAGTGCGGTGAGGTCCAGGTGGGCCGGGACGAGGGCCGGCTTGCCGCCGGCGAGGGCCGCGTCGAACAGGGCCAGGGCCTGGGGGGCCGGCATCGCGGTGATGCCCGAGCGGCGCAGCCGGGAGAGGTCGGCGGCGTCGAGTTCGCCGGTCATGCCGCCGCTCTGCTCCCACCAGCCCCAGGCAAGGGAGGTGGCGGGCAGGCCGGAGGCCTTGCGCCGGGCGGCGAGGCCGTCCAGGAAGGTGTTGGCGGCGGCGTAGTTGGCCTGTCCCGCGTTGCCGAGCGTGCCCGCGAGGGCGGAGAACTCGATGAACGCCGACAGCGGGTGATCGCGGGTGAGTTCGTGGAGGTTGATCGCGCCGCCGGCCTTGGCGGCGAGGACGTGGTCGATGCTGTGCGCGGTCAGCGACTCGACGGTGCCGTCCGCGAGGACGCCGGCCGCGTGCACGACGGCGGTCAGCGGGTGGCGGCCGGGCAGGGTGGCGAGCAGGTCCGCCGTGGCGGCCCGGTCCGCGACGTCCAGGGCGGCGACCCGTACGGCCGCTCCGGCGCTCTGGAGGTCGGCGACCAGGTCGTCGACGCCGTCGGCGGCGGGGCCGCTGCGGCTGGCCAGCAGCAGGCTGCGTACGCCGTGTTCGGCGACGAGGTGCCGGGCGAGGAGCGAGCCCACTCCCCCGGTGCCGCCGGTGACCAGCACGGTGCCGCCGCCGAGGCCGTCGCCCACGTCCAGGACCAGTTTGCCGATGTGGCGGCCCTGGCTCATCTCGCGGAACACCGAGCGTGCGTCGTGGATGTCGCGGAGGGAGAGCGGGGGCAGCTGCACCTGTCCGCCGGCGAACAGGTCCATGACGGCACGGAACATGTCGCGGATCGCGTCGGGGCCGGCCTCGTAGAGGTCGAAGGGCCGGTAGTCGACTCCGGGGTGGGCGGCCGCGATCTGCCTCGGGTCGCGGATGTCGGTCTTGCCCATCTCGACGAAGTGCCCGCCCTGCGGCAGCAGGGTCAGCGAGGCGTCGACGAAGGTGTGCGCGAGGGAGTTGAGTACGACGTCCACGCCGCGTCCGCCGGAGGTGCGGCGGAACTTCTCGGCGAACTCCAGGTCGCGGGAGGACGCCAGGTGCGTCTCGTCCACTCCGAGGGCCTTGAGGGCGGGCCACTTGGCGGGGCTCGCGGTCGCGTAGATCTCCGCGCCCACGTGGCGGGCCAGTTGGACGGCGGCCATGCCGACTCCGCCGGCGGCGGCGTGGATGAGGACGCGCTGTCCCTTCTTGAGGTTCGCCACGCGGAACAGGCCGTGGTAGGCGGTGAGGAAGGTGCACGGCACGGACGCCGCCTCGGCGTGGGTCCAGCCGTCGGGGACCGGTACGAGCATGCGGTGGTCGGCCACGGCCGTGCGGCCGAACGCGCCGCCGAAGATGCCGGTGACGCGGTCGCCGGGCGTGAACTCGGTGACGTCGTGGGCGACTTCGAGGACGATGCCGGCGCCTTCGCTGCCGAGTCCGGCGTCGATGGCGGTACGGTCCACCAGGCCCAGGGCGATGGTGACGTCGCGGAAGTTGAGGCCGGCGACCTGGACGGCGATACGGACCTGACCCGGCGTCAGAGGCGCTTCCGCCTCGGGGCAGGGGATCCAGGTCAGGTTCTCCAGCGTGCCCCTGGTCGCGATGCCCAGCCGGTGGGCTCCGGCCGGCGCGGGTTCGATGCGATGGCCGGCGGGCTGGGCGGCCGCCAGCCGCGGAACCAGCAACGCCCCGTCACGCAGGGCGAGTTGATCCTCGTCCAGGGCGAGTACGTCGGGCAGGCGGGCCCAGGAGGTGTCCTGGTCGTCGAGGTCCACCAGCCGGAACCTGCCGGGGTGTTCGGTCTGGGCGGAGCGGATCAGGCCCCACACGGACGCGCCGGGCAAGCTCTCCAGGCGCTCGCCGTGGCCGGTGTCGAGGGCCAGGCGGGTGAGCAGCACCAGCGTGGAGGCGGCGAGGGCTTCGGCGGCAAGGAAGCGTTGGACCTGCTCCAGGACCCGCTTGCCGGCGTCGGCGACACTGTCGAGCAGACCGGTGCCGTCGGCGACGGTGTCGAGCGGTCCGGTGTTGTCGGCGGTGACGTCGTCCAGGGCCAGGACGATGTGGCGCGGCGCCTCCCCGGCGAGGATCTCGTCCAGCGATGTGTGACGGACGGTCTGGCTCTCGCCGGCGGCGGTGAGCCGGGCGGCTCGACCGCCCGGTGAACCGAGGACGGCCCACCGCTCTTGGTAGGTCTCGCGCCTGCTCTCCTTGACCGGGCGCCAGCGCACTTCGTACAGCGGCTGGCGCTGGGTGCCGCGGGCGGAGCGGACCTGTTCGGCGCTCGCCGGGCGGAAGGCGAGCGTGGCAACGGTGGCGATGGGGCGGCCGTGTTCGTCGGCGATGGTGAGCGATACGGCGTCCTGGCCGGCCGGGGTGAGGCGGACCCTGACGGTCGGTGTGCAGGGCCCGGTCACCTCCGCGCCGGACCAGGCGAAGGGCATGCGGCCCTGCTCGCCGGTCACCTCGATGACGCCGCCGGCCACGGAGGCGTGCAGGACGGTGTCCAGCAGGGCCGGGTGCAGGGCGAAGGCGCCGCCGGCCGAGGGATCGGAGGTGTCGGGGAGGGTGGCGAGGGCGAAGAGGTCCTCGCCGTGCCGCCAGACCTCCCGCAGTCCCCGGAACAGCGGGCCGTAGTCGAATCCGGCGTCCGCGAAGGTGTCGTAGAGGCCGCTGATGTCGAGCTGTCTCGCCCCGGCCGGTGGCCATACGGCGAGCGGGCCGGTGCCGTTCACCGGGGTGACCGTGGGTGTGTTCGTCGGGGTGGTGGCGGGTGACAGGCTCCCGCTCGCGTGGCGGGTCCAGCCGCCCTGGGCGGGGGTGTCCTCGCCGGGCTGCGAGTACACCTCCAGGGTGCGGCGTCCGCTGTCGTCGGCGGCGCCGACGACGATGCGGATCCGCACGTCGCCGGAGTCGGGCAGGATCAGGGGGACGGCCAGGGTGAGTTCCTCCACCGTGCCGCATCCGAGCAGGCCGCCGACCGACAACGCCAAATCCAGGTAGGCCGTCGCGGGGACGACGGCGGCGCCGAACACGGTGTGGTCGCCCAGCCAGGCGTGGGTGCGCAGGGACCACAGGTCGGTGAAGACCCGCTCGTCGGTGCCGGGGTGGTCCACCTCGGCGCCGAGCAGGGGGTGTCCGGGTGCGGTGAGGCCGGCGGAGGTGACGTCGGCGCTCTGTGTCCCGGCGAGGAAGTCCATCCAGTAGCGCCGGCGTTGGAAGGCGTACGTCGGCAGGTCCACCCTGCGGCGCGACCCGAACAAAGCGTCCCAGTCCACGAAGGCGCCGCTCACGTACAGGTGGGCCAGTGCGCCGAGCAGTGCCTGCGGGGCGGTGCGGTCGCGCCGCGACGCCGACACGACCAGCGTGTCGCCCGCGCCCTCGCCGGCGAGGGCCTCCTTGGTGATGCTCGTGAGCGTCGCTCCGGGCCCCACCTCCACGAAGACGCCCGCGCCGGCGGTGCGGGCGCACTCCACCGCGTCCCAGTAGCGCACGGGGTCGCGGACGTGGTCGACCCAGTAGCGGGCGGACGTCAGCTCCTTCGGCGTGACGTCGCGGCCCAGCCGGGTGGAGACGATGGGGATCGTCATGTCGCCGTCGGGGAGGTCGCCGAGCGCGGCCGCGAACTCCTCGAGGACCGGGTCCATCAGCGGGGAGTGGAAGGCGTGGGCGACCGGGAGGAGCTTGGCGGAGACGCCGTCGGCGGTGAGCCGGTCGCGCAGGGCGTGGACCTGCTCGCGCAGGCCGGAGACGACGACGGACTCGGGGCCGTTGACGGCGGCGACGCCGACGCGGTCGTAGGCGTCCAGGAGGGTGCTCAGCTGTGTGTGCGAGGCGCGGACGGCGAGCATGGCGCCGGGTTCGGTGACGCTCTGCATGGTGCGTCCGCGGGCGGCGACGAGCCGGGTCGCGGTGTCCAGGTCGAGGACGCCGGAGACGTGGGCGGCGGCGATCTCGCCGACGGAGTGGCCGATGAGCCTGGCGGGCCGCGGGGCGTATCGGGTCAGGAGCCGGTAGAGGCTGACCTGGAGGGTGAACAGGGCGGGCTGGGCGATGTCCGTGCGGTCGCGGCCGTCGGGTTCGTCGGCGAGCAGGACGGGCTTGAGCGGGTAGGGCAGGTGGGCGTCGAAGCGGGCGCAGATCTCGTCCAGGCTCTGCGCGAAGACGGGGTAGGTGTCGTACAACTGCCGTGCGGTGCCTGCCCACGGGGAGCCCTGCCCCGGGAACAGGTAGACCAGGCTGCCGGGTTCTCCGGCCGTGCCGCGTACGAGCGCGGCGGAGTCCTTGCCCTCGCTCAGCGCGTCGAGCGCGCTCAGCAGTTCGTCCCGGTCGTGACCGAGGACCACCGCGCCGTGCTCGAAGCGGGTGCGGGTGGAGAGCAGTGACCAGCCGGCGTCGAGGAGGTCCGGGCCGGTGCCGGCGGCGGCGAAGTCGCGCAGCCGGGCCGCCTGTTCGCGCAGGGCCTGCTCCGAGCGTGCCGACAGGGCCCAGGGCACCAACTGGCCCGCGCAGTGCGGCTGGTCCTCCTCGCCCTCGTCCTCGTCCTCGTCGGGCGCCTGTTCCAGGATCATGTGCGCGTTGGTGCCGCTGACCCCGAACGCGGAGACGCCCGCCCGCCGGGGCCGGCCGTCCGCGACGGTCCACTGGCGGGCCTCGGTCAGCAGCTCCACGGCTCCGGCCGACCAGTCGATGTGCGCCGAGGGACGGTCGACGTGCAGGGTGCGGGGCAGTGTGCCGTGCCGCATCGCCATGATCATCTTTATGATGCCGCCGACACCGGCGGCCGCCTGGGTGTGCCCGATGTTCGACTTCAACGACCCCAGCCACAGCGGGTCCTGGGCGTCGCGGTCCTGGCCGTAGGTGGCCAGCAGGGCGCCCGCCTCGATGGGGTCGCCGAGGGTGGTGCCGGTGCCGTGGGCCTCGACCGCGTCGATGTCGCCGGCCTTGAGGCGGGCGTTGGCCAGCGCGGCCCGGATCACGCGCTGCTGAGCGGGGCCGCTGGGCGCGGTCAGGCCGTTGGACGCACCGTCCTGGTTGATGGCCGAGCCGCGGATCACCGCCCAGATCCGGCGCCCGTTGCGGCGCGCGTCACTGAGCCGCTCCAGGACGAGCATGCCGACGCCCTCGCCGAAGCCGGTGCCGTCCGCCGCGTCCGCGAACGCCTTGCACCGGCCGTCCACCGCCAGGCCCCGCAGTCTGGACATCTCCCGGAACACCTGCGGCATCCCCATGACGGTGACCCCGCCGGCCAGCGCCAGTGCGCACTCGCCCTGCCGCAGCGACTGCACCGCCTGGTGCACCGCGACCAGGGAGGACGAGCACGCGGTGTCCGTGGACACGGCCGGGCCCTGAAGGCCCAGCGCGTAGGAGACCCGTCCGGAGGCCACGCTGAGCAGGGAGCCGGTCTGCGCGTAGCCGGCGATGGCCTCGGGGGTGGCGAAGTGGTTGCCGTAGCCGAAGTAGGCGAGTCCGGCGAACACCCCGGTGTCGCTGCCGCGCAGGGACTCGGGGTCGATACCGGCCCGCTCCACGCACTCCCACGACGCTTCCAGCAGCAGGCGCTGCTGCGGGTCGGCGGACAGGGCCTCGCGCGGGTTGATCCCGAAGAAGTCGGCGTCGAAGTCACCGGCGTCGTAGAGGAATCCGCCCTTGCGGGTGTAGCAGGTGCCGGGGTGGTCCGGGTCCGGGTCGTAGAAGGTGTCCAGGTCCCAGTTGCGGTCGTCGGGGAAGTCGTCCACGGCGTCCGCGCCCGCTCGCACCAGCTCCCACAGCTCCTCGGGGGAGCCCACACCGCCCGGGTAGCGGCAGGAGACGCCCACGATCGCGATGGGTTCGGCGGCGGCGTCCGTCAGCTCCTGAAGGCGCCTGCGTGTCTCGATCAGCTCGATCGACGTGCGCTTGAGGTAGTCGAGAACCTCGGCGTTGTTGTTGTCAGTCATCGCTTTCCCCTAGCCGAGTTCTTTGTCCAGCAGCGCGAGAAGCTCTCCCGCCGAGGCCGCGCCGATCCGGTCGACGATGGCGACCGGCGGCCCGCCGTCGCCCGCGGTCGAACGGACTCGGCCCTGCAACTCGCCGAGCAGAGTGGAAATCGTGGCCCGGTCCTGCTCCGCGAGGGTGCGGAACGCGTCCTCGAGCCGGGCGCCCAGGTGCTCGATCTCCTTGACCAGGTGATCGGCCGGGGACTGCTGCGGGGCGCCGGAATCCGGGGTGATGCGCGTGCCCAGGAACTGGGCGACGGCGGTGGGGGTCGGGTGGTCGAACACGAGGGTGGCGGGCAGCTTCAGGCCGGTCACGGCCGCCAACTTGTTCCGCAGCTCCAGCGCCGTGAGCGAATCGATCCCCAGTGTCTTGAACGTCACCGCGGGACCGACCCGCCCGGTGTCGGCGTGACCGAGGACGAGCGCGGTCTGCGTCCGTACGGCATCCAGCAGCACCGACTGCGCCTCGTCCGCCGGCAGCGACCTCAGCCGCTGCTCGAGCGGCACGTCGGCGGCCTCCGAGCCCGCGGGGCCGCCGGCAGAATTCCGGGCGAGCGTGCGCAGGAGCGGCGAGGCCGTCTGCCCGGCCTGCGAGGTGCCCGCCGCCAGGTTCAGCAGTGCCGGCACGAGGACCGGCTCGTCGGCCGAGATCGCCGCGTCGAAGAGAGCGAGCCCCTCCTGCGACGACAGCGGCCGCACACCCCGGCGTTGCAGGCGCTCGACGTCGGCTTCGCTGATGTCGGCGCTCATGTCGCTGCGTTCGGCCCAGAAGCCCCAGCACAGTGCGCCGGCGGCGAGTCCGCGGCCGCGGCGGGCCTCGGCGAGGCCGTTGAGGAAGGCGTTGGCGGCGGCGTAGTTGGCCTGTCCGGGGGTGCCGAGCACGCTGGAGACGGAGGAGAACAGCACGAACGCGGACAGTCCCAGGTGCTCGGTCAGCTCGTGCAGGTGCCAGGCCCCGCGCACCTTCGGCGCGAGGACCGCGTCGAGGCGGTCCTTGGTCAAGGTCTCCACGACGCCGTCGTCCAGGACGCCGGCGCAGTGGATCACGGCTGTCAGGGGGTGCTCCGGGGGCACCGCGGCGATCAGTTCGGCGACGGCGTCGCGGCTGGTGACGTCGCAGGCCACGACGTCGACGTGGGCCCCGGCCGCGGTCAGTTCCTCACGCAGCGCCGCCGCCGCGGGGGCCGCCGGGCCGCGCCTGCTGGTCAGCACCAGCCGGCGCGCTCCGTGCCGCTGGACCAGGTGCCGGGCCAGGATCGCGCCGAGACCGCTGGTGCCGCCGGTGATGAGCACCGATCCGGAGCCGAGCGGGGCCGCCTCCTGTGCCCCGTCGCGGGACGCGCGGGCCGTGGACGCGGCGGGGGCGGGGGCCAGTTGGGGGGTGCTCACGCGGCCGGCCCGGATCTTGAGCTGGGCTTCTCCGGTGGCGGCGGCCGCCGGGAGACGGGCCCAGGACTCGGGCCGGCCGTCGGTGTCCACGAGCGTGAAGCGCTGCGGGTTCTCGGACTGCGCGGTGCGTACGAAGCCCCAGACCGCGGCCGCGGCGGGATCGGCGTGGGCGACCTGGTCGTCGCGGAAGGCGTCCCGGGTCACCAGGACCAGGCGGGAGGCGGAGAACCGCTCGTCGGCGAGCCAGTCCTGCGTCCACCGCAGCACGCGGTGCAGGCGCTGTTCGACGGCGGCAGGTACGTCCCCGCCGCCGATGCCGTCGGTGCCACCCCCGCCGCCGGTGCCGCCGGTGTCATCACCGTCGATGCGGGCGATGACGACGGGGGGTATCTCCGCGCCGGACGCGGCGGACGCGGCGAGCTGGGCGAGGTCGGTGAGGACCTCCCCGTCCGCCTGTCCCTCCAAGGGTGCTCCCAGCACCGCGTAGCGGCCCTCGGGCCGGCCGGAGGGAATCGCGACGGGGGCCCATTCGACCTGGAACAGCGCGTCCTGGTGGTCGAAGCCCAGCGCGGTCAGCTGCTCGGCGTCCACGGGCCGCAGGCTCAGCGAGGTGACGCCGCCGAGCGGCGTCCCGCTGCCGTCGGCGAGGGTCACCGACAGTGTGTTCTCGCCCGTGGGGGCGAGCCGCACGCGCAGGCCGGCGGCCGGGCGGGCGGAGTCGATGCGCAGTCCGGTGCAGTGGAAGGGCAGCCGGACCTCGGGCCGGGAGGTGTCGGTGGACTCCCCCGGGCCGGCCGGGAGCAGCGCGGCGGTCAGCAGCGCCGGGTGGATACGGAAGCCGCGGTGCTCCGCGACGTCGGCCGCGGGCGGTTCGACCTCGGCGAACAGGGTGTCGCCCTTGCGCCACACCGCGCGTGTGCCGCGTGGCAGGGGCCCGAGGCCGGCGGCGGCCGGTCCGGTGTGCGGGTCGTCGAGGGGCACGGCGGTGGCGCCCGGGGGCGGCCAGGTGGTGAGGCCGTCCTGGGCGGGGGCGGGTGCGGTGCCGGATCCGATGGTCCCGGTGGCGTTGCGCGTCCACCGGCTGTCGCCGTCGGCGCGCGAGTGCACGCCGATCACGCCCTTGCCGTCGGCCACGACGCGGATCTCGCGTTCGGCCGTGCGGGAGAGCACCAGCGGGGTTTCCAGGGTGAGTTCGTCGACGGCGTCGCAGCCCGCCCGGTGCGCCGCCCAGACGGCCAGTTCCGCCAGCGCGGCCCAGGGCACCAGGACGGCGCCGTGGACGACGTGGTCGGCGAGCCAGGGGTGGCGCTCCAGCGACAGGCGTCCGCTGCCCACCACTCCCCCGCGGCCGCCGTCGTCGGGCAGATCGATCACGGCGTCGAGCAGCGGGTGGTCACAGGTGCTCGCGGCGGTGGTCTCGGCGGGGGTGTTCAGCCAGTAGCGCCGGCGCTGGAAGGCGTACGTGGGCAGCTCGGCCCATCGGCCGTCCTCGCCCTCGAAGGCCGACTCCCACGACACCGGGAGGCCGGCGACGAAGGCTTCGGCGGCCGACCGGTACAGCCGGGCGAGGCCGCCCTCGCCGCGGCGCAGCGAGCCCACCACGAAGCCGGTGGCGCCGGGGGTGGTGTCGAACATCTCCTGGATGTTCAGCACGAGCAGCGGGTGCGGGCTGAGCTCGACGACGGCGCTGCCCGGCTCCTGTTCGACCAGGCGTGTCATGGCGGTGGCGAACTGCACGGGCCGGCGCAGGTTGCGGTACCAGTAGCCGGTGTCCAGTTCGAGGGGGTCGATCAGGCCGCCGGTGACGGTGGAGTAGATCGTCACCGGTGTGGGCCTGGGGGTGATGGGGCCGAGTTCCTGCTGGAGCCGGCCGTCGAAGCGGTCCATCAGCGGCGAGTGGCCGGGGACGCTGGACTTGATCAGGCGTGCGCGGGCGCCCTCGGCCTGGCAGGCCGCGACCAGTTCCTCGACGGCCGCGCTCTCGCCGGACACGGTGGTGGAGCCGGGTCCGTTGACGGCGGCGATGCCGATGCGGGACTCCTGGCCCGCGAGGAGCTGTCGTACGCGGTCCTCGGGCAGCAGGATGCCGGCCATGCTGCCCTGTCCGGTGACGGTGGCCAGGAGGCGGGAGCGCAGGGCCACGATCTTGGCGGCGTCCTTCAGGGTCAGGGCGCCCGCGACGTAGGCGGCGGCGATCTCGCCCTGGGAGTGGCCGATGACGACGTCGGGGCTCACTCCCAGCGAGCGCCACACCTGTGCCAGCGCGACCATCACCGCGAACAGCACCGGCTGGACGACGTCGATGTCCTCCAGGTCCGCCGAGTCCGGTCCGCCGCACACGGTGTCGATCAGCGACCAGGACACCCACGGCTCCAGCGCTTTCGCGCAGGCGTGCAGTTCGTCGGCGAAGACCGGGGAGGTCTCCATGAGTTCGCGGCCCATCGCGATCCACTGGGCGCCCTGGCCGGGGAAGACGAAGACGGTCTTGCCCACCGGCCCGGCGGCCGCGGACACCGTGCCCGCGGGGGCGGGCTCCTCCCCCGCGGCGACGGCGGTCAGGCGGGCCAGGAGTTCGTCCCGGCCGGCGCCGATGACCACCTGGCGGTGCTCGAACAGCGACCGGGTTCTCACCAGTGCCCGTCCGACGCCCGCGGCCGTCAGGCCGGTGTCCGCTGCCACGGTGTCGCGCAGCCGTGCCGCCTGATCGCGCAGTGCCTGCTTCGAGCGCGCCGACAGCACCCACGGCAGCGCCGCGCCGGTGGTGGGCGACGCGGCGTCACCGGCCGGGGCCCGGTCCGGCTCGACGGCGGCGGGGGCCTGTTCGAGGATCAGGTGGGCGTTGGTGCCGCTGATACCGAAGGACGACACTCCCGCGCGCCGGGGCCGGTCCTCGGCCGTGGTCCAGTCCCGGGCCTCGGTCAGCAGCTCCACCGCGCCCGTCGACCAGTCGACGTGGGTCGAGGGGTGATCGACGTGCAGGGTGCGGGGCAGCAGGCCGTGCCGCATCGCCATGATCATCTTGATGGTGCCGCCGACACCGGCGGCCGCCTGGGTGTGCCCGATGTTCGACTTCAACGACCCCAGCCACAGCGGGTCCTGGGCGGTGCGGTCCTGGCCGTAGGTGGCCAGCAGGGCCTCGGCCTCCATGGGGTCGCCGAGCCGGGTGCCGGTGCCGTGCGCCTCCACCGCGTCCACGTCGGCGAACGACAGCCCGGCATCGGCCAGGGCCGCCCGGATAACCCGCCGCTGGGCCAGCGTGTTCGGAGCGGTCAGACCGTTGGACGCGCCGTCCTGGTTGATCGCCGAGCCGCGGATCACGGCCCAGATCCGGCGGCCGTTGCGGCGCGCGTCACTGAGCCGCTCCAGGACCAGGACGCCCGCGCCCTCGGAGAAGCCGGTGCCGTCGGCCGCGTCGGCGAAGGCCTTGCACCGCCCGTCCGCCGACAGGCCCCGCTGCCGGGCGAGTTCGACGAACATCCCCGGGGTCGGCAGGGTCGACACCCCGCCGGCCAGCGCCAGCGTGCACTCCCCCGACCTCAGGGACCGTACGGCCTGGTGGATGGCGACGAGCGAGGCGGAGCAGGCGGTGTCGGTCGACACCGCCGGGCCCTCGAGGCCCAGCACGTACGCCACGCGGCCCGAGGCCACGCTGAGGTAGGTGCCGGTGATCTGGAAGCCCTCCACCTCGCCGGCCGCGCCGCCGCCGATCCTGGGGCCGTAGTCGACGCCGTACAGGCCGGTGAACACGCCGGTCTGCGAACCCCGCAGCGCCACCGGGTCGATGCCCGCCCGCTCCAGCGCCTCCCACGAGGTCTCCAGCATCAGCCGCTGCTGCGGGTCCATCGCCAGCGCCTCGCGCGGGCTGATGCCGAAGAACTCCGCGTCGAAGTCGGGGAGTTCGTGCAGGAATCCGCCGGTGCGGGTGTAGGTCCTGCCGTGCGCCTCGGGGTCGGGGTCGTAGAGCGCCTCCAGGTCCCAGCCGCGGTCCTGGGGGAAGTCGCCCATGGCGTCCACTTCGCCGCGGACGACTCCCCACAACTCCTCGGGGGAGGTCACCCCGCCCGGGAAGCGACACCCCACCCCCACGACGGCGATGGGCTCGCGCGCGGACTCCTCCAGCTCGCGCACCCGCTCGCGCAGTTCCTGCGCGTCGCCGACGGCACGTCGCAAGTAGGAGCGGAGCTTGTCGACTTCCTCCACCAGGGGCCTCCCTCAACGGTTGCTCGGAAAGAAACGGGTGCGACTACAGGTAGACGGGTGCGGCTACAGGTATCCGCGGTCGATCAGGGCGTAGAGGTCGTCGTCGCTGCGGTCCTCGGGACCTGTCTCCCGCACCGGCCGGGCGGCCTCGGGGGCCGGCGGCTCCAGGAGGGAGAAGAGGTGGTCGGCGAGCCGGCGCGGCGTGGGGTGGCTGAAGGCGACGGTGGCCGGGAGCCGTACCGCGGTCGCCGCGTTGAGCCGGTTGCGCAGCTCCACCGCCATCGAGGAGTCGAAGCCCAGGGCCTTGAAGGTGTCGTCCGCCCGCGCCTGGAGTTCGGCGGGCGTCAGCCCCACGCCCTTCGCGGCGAGGAGGACGGCCGTCTCGGCGCACACCAGGGTGCGGGCCGCCGACGGCGAGTCCGGGCCCGCCGGGCGCACGTCCGGGCCGTCCGCGTGCGCGGTGGGATCGTTCGTGCCGGCGGGCGCGGTCAGCCAGTGGCGCTGCCGCTGGAAGGGGTAGGTGGGCAGGCCGATCCGGCGCGGCCGGCCGGGGGTGAAGGCCGCCGTCCAGTCCACCGGCACGCCGCGCACGTGCAGTTCGGCCAGCGACGCCAGGACCTTGCCGGCGCTCCCGTCGTGGCGGCTGAGGGTGCCCACCACCGTGGGCGCGGCGGCCAGCGCGTCGGCGGCCTCCTCCATCGCCACCTGGAGCACGGGGTGCGGGCTGATCTCCACGTACACGCCGCCGCGTTCGCGCATCAGGTTCTCCACGACCTCGCCGAAACGGACGGTCGAGCGCAGGTTGTCGTACCAGTACGAGGCGTCGAGCCGGCGGGGGTCGATGGGTGCGGCGGTGACGGTGGAGTGGAACTCCACCGCCGTCTCCCGCGGGGTGACGCCGGCCGCGGCTTCGAGGACCTGGTCGCGGATGCGTTCGACCTGGTGGGAGTGGGAGGCGTATTCGACCTTGACGCGGCGGACCCGGACGCCGTCCTCGGCGGCCCGGGCGGTGAACTCCTCCAGTGCCTCGAGGTCTCCGGCGATCACCACGGAGGCCGGTCCGTTGACGGCGGCCACGGACAGCCGCCCGGACCAGCCCTCCAGCAGCTCCTCGACCCGGGCCAGGGGCGCGGCGACCGCGTGCAGGCCGCCCAGGCCGGCCAGCGCGGTCAGCGCCTGGCTGCGCAGGGCGACGATCCGCGCCGCGTCCTTGAGGGAGAGCGCGCCGGCCGCGCAGGCCGCGGCGATCTCTCCCTGCGAGTGCCCCACCACCACGTCGGGGACCACTCCCAGGGAGCGCCACAGTTCGGCGAGGGAGACCATCATCGCGAACAGGGCGGGCTGGACGACGGCGTCGCCGCGCTCCAGCGACGGCGCCGACTCCGCCCCGGTCACCAGGTCCACCAGGGACCAGTCCAGCCACGGCTGAAACGCCTTCGCGCAGGCGTCGACGGCGCGGGCGAAGACCTCGGACTCGGCGTAGAGCTGTCTGCCCATGCCCAGCCACTGCGATCCCTGGCCGGGGAAGACGAAGACGACCGGGCCCGTGGCGGTGGTGGCGGTGCCGCGCACGGCGCGTGCCGCGGCTCCGCCGGCGGCCACCACCTCCAGGGCGGCCAGGGCCTGTTCGCGGTCGTCGGCCAGGACGACGGCCCGGTGCTCGAACGGGGAGCGGGTCGTAAGGAGCGAGTGCCCGATCTCGGCCGCCGGCAGGGACGCGTCGGCGCTCAGCAGGTCGTGCAGCCGCCCCGCCTGCTGCCGCAGGGCCTGCTCCGAGCGGGCGGAGAGTACCCAGGGCACCGGCCCGGTGACGGCCGCCGGGGTCGCGTTCCCCTGGTGGGCGGGGAGTTCGGTGTGTGTGTCGGGGGCCTGTTCGAGGATGACGTGGGCGTTGGTGCCGCCCATCCCGATGGAGGACACCCCGGCCCGGCGTGGCCGGCCGGGTTCGCCCAGCCAGGGCCGCGTGGCGCGCGGGACGTCGAAGTCGTCGTGGAAGCCGGGGACGGCGGGGCTCGGGGTGGTGAAGTCCGGGTGGGGCACCAGGTGGGCGCGCTCCACGCAGAGCGCGGCCTTCACAAAGCCGGTGATGCCAGCGGCCGGCTCCAGGTGGCCGACGTTCGCCTTCACCGAGCCGATGGCCAGGGGGCGGCTGCGCCCGCTCGCCCGGAACGCCTCCCGCAGGCCGCTCAGTTCGGCCGGATCGCCGAGCCGGGTGCCGGTGCCGTGGGCCTCGACGTAGTCGACGTCCTCGAACGAGAGGCCCGCGCGGCGCACGGCGGAGAGCACGGCCGACGCCTGCCCGGTGGGGCTGGGGTCCGGCATCCGGGAGGACGCGCCGCCGCTGCGGACGCCCCAGCCGCGCACCACCGCGTAGATGTGGTCGCCGTCGGCGACGGCGAGGTCGAGGCGCTTCAGTACGACGAACGCGCCGCCCTCGCCGCGGACGAAGCCGTTGGCCCGCCGGTCGAAGGGGAAGCAGCGGCCGTCGGGTGAGAGCGCGCCCAGGTTCGCCAGGCCCGCTCCCGCCTCGGGGTCGACGATCAGGTGCACGCCGCCCGCGATCGCCATGTCCACCGCGCCGCCGCCGATCCGTTCGCAGGTCAGCGCGAGCGACACCAGGGAGGAGGACTGGCCCGAGTCCGCGCACAGGCTCATGCCGCGGACGTCGAACAGGTGCGAGATCCGGTTCGCGATCAGGGCGCCGCTGGAGCCGAGCGCGGCATAGTGGTCGTCCCTGTCGCTGCCGGAGAGCTTGCGCAGCAGTTCGTAGCCGGAGGGTCCGGCGCCGACCACGACGTCGATCTCGCGGCCGGCCAGGGCGGCGGCGGGCAGGCGGGCGTCCTCGACGGCTTCCCAGGCGAGTTCGAGGCCGAGCCTTTGCACGGGGTCCATGGCCGCGGCTTCCCCGGGCGCGGTGTCGAAGAAGGCGGCGTCGAAGCCGTCGACGGAGTCGAGGAAGGAGCCCGAGCCCAGGGTGGCGGCGTCCGGGTGGGACAGGTACGCCGACTGCGCGTCGGCGGCCCGTCGCGGCGGGAACGTGCCGATGGTCGACCGGCCCTCGCGCAGCAGGTCCCAGAACTCGGCGACGCCGTGCACTCCGGGGAAGCGGCACGACATCCCGATCACGGCAACATCGGTGGCTGCGCCACGCATGGGTGTTCCTTCCGGTTCCTTCGGTGTACGGCGGGCACGAGCGGCGGTACGGCGGGCAGGCGCGGCCGCTCGGCGGGGTACGCGCGGCGGCACGGCGGGTACGAACGGCGGCAGGGCGCTCACGGCCGCGGGCGGTGGCAGGGTGCTCACAGCCAGCGGGTGAGCAGCTTCGTCAGTTCGTCCGGGGCGTTCATGAAGTCGTAGTGGCCGCCGCCGATCACGCGGAACTCGACCAGGTCGGCGTAGTCGCGCCAGCCCTGGAGATCGGCCGGGGTCACGTCCTGGTCGTCCTGCCAGTGCAGGACGACGACGGGACAGTCCACCGCGGCCGGTGTCTCGCGCCGGTATTTCTTGGCGGCCGCGTGGTCGCGGAGCAGGACCATGAGGCCCAGGTCGAGCATGTCGGGGCGTGGCTCGATGCCCCGGCCGCGGACGAACGCCTCGACCTCCGCACGCAGTTCGGGCTCGGTCATGGTGAGCATCCGGTCGCGTGAGGCGTCGTGCGGGGCCGGCTGGCCGGACACGAACAGGCGGTCCGGTGTGGGCAGTCCGGCTTCGGCGAGCCTGAGCACGGTCTCGTAGGCGGGCAGCGCGCCCGCGCAGTGCGCGAAGAACGCGAACGGCCGGTCGAGGAGCGGCGTCAGGGGTTCGACGAGGTCGGCGGCGAGTTGCTCGTAGGTGCCGTAGTGGGGGTGGCCCAGCCGGTTCTCGCGGCCGGGGAACTGCACCGGGCAGATCTCGAGGTCGCCGAGCGCGGCCGGCCAGGCGCTGAAGGCGGAGGCGCCCGATCCGGAGAAGGGGAAGCAGAAGAGCCGGGCCGTGTGGCCGGTGGACGGCGGCCGGACGAACCACGGCGAGGGGGCGACGGCGGATCCGGTGGTCATGGCGTCTTTCGTTTCTGCGCGACGATGGGGAGGTGGGTCATCCCGGCGATGAAGTACGACCGCAGGTGCTGCGGTTCACCGGCGGACTCGATCGGTCCGAACCGCTCCAGCAGTTCCTCGAAGAAGATCCGCAGGGTCAGCCGGGCCAGCGGGGCTCCGATGCAGAAGTGCGGGCCGAACCCGAACGCGACATGCCGCTTGGCGTTGGGGCGGGTGAGGTCGAAGGTGTGCGGATCGGGGAACAGGGACTCGTCCCGGTTGGCCGAGCCGATCCAGGCGACGACCGCCGCGCGGGCCGGGATCGTGCCGCCGCCGATGGGGATGTCGTCCACCGCGTAGCGCATGAAGTTGCAGGCGGCCGAGGTCCAGCGCAGCCCTTCCTCGACCAGGTTCGGGATCAGCGTCGGGTCGGCCTGCGCCTTCTCGAACTGCTCGGGCCGCTCGATGAGGGCCTGCACGGTGCCCGAGACGGTGTGCGGCGTGGTGACGTTGGCGCCCAGGAGGATGCTGTAGCCGTCGAGGGCGATCTCCTCGTCGCTCAGCGGTGCGCCGCCGGCGCTGACGCTCATGAGGTGGGCGAGCAGGGTGTGGTCCTCGCCGCCGGCCGCGCGGCGCCTTCTGACCCACTGGGTGACGTAGTCGACCAGCTCGTGGTGGGAGATGGCCAGCGTGGCGGCCTCGTGGCCGACCATGAAGTGCGGGTCCGAGGGGGCGGTGACCATCGCGGTCAGCTGGACGAGTTCCTCCCAGTCCTTGGCGGGGATGCCGAGGAGCGGGCCGGTGACCATCGCCGGGAGGAGCAGAGCCCGTTCGGCGAGGTCGAAGGTGTCGCCGTCGAGAGCCGGCTGGAGGAAGCGCCGGATCGTCCCGCGGATCGAGTCCTCCCAGGACTTCACCGCCCGGGCGGTGAGCGTGGAGCCGAGCGGCCGGCGGACCTCGGTGTGCCGGGGCGGGTCGGTGGAGGTGAGCAGCTTGCCCGCGGCGGGGTCGTCGATCCCGACGTGGGTGGGTGTGGTGCCGCGTTCGGAGGTGAACTCGCGGTGGTCGCCGAGTACGCGGCAGACGTCCTCGTGGCGGGTCACCGACCAGAACTCCCGCCCGTCGGGCAGGACTTGGTGGTGCAGCGGTGCCTTCGCGCGCATCGCGTCCCATACCGGGTGCGGATCGCCCGAGGTGTACAGGTCCAGGTCGAACAGGTCGAGGGTGTCGAGGTCGATGTCGCGCGCGGGACCCGGCGTCAGCCTCACGTCCTGGTCCTCCCCTGCTCGATCAGTTCGGCGACCCGGGTGGGGGTCTGTGCCAGGTAGAAGTCGCGCACGGACAGCTGGACGCCGTAGTCCCGCGCCACCTGCTCGATGATTTTGATTCCGGTGAGCGAGTTGCCGCCGAGCACGAAGAAGTCGTCCTGCGGCCCGACTTCACGGTCGCCGAAGTGTGCCGCCCACAGTGCCGAGACTTCCCTTACGAGCGATGCCGGCGCGGTGCCGGACCCGGTCTCGTCCTCCGGCGTCCCGTCCTGTCCGTCCCGCTGGTTGATCACCTTCGGCGAAGATTCCATTTCCAGCCTTTTCCTTCCCCTGTCGAACGGGAATGCCCGTCCCTGCCGCTGCCGGAAGGCCGACGCGGTGACCCGGCAGACCCGGAAGTGGTGGATCGCCTATTCGAAAGGCATGCCCGAAGTCACCGCGCTGCCACGGTAGATGGCCGGGGAAACGCCGGGCAAGAGATGACAGTGCGGACGGGACCGCAAGGCGGCACGTTGTCCTGCCGGCAGGACAGCCGGTTTCCTCTCGGCCCTGTTCGCAGGCGTACGCCGGGCGGCGGACGGACCGGCCGGATCGGCCAAGTCCCGTGCTTCACCGCGTCGTTGCCTTGCACAACCGGGAAGAATTATGGTGACGATCGGGTGGAACGCCCAGCGGTTTCCGGGCGCCTCGGACAATCATGTGCTGGAGGGGATTTCCTTGCTGAAGTCGGAACGGCTTGCGGTACTGCCCATCGATTCGTACGACCTGGGCCCGGAATTGTCCATCGTGGACGAGCACGAATACGGCGGCGAATACGACACCTTCACCTTCGGGTCGTGGTCGTCCCATGTGCTGGCCAACGGCAGCGGCGCCGATTCCGACGTCGCTTTCCGCCCCCACGAGGGCAGCCTTTCCCTGACCGAACTGGGAAAGAAGCTGCCGAACATCATGTCCCTGGTGACCGCGCATTTCCCCCTGGACCGGCTTCAGTGGGTGCGTGTCTTCGCCCTGCGTGAGGGGATCATCGCCCCGCACGTGGACTTCCTGGAGTGGGCGAAGCCGGGCACGCGGCTCCAGATTCCGCTGCGCACCGGCGAGGAGTCGCTGCACTCCGAGAACGACATCGTCTACCACATCCGCCGCGGCGAGGTGTGGAAGATCCACTCGACCGACCCGCACTCGGCGCGCAGCACGTCCGCCACCGCCCGGCTCTCGCTGTGCCTCGACTTCGCGGACGCCGAGGAGCCGATCGCGATCCGCGGCACCGTCCCCGCGAGCGAGCCGATCCGCGTCGTCGGGCGCCCGGAGCCGACCGAGGCGCAGATCGAGGAACTCATCGCCTCCGCCGCAGCCGGTCTGACGCTCACGACCATGCGGCCGGCCTTCCGCCCGTTCGCGGAGCTGCACTTCGAGCGGCACGCGCACGCCACCGCGGCGTTCGACTGGTATCTGGAGGCGGCGCGGCGCACCGGCGACGAGGACATCGTCGACAAGGCCCAGGCCTTTCGCACGTACTGCATCGAGAAGCGGGGCGACGGCGAGGCGTTCGACTGGTGAGAGCGCCGCTTGGGCCGACGGCGGGCCGGGTTCCGGGGCAGTGCCCTGGAACCCGGCCCGCCGTCGGCCAGAAGCAGCGGTAGCCCGGTGCGACGCACTCGCCCGCCCGCCGCTGCCCGCGCCGCACGGTCAGGGGGGTGCCCCGTCCCGTCCGGGACGGGGCACCGTCGGCCGGCAGGGCCGGGTCATCCCTTCGTGGTGCCCGCGCGCAGACGCTCGATCATGTGCCGGGTCGTCTCGATGGGGCTCTCCTCGGGGAGGTCCCGGGTCCGCGACGGCAGTGCCGCGTTGAGCTTGGCCACCTTGTCGTTCCAGTCCTCCTGGCCGGCGAAGGGGACCGTCTCGCCCTCCTGGTAGGTGGGGAAGGGACGGTAGTTGTTCAGGCTGGCCGCGTCGGTCCCGCGTACCAGCAGCGGGTCGAGATAGATCCCCTCGCTGTGGATGCGGGTGGTCGTGGAGATGTAGCCGATGTCCAGACCGCAGCGCCGCTTGGCGGAGGTGTTCGCCTCCGAGTGGTGCAGCAGGTGCGGGTGGTGGATGGAGACATCGCCCGGCTGGAGCTCGATGTCCACGACGCCGCGCTTGTCGATCCACTCCCGCACGATCTCCTCGTCCGAGGCGGAGAAGAGCATGTTGTCCGTGTCCGTGCGCAACGAGGGCTTGTGCAGCGGCAGTTCGTGGCTGCCGGGGATCATCCGCAGGCAGCCGTTCTGCGTGCTGCTCTCGTCGACGGCCAGCCACACCGTCAGCGCCTCCATCGGGCTCAGCGTCCAGTACGCGCCGTCCTGGTGCCACAGCACGGGCTGCCCGTTGTAGGGGGGCTTGCAGATGTAGTGGGCGGTGAAGCAGCCCAGATCGGGGCCGAGGAAGAACTCCGCTATGTCCACCAGGCGGGGGTCGGAGACCAGGCGTGCCCAGAAGGCGTCGTTGCGGATCAGCGGGTGGTGGAAGTGCTCGGGACGCAGGTCCGGGTACTTGCGGGTGAGCCAGTCGACGTGGGCGGCCGTCTCCTCCAGGAGCTCTTGGGGAATGACATTGCGGATGATGGAGAAGCCCTGCTCGGCGTATTCCTTCGCCGCCTTCTCCAGCACGCCTTCGTCAAGTGTGGTCATGCGTCAACTCCTTCTCAGGTGTCGGATACCGCTTGCCGCGCGAAAAAGGGTGCACAAAGCCGTATCGGCGTACCGTTTTCCGGCTCCGTGAATGCGGCGCGGGCCGTGTGCGGGTGGTCGAATGGAGGGTCGGCGCGGCATCGCCACATGCGGCCGCTCATCGGCCGGGCGGACGGCCGGCGGCCCGGCCGTTCGCCGGGTGACACCGGCCGGTCGTGGCGGCAGTACCCGTGCCTTCTCGCGGTTCGCCCAGCAGTTCCATACTCTCTCCGCCGCCCGATGAGGGTGTCAACGTCTCAAGGAGCTCACGGCTTTCTCGATGGCGCGCCCGCGTTTTCGGTATTGCGCGCCGGCCGGTCCGGATGTCGATCCGCACTGTCCCGCTGACGGGACAGGATGCACGAAAACCGCTGTGCCGAAAGGGCCCGGCAGCGGGAATCGACCCTTTCTCCAGTGATTTTCTTTCACCGTTCGAGGGGGGCCGCATATGTTCTTGAGCACCCCGACGAGGCAGCATTCGACCGACACCAGCTCAAGGCTGAGTTGTCCGGCGGACGAGGATGACGTGACTATGCCCAGACAAGCAGGACCGATCCGGCTGAGTGTCACCGACCTGCACGCGTCGGTCGACGATCCCGCGCTCACTTCCATGACGCTGCTCAACGAACTCGCCGGACGGTATCCGGAAGCGGTGTCGTTCTCCGCGGGCCGCCCGTTCGAAGGCTTCTACGACGTCGATGACCTCTCCCGTCACCTGGAAACGTTCCGGAACCATCTGGAGGGCGAGAAGGGCATGCCCGCGGAACAGGTGCGGCGCACGTTCTTCCAGTACGGGCGCACCAAGGGGTTCATCCACGAACTCATAGCGCGCCAGCTGGAGGTCGACGAGGGCCTGAGGGTCGACCCGGAGAGCATCGTGGTGACCACCGGCTGCCAGGAGGCGATGGTGCTGCTGCTGCGCACCCTCGTCCGCGACACCCGCGACGTCGTCCTGGCCGCCACCCCCAACTACGTCGGGTTCATCGGCGCGGCCCGGGTGGCCGGCGCACCGCTGCGTTCCGTGCGCGAGCACGAGGGGGGCATCGATCTGGAGGACCTGGAGCGCCAGATACGGGCGGCGCGGCGCGAGGGCCTGCGCCCGCGGGCCTGTTACGTCGTCCCCGACTTCGCCAACCCCAGTGGCGCGAGCATGTCGTTGGCGGACCGGATCGCCCTGCTGGAGCTGGCGCGGCGGGAGGGGATCCTCGTCGTCGAGGACAACCCCTACGCCCTCTTTCGCGCGGGCGGTTCCCCGCTGCCCATGCTCAAGACCCTGGACGAGTGGCATCAGGTGATCCATCTCGGGTCGTTCGCGAAGTCCGCCTTCGCCGGCGCCCGCGTGGGCTACGTCATCGCCGACCAGCCGGTGACGGCGACGGGCGCCGCGCACGAGGAGCCGGTGCTGCTCGCCGACCATCTCGCCAAGCTCAAGAGCATGGTCACGCTCAACACCTCGACCGTCGCGCAGGCGGTGATCGGCGGATACCTGCTGGAGAACGGGTGCAGTCTCAAGCGGGCCACCGCCCGCGAGGCCGCCGTCTACCGCCGCAACCTGGCGGCCGTGCTGGAGAGTCTGCACCGCGTCTTCGCACCCGTGCCGGGGGCCCGGCAGGACGTCACGTGGAACACGCCCGAGGGCGGGATGTTCGTCGTCCTCACGCTGCCGTTCCGGGCGGACGACGCCATGCTCGAGTACTCGGCCTCCCGGTTCGGTGTCCTGTGGACACCCATGGACCACTTCTACGGCGGCACGTCCGGGTTCCACCAGGCCCGGCTCTCCTTCAGCGTGCTCACCCCCGAGCAGATCGCCCTGGGCGTCGAGCGGCTGGGCAAACTCGTCCAGGACCAGCGCGCACGCCACCACGATGCCGCCCCCGCGCGGGGCGGCCACGGCCGGCTGCTGGAGCCCCAGACCGCGTGAGCGGCGGGCAGGGAGAAGGCCCCCGGACGCGGTGCGTCCGGGGGCCTTCGGTTCGTGCTCGCGCGGGTCGGGTGTTCGCCGCCGTAGCGGGGTGGACGCCGGCGGCGTCCTGGGTGCGGCGGCACGGCGCCGCCCCGGCGAGGTGTGGTCGCCGGGGCGGCTGGGTGGGGGGCGGCCGGCAGGTGCCGGCCGGCGGGGGTCGGGTCAGGCGCGCTTCTTGAACGTGGACAGCGCCCACACGTAGCCGAGGACGGCGAAGCCGAGGCACCAGGCGATCGCCGCGATCGCGTCGCCGTGGGAGACATGGCCGGCCAGCAGTCCGCGCAGCGTCTCGATGATCGGGGTGAAGGGCTGGTACTGGGCGAACTGCTTCACGCCGGCGCCCATGGTGTCCGCGGGCACGAACGCGCTGCTCAGGAACGGCAGCATGATCAGTGGCACGGTGGCCAGGCCGGCCGACTCGGTGGTCTTGGCGGCCAGGCCCATGGCGACGGTGAGCCAGCTGGCGCCGACGGCGAGGAGCACGAAGAGGCCGAGGACGCCGAGCCAGTCCAGGGCGCTCGCCCGGGGGTCGAATCCCATGGCGAAGGCGACGCCGACGATGGCGGCGCAGGCCACCAGGCAGCGCACGGTGGTGACGACGACGTGTCCGGTGAGCATGGCTCCGCGGGAGACGTCCATGGTCTTGAACCGGTTGATGATGCCCTTGGTCATGTCGTCGTTCACGGCCGTCGCGGTGGCCCCGAGGCCGTAGCTGACGGCCATCACGAGCAGGCCCGGCGTCGCGTAGTCGATGTAGTGCTCGCCGACGCTGAAGGCGCCGCCGAACACCTTGACGAACATCAGCATGATGACGATCGGGAACAGGACCGCGTTGAACACCGTGGTGGGGTTGCGCAGGGTGTGCTTCACGTTGCGGCGCAACATGATGCTCGAGTCGGCGAACGCCGTCGCGACCGTGCTCATCGCGCGATCGCCTCCTTCTTCTTGCTCGTGTCCTCGGCCGCCTCGGTGTCCTTGCCGGTGTGCTCGGTCAGGGCGAGGAAGACGTCGTCGAGGTCGGGGGTGTGCACGGAGAATTCCTGTGCGTCGAGGGTGTGTTCGTCGAGACGGTCCAGCAGGGCCCGCAGCGACCTCGACCGGCCGTCGCTGGGCACCCGCAGGATCAGTTCCTCGTCGTCCCGGGTGGAACCGTCGAAGATCCGCGCGGCGGAGTCGAGCTGGAAGGCGTCGGTGAAACGGAGCCGTACGTGGGTGCCGGGGATCTGGCGCTTGAGTTCGTCGGCCGTGCCCTGGGCGACCAGACGGCCCTGGTTGAGGACGGCGATCCGGTCGGCGAGCTGGTCCGCCTCCTCGAGGTACTGGGTGGTGAGGAAGATGGTGGTGCCCTCGGCCACCAGCTCGCGGACGATCCCCCACAGGGTGCGCCGGCTGCGCGGGTCGAGACCCGTCGTCGGCTCGTCGAGGAAGATGATCTGCGGGCTGCCGACGAGGGTCATCGCCAGGTCCAGCTTGCGGCGCATGCCGCCGGAGTAGGCGGATGCCAGCTTGTCCGCCGACTCCCCCAGGTCGAACCGCTCCAGCAGCCGCGTGACCACCTGGCCGCCGTTGCACACGCGCTTGAGGTCCGCCATCAGCTGCAGGTTCTCGCGGCCCGACAGCAGATCGTCCACTGCGGCGAACTGGCCGGTCACGCCGATGGCGGCGCGTACCTCCTTGGTCGCACTCACCACGTCGTGCCCGGCGACGTGCACCGTCCCGGCGTCGGCGGTGAGCAGTGTGGTGAGGACGTTCACCGTAGTCGTCTTGCCCGCTCCGTTGGGACCGAGCAGGGAGAAGACCGATCCTGCGGCGACCTCGAGGTCGATGCCGTCGAGCACGACCTTGTCGCCATATGCCTTGCGCAGCCCTGTCACTGCGATAGCGGAACTCTTCATGCGCACGACTGTCCCGGGTGGGCCTGACAATGCCCTGTCACACCCCTGGCACGGCCCTGGAGTCCTCCTCGACGGATGGCGCGTGCGGCGGAGGTCAGACCTTGTGCACGACGGGCGGCTGCCACTGGCCGTTCAGGGCCTCCGGCCGGGGCGCGTACAGGCGCAGGGTGACGCCGAGCGGTCCGGCGGGCGCCGGGAGCCAGTTGCGTTCGCGCTCGGCACCCGGGTGGCGGTGGCTGTTGAGGATGTCGAGGGCTTCACCCTGACCCCGCCTTCCACGCCGTACCCAGGCCACGAGCGATCGATACGCCCTCAACAGACTGGCACGGGGGCGGACCGACGGCGAGACGAGGCCGTGTTGCGCACACCCGGACGCGGATCCGGAGGTGGGGGCTCGACGCGGCCACGGGATGTCTGGTCACGCACGGGACGGCTGGTCAGATCGAGCTGAGCTTGATCTCGACGGGGAACGGCACGGAGGTCTTCACGACGTCGGTGAAGACGTCGGCGTCGCGGTAGAGCCTTGCCGCGGTATCGAGGACGTACGTGTACACCACGGGGACCCCGTTGGCCGTCTGCTCCACCCGCCAGTAGAAGGAGATCCCCGCCTTGGCGTACTGCTCCGTCTTCACGACGCGATCGGTCGTCTCCGAACCGGGCGAGACCACCTCGACCACCAGCAGTACGTGCTCGGGCCGAGTGGGCGACACGTCGATGATGTCCGCCCGGTACACGACCACGTCCGGGCGGCGATTCGTGAGCGGGACGTCCTGGAGGCGGACGTCGAAGTCCGTGTCCGCGTTCCACTCGGGCGCGGCGGCGGCATCCAGGGCGTTGGCCAGGAAGCGCGCCAGGCGATTACGGCGTTTGGACGCGCTCGGTCTCACCACGACCGTCCCGTCCACGATCTCGATGCCTCGACACTGCTCTGCGGACCAGGAGTCGTACTCCGCGACGGTGATCGGCGTATGCATCCATCCTTGTTCTTCGCAGGGAATCCCGGCCTTCAGGCCGGGCGGGAATGCGATCTTCGGCTTGGAGGCGCGAAGCGCCAGAGTTCTCTGCGTCTTGGGGGTAAAAGTCAGGCCGGCCGTTTCTGGTTCTCGATGTAGTCCTGGACGATGCTCGGCGGTGCGCCGCCGCAGGACCCGGTGAAGTAGGACGGGGACCAGAACGCCGAGCCGGTCCTGATTCGGTTGATCCGGCCGGTGTGCTGCGCGCGCAGATATCGGGAGCTGACGCCCTTGAGGGAGTTGACGAGCTTGGACAGGGCGATTTTCGGCGGGTAGTGCACGAGCAGGTGGACGTGATCGCCTTCACCGTTGAACTCTCGCAGCTCCGCGCCGAAGCTCTCGCACACGTCCCGCATGATCGCCTCGCAGCGCGTCAGCATTTCGCCGTTGAAGATCTCACGCCGAGACTTCGTGACGAACACCAAGTGTGCGTGGAGGTTGAAAATGACATGATTTCCTCATCGGATATCGGGATCTGATTCCCAGCCTGGTGACATGGGCCAAATATAGTAGGGTCGAGTGAAATCGGCTGGAGGGGGTGGGCTGGATGATCCGTGCGTACAAGTTCCTCCTGAGGCCTACTGTCCGTCAGGCGCAGGCATTGTCGGAGATGCTGCAAGATCACTGCTCTCTCTACAACGGGGCCCTGCAGGAGCGCCGCGACGCCTGGCGGCACGTCTCGAAGACCAGCGTCAGGTACGGGATGCAGTCCGCGCAGCTCAAGGAGGTCCGGGCGTTCGACCCGGAGCGTCAGGGCCGCTGGTCGTTCTCCTCGCAGCAGGCCACCCTGCGCCGTCTGGACAGGGCGTTCGCCGCGTTCTTTCGCCGGGTCAAGTCCGGCGATGCCCCGGGGTATCCGCGTTTTCGTGGGGTGAACCGGTTCGACACGGTGGACTTCCCGAAGGACGGGGACGGCTGCCGGTGGGACTCCACCCCGCACGAGGCCGTCACCCGCGTCCGCCTCCAGGGTGTCGGGCATGTGAAGGTCAATCGGCACCGCGCCGTGAGAGGCAGGGTCAAGACCGTCTCCGTCAAGCGGGAGTGCCGCAAGTGGTTCGTCGTGCTCACCGCCGAGCAGGAACAGCCACAGCCGCTGCCGACGACCGGCAGCATGGTGGGCATCGATCTGGGCATCGCGAACTTCCTCGCCGACTCGGGCGGCGCCTTCGTGCCCAACCCGCGCCACGGGCGTCGGGCCGCCGTCAAACTCCAGGCCGCGCAGCAGACTCTGTCCCGGTTCCCGCGCTGCAAGGCCAAGGACCGCACCGCCAACCACCAACGTGCCGTGGAGAAGGTCGCCCGGCTGCACGGCAAGGTACGCCGCCGGCGGCTGGATCACGCGCACAAGACCGCCCTGGACCTGGTGCGCAGGCATGACGTCATCGCGCACGAAGACCTCAAGATCCGCAACATGAACACGGCCCCCGCCCCGAAACCCGACCCCGACCGGGCCGGCGCGTTCCTGCCCAACGGGGCTACCGCGAAGGCTGGACTGAACCGTTCGATCGCCGATGCCGGTTGGGGGGTGTTCCTGAGGATCCTGCACGCCAAGGCTGAGAGCGCCGGACGGGAAGTGATCGCCGTGGACCCCCGCAACACCTCCCGCGCCTGCCCCCATTGTGGGCACACCGCGAAGGAGAACCGGCCCACCCAGGAAACATTCCACTGCGTCGTCTGCGGCCACCACGCGCACGCCGACACCGTGGCAGCCACCAACGTTCTACGGGCCGGGCTGGTCCGTCGCCACGCCAACACGGCATAGCGAGAAGCCCCGTTCTTCAGGACGGGGAGGAGTCACTCGGGCGCAATCATGTCAGCGCGGTCACGGTGTACTCCCCTCGAATACGGCGACGGTGCTGTGGCCAGGCGACTCAAGTCTATGAGGTCCGCGAGGAGGCGGTGCCCGACTCCTCGCATCACGCCTCTGGTGTCGAGCCCCACCGGGTGCGGCCGCCGGAGGGCCGGCGGCCGCACCATTTCTCAGCGGTCTCCGGCGCACTCCCTCTCGATCACGTCCAGGATCGCCCGGCCCTGGTCGACCAGGTACATGTGGTCGCCCGGGAACTCGGTGTAGGTGAAGGCGGCCGTGGTGGCGTCCTTCCACTGGCGGCCCTCCTCGGCGGTGACCAGGCCGTCGGCCTCGCCGCGCAGGGAGGTGATCGGCACCGGCACCGGGTCGTCGGTGCTGGGGACGTAGGCCTCGTGCATCTCGCAGTCGGCCTGGAGGGTGGGCAGGATCAGTTCCCGCATCTCCGGGTGGTCCAGGGCCTCGTGCCGGAACCCGGCGAACTCCTCGACCCGGGCGAGGAATTCGTCGCCTTCCAGGCCTGCCGCGCGGCGTTCGCGCTGCGTCCAGGGGCCCGGCGAGCCGCTGACGACGAGGCGTTCGACGTGCACGCCGCGGGTGCCGAGCAGGTGCACCAGTTCGTAGGCCAGGACCGCGCCCAGGCTGTGCCCGAACAGCACGACCCGGGAGTCCTCCCCGAGGCCGGCGGCGATGTCGTCGATCTCGTTCTTGGCCGCCTCGACGACGTTGCGGTAGGGCTCGTCGAGGATGCGCCGTTCCCTGCCGGGCAGTTCGACCGAGGTGACGTGCCAGCGGCCGGCGGCCAGGTCCTGCCACGGGTGGAAGAAGGAGGGGCCCGCTCCGGCGAACGGCACGCACAGCAGCGTGGCCGGCTCCCCCTGTCCTGCTGATGTGCCGGCTCCGCTCACGTCGGCCGACTCCTCTCGCTCGCTTCTGGGGCCGCTCACCGTTCGGCCAGCTTGCGGGCGACGACCCGCATGATCTGGCCGGCGGGCTTGGGCATGTGCAGGTCGTGGTGGGTGGCGTCCACGTCGTACTCCTCGATGGTGCCAAGGACGTGGCGCCGCCAGTCGGGGCCGTAGGAGGTCACTCCGTCGACCTTGTCCAGCCGGGCGTTGAAATACAGCACGTCGCCGCGGTAGACCGGCGATTCGAAGACGCCCATCTTCTGGAGGTTGTTGGCGCCGACCTGCGACATGGTGTCGAGGAAGGCGTCCATGTTGCCGGTGTTCATGAACTTGCCGAAGACTTCCTCGACATCGGCGCGGTAGAGCTCCTTGGTGCGGCCGGCGACCTCGCGAAAGCCGTTGTTCGTCTCGGAGTTGGCGGGCTGGGAGTCCAGGACGGCGATGAGGCCGACCTCCAGGCCGCGCCGGTCCATCGCGTCGGCGACGGCGTGGGCGATGGGGCCGCCGAAGGACCAGCCGATGAGGTGGTAGGGGCCTTCCGGCTGGACGGCGAGGATCTGGTCCAGGTAGTCCTCGACCATCTCCTCCACCGAAGTGGCCATCGGTTCCTTGCCGTTGGAGCCGCGGGACTGAAGGGAGTAGGCCGCCCGGTCGGGCACGTGGGGGGCGAAGGTGAAGAACGCCCAGCCCAGGCCGCCGCCGCCGTGGAAGAACCACACCGGTTCCTTGCCGGTGCCGGGGTCCCGGTTCAGCGGCAGCACGACGTTGAAGGAGTCGTCGTGGTCGCCGGGGATGCCGCCGATGAGCAGCAGCGCGGCGAGTTCGGCCACGGTCGGGTACTGGATGATCGTCCGCAGGGGCATGTCGACGCCGAAGTGCTTGCGGATGCGGGCGCTGAGCCGGGTGGCGAGCAGGGAATGCCCGCCGAGGGCGAAGAAGTCGTCGTCGATGCCGACCCGTTCCAGTTTGAGCAGTTCGCCGAAGAAGGAGCACAGTTCCCGCTCGTGGGAGTTGCGGGGCTCGCCCTTGCTGACGGTGGTGGTGTGCTCCGCGGGCAGCGCCGCGCGGTCGATCTTGCCGGCCGGGTTCAGCGGCAGCCGGGACAGCGGCACCATCGCGGCCGGGACCATGTAGTCCGGCAGCCGCGTGCCCAGGTAGGCGGGCAGTTCTTCCAGCAGCGGGCCGATCGCCTTGGCCAGCGCGGGTGCGTTGGCGCGGACGCGTCCGGCGACCGTGCCGGGCAGGAAGCCTCCGGTGACGGTGCGCCGCGGGGGCAGCAGCACCGCGTCGAAGGTGTGGGCGTTCTCGCCCGACCAGGTGAGGACGGCGTCCAGGCCCTGGCGGTGTGCCCAGGCGGTGACGTCCTCGGGGTCCAGCGGCCTGCCGGTGGGGGTCTCCTCGTCGACGACGCCGGCGAAGGCGGCCGCGGCGGCCTCTTCCACCAGGCGGGCGTTGGGGATGCCGGTCACCCGCAGCGGGCCGCCCGCCCGCTGGACGGGTCCGGTCAGTGCGGCCAGGCCGGAGATCTCGCCGCCCCACGGCAGTGCGGGCACGGCGGTCAGGTCGAGGGCGTCGGCGGGTTGCTTGTGCAGGACGGCCTCGTAGCGGTGGCGGGTCAGCGCGTTGTGCGCCTGCCCGGTCTTGAGCCGGATGTCGGCGCCGACGTCGTGGCGCGCCGCCCAGTCGGCGAACCACTCGGGGGCGATGAGCAGTTCGCGTTCGGCGAGCAGTGCCGCTTCCACCGCCGCCCGGATCTCCCCGTGGGAGGCGTAGGGCTGCTGTGCGCGCTGTTCCGCCGTCGCCAGGATCCGCTGGGTGGCGGCGTTGCGGATGTCGGCGACGACGATCCGGCCGCCGGGTGCGAGCAGGTCCAGGGCGTGGGTGAGTACCTGGTCGAGGTAGTCGGTGCTCGGGAAGTACTGGACGACGGAGTCGAGGACGACGGTGTCGAAGCCGCCTTCGGGCAGATCGGTGATGTCGTCGGCGGCCTGGACGGTCAGGCGGACCCGGTCGCCGTGGCCGGCCTCGGCGGCCTGGGCACGGAGCCGGTCGACCGCCTGGGCCGAGAGGTCGGTGCCCCGGTACTCCTCGATCTCGCCGGCGATCCTGGCGAGGAGCAGGCCGGAGCCCGCGCCGATCTCCAGGACCCGGCGCGGGGCGTGGCTCAGGATGCGGGCGGCGGTGGCGTCCTGCCACTGGCGCAGCTGCTCGTGCGGGATCGGCTCGCCGCCGTGGACGCTCTGCCAGGGCTGGAAGTCCTCGCCCCAGGTCTCGTCGGCGGCGTCCGCGTGGGCGTCGTCGTGGATCTGGCGCCATTCCTCGACCTGGGCGGCGGTGTCGGCGACCGCGGCGTCGGGGTCGGGTTCGATGTAGGCGACCAGGCGCTGGTCGCCCTTGTGGTCCTCGCGGACCACGACGGCGGCCTGGGCCACCAGGGGGTGTCCGGACAGGACGTGGTCGATCTCGCCGAGTTCGATGCGGAACCCGCGGACCTTGACCTGGGAGTCGGTGCGGCCGAGGTATTCGACCTGGCCGTCCTTGTTCCACTTCACCAGGTCGCCGGAGCGGTACATGCGGGCGCCGGCGGGGCCGAACGGGCAGGCCACGAAGCGTTCCGAGGTCAGGCCGGTCTGGCCGAGGTAGCCGCGGGCCAGGCAGGTGCCGGCGAGGTAGAGCTCGCCGGCGACGCCGGGGGCGACGGGGCGCAAGGCCGCGTCGAGGATGTAGACCTGGTTGTTCCAGATCGGGGTGCCGATCGGGACGCGGTCGGCGCCGGGGACGTGCTGCCAGCCGGTGACCTCGACGGTCGCCTCGGTGGGGCCGTAGAGGTTGTTGGCGGAGCAGCCGGGGAGCAGGTCGGTGAAGCGGTTGGCGAGGGCGGGCGGGAACGCTTCGGCTGCGACCTCGATCCAGCGCAGGCTGGTGCAGTGGGCGGCCGCGGGTTCGGTGACGAACGCGGAGAGCAGGGAGGGTACGAAGAACGCGGCGCTCACCTGCTCCCGCTGGATCAGGTCCGCCAGGTAGGCGGCGTCCCGGCGGCCCTCGGCGCTGGCCACGACGACGGAGGCGCCCATCTGGAGGTTGGAGAACATCTCCGGGACGGAGGCGTCGAAGCTGGCCGAGGTGCTCATCAGCATCCGGTCCTCGACCGTGACACCGAAGTGCTCCAGGCCCCACTCGATCCGGTTGGTGATCGAACGGTGTGCCACCGGCACGCCCTTGGGGCCGCCGGTGGAGCCGGAGGTGAAGATGACGTAGGCGGTGTTGTCCGGCGACAGGGTCCGCTGGGGGTTCGTCCGCGGGTGGGCGGAGACGTCGGGCAGGGTGTCCTCGAGGAGCAGCAGCGGTTTCGCGCTCGCCAGGACGTGCCGTACGCGCTCGGCGGGCAGTTCGGTGTCCAGTGGTACGTAGGCGGCGCCGGCCTTGACGACGCCGTACACGGCCACGAGCAGGTCCACGGAGCGGGGGATCTTCACCGCGATGAGCTGTTCGGGGCCGGCGCCCTGCTCGATGAGCCAGTGGGCGAGCTGGTTGGCGCGCGCGTTGAACTCGGCGTAGGTCAGGCTCTCGTGTTCGCCGATCACGGCGAGGCGGTCGGGGGTGCGGGCGACCTGGGCCTCGAACGCGTCGGGCAGGGTGGTCGCGGCGACGGGGTGGGCGGTGTCGTTGATCCGGCGTACCAGGCGGTCGCGTTCGTCCTCGCCGAGCACGTCGATCGAGCTGATCGGGGCCCTGGGTGCGGCGGCGACCTGCTCCAGGACGCGGACGAACCGGTCGGCGAGGGCCTCGGCGGTTGCCCGGTCGAAGAGCTGGGTGGCGTACATGAGGTCGCCGCGCAGTGCGCCGGTGCTGTCGTAGGCGAGGCTGAAGAACAGGTCGGCCAGGGAGGTGTTGGTGAGGTACTGCTCGAACTCGACCTTGAGTCCGGGCAGTTCGAAGTCGGCCTTCTCGAAGCTCTGCCAGGCGAACATGACCTGGAACAGGGGCTGGTAGGCGGTGGAGCGTTCGGGGTTGAGGAGTTCGACCAGGGTCTCGAAGGGCACGTCCTGGTGCTCGTAGGCGGCCAGTGCCTTGTCGCGGACCTGTGGGAGCAGGTCGGTGAAGGAGGGGTTGCCGCAGAGGTCGACGCGCAGGACCTGGGTGTTGACGAACAGGCCGACCAGGTCGGCCAGGCCTTCGTCGGTGCGGCCGGCGATGGGGTTGCCGATGGTGACGTCCTCGCTGCCGCTGAGCTTGCCGAGCAGCACGCCGAGCGCGGCCTGCACGACCATCGACATGGTCATGCCGCGCTCGTCGGCGAGGCGTTGCAGGGCGGCCGCCGCCTGCGGCCGCACCACCAGTGGCAGGGAGTCGCCCTTGGAGTCGCGGGTCGCGGGCCGTGGGCGGTCCAGCGGCAGGCTGAGCGGCTGCGGTATTCCGGTGAGTTCCTTGCGCCAGTGGTCGGCCTGGGCCGCGGCCAGGGAGCCGGGGTCGGTGACGGAGCCGAGGAGTTCGCGCTGCCACAGCGCGTAGTCCTTGTAGGTCACGGCGAGCGGCTCGTACCGGGGTGCGTGGCCGGCCAGGCGGGCGGTGTAGGCGGTGGTCAGGTCGCGGGCCAGGGGGCCGCCGGAGACGCCGTCGGAGGCGATGTGGTGGATGAGCAGGACCAGGACGTGTTCCTGGGGCGAGCAGCGGAACAGGCGTACCTGGAAGGGGATGTCGGCCATGAGGTCGAAGCGGTGGGCGATGAACGCGTCGACCGTCTCGTCCAGGGCGCCGGGCGCGACGTCGATGACCGGCACCTGGACGGGGGCCTGTGCCGCGGGCAGGATCCGCTGGTGGGGCTCGTCGTTGTCGTCCAGGACATAGGTGGTGCGCAGCGTCTCGTGCCGGGCGACGACGTCCTGGATCGCCGCGACGAGGGCGGTCTGGTCCAGTGGTCCCTTCAGCCGGAAGGCCGGGGAGATGTTGTAGGTCTCTGCCCCGCCCTCCAGCTGGTGCGTGAGCCACATGCGGCGCTGTGCAAACGAAAGCGGAATCACGGGTTCTACTCCTCTGGGATCATCCTGCGGAGAGCGGGGCGAAGGGGTACGGCCGATTCCTCCGACCAGGCGGCGAGCGCCGCGACCGTCGGCAGGTCGAAGATCTTGCGGATGGGTATCTCCATCCCGATCTCGGCGCGGGCGCGGGTGATCAGCCGGGTGGCGAGCAGGGAGTGCCCGCCGCGTTCGAAGAAGCCGTCGTCGACTCCGACCTGCTCCAGACCCAGCACCTCGGCGAACAGCCTGGCCAGCGCCTTTTCCCGAGGGGTGGCGGGGGCCCGGAAGGGGGTGGTGGACGTGAGGTCGGGTGCGGGCAGCGCCTTGAGGTCGAGCTTGCCGTTGGGCGACAGCGGCAGCCGCTCCAGCGGCACATAGGCGGCGGGCACCATGTACTCGGGCAGCCGGTCGGCCAGGTGCTCGTGGATCTCGGCCGCGTCCGGCACGCCCGTGCCGTCGGCGGGGACGAGGTAGGCGGCCAGGTAGGGGGTGGTGTCGCCGGGCTGCTGGGTCACGACGGCGGCCTGGGCGATGCGCGGATGGGTGGTCAGGGCGGCCTCGACCTCGGCGGGTTCCACCCGGTAGCCGCGGATCTTGACCTGGGTGTCGATGCGGCCCAGGTGCTGGAGCTCGCCGCCGGCGGTGAAGCGGGCCAGGTCGCCGGTGCGGTACATGCGCGAGCCGGCGGGCCCGTAGGGGTCGGGGACGAACCGGTCGGCGGTCAGGGCCGCCTGGCGGTGGTAGCCGCGGCCGGCCCCCGCCAGATACAGCTCGCCGGGGGTGCCCTCGGGCAGCAGGCCGAGGCCGGGGCCCAGGATGTAGGCCCGCACGCCGGGGAAGGGACGGCCGATGGGCACACCCGTGGGGTACGGCTCGTGCGGGTCGAGGAGGAAACCGGTGGCGTAGAACGTCTCGCTGGGGCCGTAGCTGTTGATGATCCGGGCCTTGGGCCAGCGGGTGCGCACCCGCTGGGCCAGGGCCGGGGTCAGCACCTCCCCGGAGATGTTCAGGGCCGTGGGGTCGATGCGGTCGGCGAGCTGGTCGACGAGTTCGGCGAAGGCCGAGGGCACCGAGCAGATGACGTCGACGTCCCAGCTGTCGCGTTCGGCCAGCTCCAGCACGTCGCGGACGATCTCGGCGGTGCCGCCCCTGGTGAGGGCGGCGAACGTCTCGAAGGTGGCGACGTCGAAGCCGAAGGAGGCGGCGACCAGGACGCGCCGTCCGTCCTCGGCCCCGGCCTGCGCAACCAGTCTGTCCACGGCGTTGACGACGGTGGACTGGGTGACGCCCACGCCCTTGGGCACGCCGGTGGAGCCGGAGGTGTAGATGACGTAGGCGAGGCTGTCCGGGCCGGCCTTCGGCCGCGTTTCGGCGCGCGGGGCGGGCGGGGCCGCGAGGTCGATGTCGTCGAGGACCAGGACGGGGACGCCGCCCGCGGGGACGAGCGCGCGGGTGGATGCGTCGGCCAGGACCAGGTGGGGCCGGGCGGTGGGCAGGACGTGCGGGAGCCGGGCGGCGGCGTAGGCGGGGTCGACGGGCAGATAGGCGCCGCCCGCCTTGAGCACGCCCAGCAGCGCCACGACCGTGTCCACGGTGCGCGGCAGGACCACGCCGACCACGATCTCGGGGCCCACCCCGTGCCGGACCAGCTCGGCGGCGAGCGCCTCGGCGCGGGCGTCCAGTTCGGCGTACGTCAGCGACCGGCCCGCCGCGACCACGGCGACCTGGTCCGGGATCCGGGCCACCTGGGCCTCGACCAGTTCGGTGAGGGTGACGTGGCGGGCCGAGGCGGCGTCCTCGTCGGACCGGGCCAGCATCCGCTCGCGTTCGCCGTCGCCGAGCGCGTCGATCCGCGCGATCCTGCCTGCGGGGGCGGCCGCCAGCTGCCGCAGCAGGCGCACCAGGCGGGCCGCGTACGTTTCGACGGTGTCGCGGTCGAAGACGCCCGGCGCGTACTGGATGACGAGCTGGAGGTGCGGGTCGGCCGCCGCCGTCAGGCACAGCGCGTAGTGGTTGCCGGCGAAGGGGCGCAGGCCGGTGAAGGTGATGCCGTCCGCGGCGTCGCTGGCGTCCTCCAGGCCCTCCCGGTCGACCGGGTAGGACTCGAAGACGACCAGGGTGTCGAACAGGGACCGCACCCCGGCGGCCTTCTGGATCTCCGCGAGCCCGTGGTGGTGGTGTTCCGCGAGGGCCGCCTGGCGGCGCTGGAGGCGGTCCAGGACCTCGCCGGCACTGTCGCCGGGTGCGTAGGTCACCCGTACGGGAAGGGTGTTGATGAACATGCCGACCATCGACTCCACGTCCGTGACCGCGGGCGGGCGCCCGGAGACGGTCGCGCCGAACACCACGTCCTGGCGGCCGGTGAGCTGGCCGAGCAGCAGCGCCCAGGCGCCCTGCACCAGGGTGTTGACGGTGATGCCCAGTTCGGAGGAGCGGCGGACCAGTTCGTGGGCCTCCTCGATCGGCAGGGCGACCTCGACCTGGTCGCGGACGCCGTCGTCGGTGTCCGCGGAGCCGGGGGCGAGCAGGGCCGGCTCGTCGATCCCCTCGAGTTCCTCCGCCCATGCGCGGGCCGCCTCGTCGGGGTCCTGGCGGGTGAGCCAGGACAGGAAGTCGCCGTAGTCGCGGGTGGCGGGCAGCGCGGAGGTGTCGCCGTCGGCGGCGTAGAGCAGGAGCAGGTCCTGCATCAGCAGCGGGGTGGACCAGCCGTCGTAGAGGGCGTGGTGGGCGGTCAGGACGAGTTCGGGCCGTTCGGGGTCCAGGACGGCCAGGGCCAGGCGTATCAGCGGCGGGGTGCCGGCGTCGAAGTAGGTCGTGCGGTCCTGGTCGAGGAAGTCCTCGAACGTCCCGGTGCGCTCGGGCTCGCCGAGTCCGCTCAGGTCCAGGTGCCGCCAGGGCAGCGTCACCGCCTCGGGGATCACTTGTACGAGGTCGCCGTCGGCCCGGTCGGCGAACGCGGCGCGCAGGACGGGGTGGCGGTCCAGGAGTGCCTGCCCGGCGCGGTGCATCCGCTGGGGGTCGACCCGGCCGGACAGGTGGAAGACCAGCTGGATGTGGTATGGGTCGAAGGACGCTCCGGCGAGTTTGGCCTGGAAGAGGATCCCGGACTGGGCGGGGGTGGCCGGCCAGATCTTGGCGAGCTTGCCGAAGCGGGTCTCCCAGGCGTCGATCTCCCTCTGGCCCACGGCGACCAGGGGTGCGTCGCTGGGGGTGAGGCCGCCCGCTTCGGGACCGGTGGCGTGGCGGGCCAGCGCGGTCAGGGCCTTGGTCCACAGTGCGGCCAGTTCGGTGACGTCCTCGCGGGCCAGGACGCCGGTGGGGAAGCCGAAGTAGGCGGTCAGTTCGTCGCCGTCGCCGGTGTCGGTGGCCACCGCGTTGATCTCCAGTGCGGACAGGACCGGCATGTCCGCGTCGGGTGCGGCGATCAGATCCGTGTGGGTGGTGTCGGGGGTCCAGCCAAGGCCCCGCAGTTCCTCGGGGATGTCCGCGCCGGAGGCCTTGCCGAGGTAGTTGAAGCCGATCTGCGGGCGGCGCAGGCGGGCCAGCGCGGGTGCGGTCCTCGCGTTGAGGTGGCGCAGCAGGCCGTAGCCCATGCCGTGGTCGGGGACGGCCCGCAGCTGTTCCTTGACGGCCTTGACGGCCCGGCCGGCGGCGGGGCCGCCGGCGAACGCGTCGGCCAGGTCGATGCCGGTGACGTCCAGGCCGACGGGGTACATGGCGGTGAACCAGCCGATGGTGGAGGACAGGTCGGCGCCGGGCACCAGGTGGTCCTCGCGGCCGTGTCCCTCGAGCCGGACCAGCGTCGGGGCGGCGGGCACGCCCCGGGTGCGGCGCCAGCGGGCCAGGGCCAGGGCGAGGGCGGCGAGGAGGCCGTCGTCGACGCCGCCGTTGAAGAGGGCGGGCACGGTGTCCAGGAGGGTGGCGGTGACGTCGGCCGGCAGCTGGACGCGGACGGTGTCCACGGTGGAGGTGACGTCGCGGGCGGGGTCCAGCGGGCGGGCGCCCAGGACGGGTTCGTCGCCGGCGAGGATGTCCTGCCACAGCGGCAGTTCGGCGATCCGTCCGGCGGTGGCGGCCTGCTCGGCGAGCGCGTGCGTCCAGCGGCGCAGCGAGGTGCCCGCGGGTGCCGGCCGGGGTTCGAGGCCGGCCCTGACCTGCTGCCAGGCCGCCACCAGGTCGGGCAGCAGGATCCGCCACGACACGCCGTCGACGACCAGGTGGTGCAGCACGATCAGCAGCCGGTCGGCCCCGGTGGCGCAGGTGAGGCGCACGAACTGGGCCATCACGCCCGCGTCGGGGTCCAGGCGGTCCGCGGCCGCGTCCAGTTCGCCCTGCACGGTGGCGGCGTCGTAGGGGACCTCGTGGATCAGCGTGGCGGCGTCGATGCTGCCCGCCTCCCGCATGCGCAGGCCCTTCTCGGCCCGGTCCAGGTGGGAGCGCAGCACGTCGTGCCGGTCCAGGACGCTCTGCAGGGTCGCGGTGAGGCCGGGACGGTCGATGTCCTCGGGCAGGCTCAGCAGCGCGGACATGCAGAACCGGCCGATGCTCCCGCCCAGTGCCAGGACGTGGGCCGCGGTCGGCGGCAGCGGGGCCCAGCCCACGCCGGCGCCCGGCAGTTCGGCCAGGATCACCCGCTCCTCGCCGGCCCGGCCCTCGACCAGTTCGGCGAGCCGGGCGACCGTGCGGTGCTCGAAGATCTCCCGGGTGGTGACGAGGACGCCGCGGGTCTTGGCGCGGGCCACGACCTGGATGGAGCGGATGCTGTCGCCGCCGCAGGTGAAGAAGTCGTCGTCGGCGCCGACCTGTCCGGCGCCCAGGACGTCGGCGTACACCTCGGCCAGGACCCGCTCGGCCCCGGTGCGCGGCGCGCGGTACTCGGTGCCGGTGAACTCCGGCTCGGGCAGGGCGGCCCGGTCCAGCTTGCCGTTGGCGGTCAGCGGGAGGCGGTCGAGGACCATCAGCTGGGCGGGGACCATGTAGTCGGGCAGGCGTCTGGCCGCGAAGCGGCGCAGGTCGGCCACCGACACAGTGGCGTTGATGTCCACGTCGCCGCCGCCGGCACCGGCGCTCGCCCGGGCCACGTAGCCGACGAGCCGCCGGGTGCCGGTGGGGTCGGCGCACACGGTCACGACGGCCTGGGCGACGGCGGGGTGCTGGGCCAGGACGGTCTCGATCTCGGTCGGCTCGATGCGGATGCCGTTCACCTTGACCTGGTCGTCGGCGCGTCCGGCGTAGCGCAGCAGGCCCTCGGTGTCCCACCGGGCCAGATCGCCGGTGCGGTACATCCGCGCGCCGGGCGGGCCGAAGGGGCAGGCGACGAAGCGTTCGGCGGTGGCGGCCGCGTTGTGGTGGTAGCCGCGGGCGACCGGGCCGGCGACGTACAGCTCGCCGATCACGCCCTGCGGGGCCGGGGCGAGTTCGGGACCAAGGACGTGGGCGCGCATGTTGGCCAGCGGTGTGCCCACCGGTACCGCGCCGGTGTCGCCTTGGTGGCGCGGGAGGGTGTGGGTGGCGGCGTAGAAGCTCTCCGTCTGGCCGTAGGCGTTGACGACGCGGGCGGCGGGCAGCATCCGGCGCACCTTGCGGACCAGGTCCGCGGAGAGCGCCTCACCGGCGAAGATCACGGTTTCGACGTCGAGTCGCAGGCCGGTGGCGCCGTCGGCGGCGATCTGGTCGAGCAGGGCGGAGAACACCGTCGGCACGGCGCTGATGGTGGTGCCCGACCAGGCGTCGCGTTCGGCGAGTTCGAGGACGTCGCGGACGATCTCGACGCTCGCGCCGCGGGTCAGCGCGGTGAAGATCTCGAACACGCAGACGTCGAAGTTGACCGAGGTCGCGGCGAGCATCCGCGAGCCGGCCTCGACGTGGGTGCGCCGGGCCAGGTCCTGTACGCCGTTGACGACGGCTGCGTGGGTGACGGCGACGCCCTTGGGGGTTCCGGTCGAGCCGGACGTGAACATCACGTAGGCCAGGTGGTCCGGCCCCGTACCGGCGTCCACCACCTCGGCGGCGGGCCCGTCGAGGTGCAGGTCGTCGAGGTGCAGGATGCGCTGCGCGCCCCTGGTGACGGTGGAGGCGGTCGCGTGGTCGCTGACCACCAGTGCCGGTTCGGCGGTGGTGAGCAGCAGGTCGACGCGCGCGGCCGGGTAGCCGGGGTCGATGGGCAGGTAGGCGCCGCCGGCCTTGAGGACGGCCAGGAGTGCGACGACCAGGTCCGCGGAGCGGGGCAGTGCCACGGCGACCAGGACGTCCGGTCCGACACCGTGCTCGCGCAGCACGGCGGCCAACCGCCCGGCGCGGGCCTCCAGTTCGCGGTACGACAGCTGTGCGGGCCCGAAGACCACCGCGGTCGCGTCCGGTGTCCGCGCCGCCTGGGCGGCGACCAACTCCGGTACGGTCGCGGCCGGCACGGGCGCCGTCGTGTCGTTCAGCCGCTCCAGCCGGTCCTGTTCGGCCGGGGTGAGGACCTCCACCCGGCCCAGGCGGGTGGTGGGGTCGGTGACGACCTGGCGCAGCACCCGGACGTAGCGGTCGACGAGGCTCTGGGCGGTGGCGTGGTCGAACAGCTCCGTCGCGTACTCCAGCCGCCCGTACGCGCGGCCCGAGGGGTCGGGGACGATGTTGAAGAACAGGTCGAACTTCGCGGTCTCGGTGCCCAGCGGGACGGGGGTGGCCTTCAGACCGGGCACCTGGAGCGGGGACCAGGCGAACTGCCAGGCCAGCATGACCTGGAACAGCGGCTGGTAGGCGGTGGTGCGGTCGGGGTTGAGGAGCTCCACCAGGTGCTCGAAGGGAACGTCCTGGTTGTCGTAGGCGCCCAGCGCCCTCTCGCGGACCTGGTCCAGCAGGTCGGCGAAGGTCGGGTTGCGGGAGAGGTCGACGCGCAGCACCCAGGTGTTGGCGAAGAACCCGATCAGGTCTTCGAGCTGTTCGTCGGGGCGTCCTTCGATGGGGCTGCCGATGGTGAGGTCGTTGCCGGCGCCGAGGTGGTGCAGCAGCACCGCGAGCGCGGCCTGGGCGACCATGGGCGAAGTGGCTCCGTGTTCGGCGGCCAGGCGCCCGATCCCGGCGACCACGTCGGGTTCCAGTTCGAGGTCGACATGGCCGCCGGCGTGGCTCGCCGAGGTGGGCCGCGGCCGGTCCAGCGGCAGCTGCACCGGCTGCGGTACCCCGGCCAGCTCGCGGCGCCAGTGGTCGAGTTGTTCGAAGGCGACGCTGTCGGGGTCGTCCTCCTCGCCCAGCATCTGCCGCTGCCACACGGTGTAGTCCTTGTACTGCACCGCGAGCGGCTGCCAGTTCGGCGCCTCGCCCCGGCCGCGGGCCGCGTACGCCTCCAGCAGGTCGCGCAGGAACGGGGCCATCGAGGCGCCGTCCGCGGCGACGTGGTGGAAGACGAACACGAGCACGTGCTCCTGGGCGGAGACACGCAGGACGCGGGTGCGCAGCGGCAGGTCCGCCTCCAGTGCGAAGCCTTCGCCCACGAAGCGGCGCATCGCCTCGTCCACCTCGTCCGCCGCCACGTCGAGCACCCGGAAGGCGTGGCCGGCCTCCTCGGGCGTCAGGATGCGCTGCTCGGGGGTGCCGTCGGGCCTCTCGACGAGCAGGGTGCGCAGGCTCTCGTGCCGGGTGGTGACGTCGGTGACCGCCGCGGCCAGGGCGTCGGTGTCCAGCATCCCGTCCAGGCGCAGCACGAACGGGATGTTGTACGTCGCGGACGGCCCTTCCAGACGGTGGAGGAACCACAGCCGGCGCTGGGCGAAGGACAACGGGATCATCGTGCTACTCCTAAACGTTCATCTGGCGCAGCTGGAGGCGGTTCGACTTGGCCGATTTCTCGATGCGGGCCGCCAGCTCGGCGACGGTCGGACTGCGGAAGACGGTCGTGACCTTCACCTCGACGCCGAGCTCGCTGCGGATGCGGCCGACCAGCCGGGTGGCCAGCAGCGAGTGGCCGCCGTTGTCGAAGAAGTCGACGTCGATGCCGACCTCGTCGGCCCCGAGCAGGTCGGCGAACAGCCGGCACAGGACTTCCTCGTTGTGGTTGCGCGGCCCCCGCCCGGTCGCGGTCTCGGCGCGGTCCGGTGCGGGCAGGGCGCCCCGGTCGAGTTTTCCGCTGGGGGTCTTGGGGAGTTCGGCGAGCGGTACGAGCGCGGTGGGGACCATGTACTCCGCCAGCCGTTCGCGGGCCAGATCGGTCAGGGCCGCGAGGTCCAGGTCGGCCGGGTCCGCGCCGGCGGCGGGCACCACGTAGGCGACCAGGCGCTGGTCGCCGGGGCGGTCCTCGCGCACCAGGGCCACCGCGCTGTCCACATCCGGGTGCGCGGTGAGGGCCTGTTCGATCTCGCCGAGCTCGATGCGGAAGCCGCGGATCTTGACCTGGAAGTCGGAGCGGCCGATGTACTCCACCTGGCCGTCGCCGCTCCAGCGCACGAGGTCGCCGGTGCGGTACATGCGGCTGCCGGGCGGGCCGAAGGGGCAGGCCACGAAGCGGCCCGCGGTCAGCGCGCTCTGCCCCAGGTAGCCGCGGGCGAGCTGGTCGCCGGCGAGGTAGAGCTCTGCGCTGACTCCGGCCGGGACCGGGCGCAGGGCCGCGTCCAGCACGTACACCTGGGTGTTCCACACCGGTGTGCCGATCGGCAGCCGGTCCGCTCCGGGTACGTACTGGTGGGCGGTGACCTCGACGGCCGCTTCGGTGGGGCCGTAGAGGTTGTTGGCGGTGCAGTGCGGCAGCAGCCGGGTGAAGCGGTCGGCCAGTGCGGCGGGGAACGCCTCGCCGGCGACCTCGATCCAGCGCAGGCTGGTGCAGTCCTTGGCGGCGGGTTCGGCGACGAACGCCTCCAGCAGGGACGGTACGAAGTCCGCGCCGGTGACGTGTTCGCGCCGTATCAGTTCCGCCAGATAGGCGGGGTCGCGCCGTCCGTCGGGGCGGGCGACGACGATGGCGGCCCCGGCCTGGAGCGGTGCGAACAGTTCCGGCACCGACACGTCGAAGCTCGCGGTCGTGCTGAGCAGGATCCGGTCCCGGGCGCCGACGTCGAAGTGCGCGAGGCCCCACGTGAGCCGGTTCATGATCGCCCGGTGTGCCACCGGTACGCCCTTGGGGCCGCCGGTGGAGCCGGAGGTGAAGATGGCGTAGGCGGCGTTGTCCGGCGACAGGTTCCGTTCGGGGTCGGTGCCGGGGTGGGCGGAGGTGTCCGGGAGCGTGTCGTCGAGCACCAGCAGCGGCCGGGCCCGGTCCAGGACGTGCCGGACCCGGTCGGCGGGCAGTTCGGTGTCGATGGGTACGTAGGCGGCGCCGGCCTTGACGACGGCGTAGATCGCCACCAGCAGGTCCACCGAGCGGGGGATCTTCACCGCGATGAGCTGTTCGGGGCCGGCGCCCTGCTCGATGAGCCAGTGCGCGAGGCGGTTGGCGCGCGCGTTGAACTCGGTGTAGGTCAGCCGCTCGTGTTCGCCGATCACGGCGAGGTGGTCGGGGGTGCGGGCGACCTGGGCCTCGAACGCGTCGGGCAGGGTGGTCGCGGCGACGGGGTGGGCGGTGTCGTTGATCCGGCGTACCAGGTGCTCGCGTTCGTCCTGGCCGAGCACGTCCACGGCGCCGACCGGCATCGAGGGGTCCTGGAGCAGTTGTTCCAGGACGCGGACGAGGCGGGCGGCGATCTCCTCGGCCGCCCGGTGGTCGTAGAGGTTCTTCTGGTAGTCGAGGGACAGGCGCAGGTAGGGGTCGGAGGCGTTGAGGGTGAGGGGGTAGTGCGAGCCCGCGAACGGGCGGATGGCGTCGATGGTCAGGCCCGCGGAGGTGTTCGCGTCGACGATGCCCTCGCGGTCGACGGGGTAGTTCTCGAACACCACGATCGTGTCGAACAGGGAGGGCAGGCCGGTGCCGCGCTGGATGTCGGCCAGGCCGTAGTAGTGGTGGTCGAGGAGGGTGATCTGCCGGTTCTGCAGATCGGTGACGACCTCGCCCAGGCTGGTTCCGGGCCGGCACAGGGCCCTGGTGGGCAGGGAGTTGATGAACAGGCCGACCATCTCGTCGCTGCCGCTCAGGTCGGCGGGGCGGCCGTTGACGGCGGCGCCGAACACCACGTCCTGCTGCCCGGTCAGTCGGGAGATCAGTACCGCCCACGCGCCCTGGAGCAGGGTGTTGAGCGTGACGCCGAGCTGTGCGGCGCGTCGGGCCAGTTCGCGGCCCTTGTCGATGGACAGCGGCACCTCGACGCGTCCCAGGGAGGACGCCTCTCCCCGGGAGGTGAGGCCCGCGGCCACCAGGGTCGGCTCGTCGAATCCGTCGAGTTCGCTCTTCCACCGGGCGGCGGAGGCCTGGCGGTCCTGCCTGCTCAGCCAGGCCAGGTAGTCGCCGTAGGAGCGGACCGGGGCGAGGCCGTCGGTCCCGGCGTACAGCCGGACCAGGTCGGTGATCACCAGGGGTGAGGACCAGCCGTCGAAGAGGGTGTGGTGGGCGGTGAGGACGAGTTTGGAGTGCTGCGGTCCGCAGGTGAGCTGGGCCAGGCGCAGCAGCGGCGGCCGGGTGGGGTCGAGCCGGTCGGCGCGGTCGGCGGCCAGGGCCGCGTCCAGGGCCGCGTTCTGCTCGCTCTCGCTGCGGCCGCTCAGGTCCAGGTGCCGCCAGGGCAGGGCGACGTGTTCGGCGACGACCTGCACCGGTTCGCCGTCGGCGCTGGTCACGAACGCGGAGCGCAGGTTGGGGTGGCGCTCGAGCAGTGCCTGTCCGGCGGCCCGCATGCGGTCGGGGTCGACGTGTCCGGACAGGTGCAGCACGAACTGCATGTGGTAGACGTCGAAGGTGTCCTCGGCGAGTGCCGCCTGGAACTGGATGCCGGACTGTCCCGGGGCCTGCGGCCACACCTGGGCCAGCGGGCCGTAGCGCTCCTCCCAGGTCTCGATGTCGCGCTGGCCGACGGTGACCAGCGGGGCGTCGGAGGGGGTGAGCCCGCCGATGTCCTTGGTCGCGGCGTAGGCGGCCATGCCGTGCAGCACCCGCACCCACAACTCGGCCAGTTCGGTGGCCCGTTCGCGGGTGAGGACCCCGGTGGGGAACATGAAGGCGGCTTGCAGGCGGGTGCCGTCGGCGGTGTCGGTGGCAACCGAGCTGACTTCGAGGGCGGACAGCGCGGGCAGGTCCGGGTCGGGCTCGGCGATCAGTTCGGCGGACCAGGACGCCGGCCCCCAGCCGTGGGTGCGCAGGTGTTCGGGCACGTCCGTGTCGGAGATCCGGCCGAGGTAGTTGAACCCGATCTGCGGCACCGGCAGGCCGGCGAGCTGTTCGGCGGTCTCGGGGTTGAGGTGGCGCAGCAGGCCGTAGCCCAGGCCCTTGCCGGGGATCTCGCGCAGCTGCTCCTTGACGAGCTTGACCGCCTGGGCGGTGGCGGGGCCGCCGGCCAGTACGCCGTCCAGGTCCACCGCCGCGACGTCGACGCGGGCGGGGTACATGGTGGTGAACCAGCCGACGGTGCGGGAGAGGTCGGCGCCGGGGACGGCGTCCTCCTCGCGGCCGTGTCCTTCGAGGCGGACCAGGGTGGAGCCGTCCGCGGCACGCCAGCGGTCCACCGCCAGGGCGAGGGCGGCGAGCAGTACGTCGGTGCCGGTGCCCTTGAACGCGGCGGGCAGGGTGGTCAGCACGGCGTCGGTGACATCGGCGGGCAGCTGCACCCGCACGGTCTCCACGGTGGACCACACGTCCAGGGCCGGGTCGAAGGCCCGTGCGCCCAGCGGCGGGTTGGGTGATTCGAGGAGGTCGCGCCAGTAGGGCAGTTCGGCTTCCCGCCGCTCGGACAGCGCCTCGTCGGCCAGGGCGGCCGCCCAGCGGCGGGCGGAGGTGCCGACCGCCGGCAGTTCGGGCGTCGTGCCGTTGCTCACCTGCGCCCAGGCCTCGGCGAGGTCGGACATCAGGATGCGCCAGGAGACGCCGTCGACCACCAGGTGGTGCAGCACCACCAGCAGCCTGCCCCGGCCGGAGGCGGCGGCGAACCAGACGAAGTCCGCCATGGTCCCGGCCTCGGGGTCGAGCCGGCCCAGAGCGTCGCGCAGTTCCCTCTTGGCCGCCGCGAGCGCGGACGGCTCCTGCCAGTGGCCCTGGCAGTCGACCCGGCGGATGAGGTCCGCCGCGCGGACGGTGCCCGTAGGGCGGGCGAGGAGGGTGGGTTCGTCGCCGGGCACCAGGTGGGCGCGCAGCAGGTCGTGCCGGTCCAGGACGGCGTCCAGGGTCGCGGCGAGGCCCTCCGCGTCGATGCCCGCGGGCAGTTCGAGGACCATCGACATGGCGAACCGGCCGGTGCCGCCGCCGTTCTCGAAGACGTGCCGGGCCACCGGCTGGAGCGGCATCGGGCCGACGCCTCCGCCCGCGTCCTCCGCGAGGACGGGGGTGCGGTCCTTTCGGTCGGAGGCGACCTCGGCGAGGCGGGCCGCGGTGCGGCACTCGAAGATCTCCCGGGTGGACAGCTCCAGGCCCAGGGCGCGGGCCCTGGCCACGACCTGGATGGAGCGCAGGCTGTCGCCGCCGGCCGCGAAGAAGTCGTCGTCGGCGCCGACGCGTTCCACGCCCAGGACGTCCGCGTACGCGGCGGTGATGAGCGCCTCGGCCTCGGTGCGCGGCTCGCGGTAGGCCTCGCCGAGGAATTCGGGTTCGGGCAGGGCGGAGCGGTCCAGCTTGCCGGTCGCGCCGAGCGGGAGGCGGCCCAGGGCCACGAACGCGGCCGGCACCATGTAGTCGGGCAGCCGTGCGGCGACGAACTTGCGCAGTTCGGCGGAGGAGGCTCCGGCGAGCACGTCCACGTCGCCGATGCCGCCGGCGCCGTCGTCGCCGACGGCGCCCTCACCGGTGTGCACCACGTAGGCGACGAGCCGCTTGCCGCCCGCGGGCACCTCCCGGCTGATGACCAGCGCCTCGCTGATCCCGGGGTGCTGTGTGATCGCCGCCTCGACCTCGGCGGTCTCGATGCGGAAGCCGCGCACCTTGACCTGGCCGTCGCCGCGGCCCACGCATTCGAGCAGGCCCTGTGCGTTGCGGCGGGCGAGGTCGCCGGTGCGGTACATGCGCTCGCCTGCGGGGCCGTAGGGGTTGGCCACGTAGCGTTCGGCGGTCAGGGCCGCCCGGCCGTGGTAGCCGCGGCCCAGGCAGGTGCCGGCGACGTACAGCTCGCCGACGACGCCCTGGGGCACCGGGGCAAGGCCCGGGCCAAGGACGTAGGCGCGCATGTTGCCCAGCGGGGTGCCGATGGGCACGACGTCGCCCTCGTCCCACTCCTGGGCGGGGTCGAGGGTGAAGGCGGTGGCGTAGAAACTCTCGCTCTGGCCGTAGGAGTTGACGATCCGGGCGCCGGGCAGGGCCTCGCGCAGCCGGCGTACCAGCCGGCCCGGGAGCACGTCGCCGGCCAGGACGACGGCGCGCACGTCGGGCGCGTTGCCGAGGTGGGGGACGAGTTCGCCGAGCACCGAGGGGACGCCGCTGACGATGTGCCCGTCCCAGCCCTCGCGCTCCGCGAGCGCCAGCGCGTTGGCGACGATCTCGGCCGTGCCGCCGGTGGTCAGGGTGGTCAGCAGCTCGAAGACGGAGACGTCGAAGTTGACGGAGGTGCCGGCCAGCATCCGCCACCCGGGCGGTGTGCCGAGGACGTCCGCCAGTTCCCGTACGCCGTCGGTGACGCCTCGGTGGGTGATGGCGGCGCCCTTGGGCTCGCCCGTGGAGCCGGAGGTGTACATCACGTACGCCAGGTTGTCCGGGCCGAGCGGGGTGAGGCGGGTCGTGTCGTCCGGGGCGCCGGCGGCCGGCGGCCAGTCGGCGCGCCGGTCGAGACGGACGACGGTGTCGATGGCGTCGGCGGGTATCTCCTGCCAGGTCGCGGTGTCGGTGACCGCGAAGCGCGGGGCCGCCTGCGCCAGCACGCTGTGTGCCCGGCCCTTCGCGTACTGCGGGTCCAACGGCACATAGCCGGCACCGGACTTGAGGATGCCGAGCAGGCCGATGACCAGGTCCTCGGTGCGCGGCAGTGCGAGGAGCACCATGTCTTCCGGGCCGGCCCCGTGGCGGATGAGTTCCCAGGCGACGGCGTTCGCCCGTTCGTCCAGCTCCCGGTAGGTGATGGTCCGCCCGTCGCAGGTGAGCGCGGGGGCATCGGGTGTGCGGGCGGCCTGGCTCTCGAACAGCTGCGGGATCGTCGCTCCGGGCTGCGCCGCGGCCGCTTCGCCGGCCGGGGCGAGGAGCAGGTCCCGCTCGGCGGTGTCGAGGACGTCGACGGTGGCGATCGCGCGCCCGGGGTCGGCCACGAGCCGGCCCAGCACGCGGACGAACCGCTGCGCGATGGCCTCGGCGGTGTCCTTCTCGAAGAGGCTGGTGGCGTACTCCAGCCGGCACCGGGCGCCGCCCGCGCTGTCGGGGAGGAGGTCGAAGAACAGGTCGAACTTGGCGGTGCCGGTCTCCAGCCGTTCGACCTGGACGTCGAGGCCGGGCAGCTGGAGCGGCGGCACGGGCGGCTGCCAGGAGAGCATGACCTGGAAGAAGGGGTTGTAGGCGGTGGAGCGGTCGGGGTTGAGCAGTTCCACCAGCCGCTCGAAGGGCATGTCCTGGTTGTCGTAGGCGGCCAGCGAGCGGTCGCGTACCTGGTCGAGGAGTCCGCGGAAGGTCGGGTTGGCGCAGAGGTCGACGCGCAGCACCCAGGTGTTGACGAAGAAGCCGACGAGGTCGCGCAGTTCCTCGTCGGTGCGGTCGGTGATCGGGGCGCCGATGGACAGGTCGTCGCCGCATCCGAGGTGGTGCAGGAGCACCGCCAGCGCCGCGTGCATGACCATCGAGACGGTGGTGTCCGCCGAGGTGGCGAGCTTCTCCACCGCGCCGAGCAGGTCGGGGTCGATGGTGAAGGGGATCCGGTCGCCGTCGGGGCTCATCACCCGCGGGCGCGGACGGTCCACCGGCAGTGCCAGCGGCTGCGGGAGGTCGGCCAACTGCTTGCCCCAGTAGGCCAGTTGGCGGGCGGAGACGCTGTCGGGGTCGGTCTCGTCGCCGAGTACGTCCCGCTGCCACAGCGTGTAGTCGGCGTACTGCACCGGCAGCGGCTCCCACGTGGGGGCCCCGCCCTCGGCGCGGACCGCGTAGGCGGTGGTGAGGTCGCGGAACAGCGGGCCGAAGGACTCCCCGTCCACGGCGATGTGGTGGGCGACGACGACGAGGGTGTGCTCGTGCGGGGCGCACCGCAGCAGCCGGGCGCGGATCGGCGCGTCGGCGGCCAGGTCGAAGGTGGCGGTGGCCGCCTCCTCGACGGCCGCCGCCCGTTCCCGCTCGGTGACGTCGAGGACCGTCAGGGCGAACGGCTTCTCCCCCGGCGCCAGGACCTGCTGGTGCGGGACGCCGTCGTCGCCCTCGACGATCACGGTGCGCAGGACCTCGTGCCGCTCGACGACGTCCGCGAGCGCCGCCTGAAGCGCGCCGACGTCCAGCTCGCCGGTCAGCCGCAGGGCGAAAGCGCCGTTGTAGGTCGGCGAAGGGCCTTCGAATCGGTCCACGAACCACAGCCGGCGCTGCGCGAACGACAACGGGATCATTACTACTCCAAATACGCAGGAGGGAGGAGGCCGTCACTCAGCTCAGGTCGAGCAGGTCCAGAAGTTCGTCGTTGTAGAAGTCGTCGATGGAGCACGCCCCCGACAGGGTCGAGAAGTAGCGGTCGATGTGCTCCTGGTGGCCGACCAGTTGCCGCAGCATCTCCACCCGGCCCTCGGGCTTGAGCTCGGCCACGTTCAGGGCGCCCTGGTAGTGGCTGAGGGCCTCGCCGCTCAGGTCGTTCTCGTAGCGCTTGAGCGCGGTGCGCAGCGCGGCGTCGTCGTGCAGCTGCGTGCCGACGTGGTCGGTGAGGGACTGGGCCTGGGCGAACGCCTCGGTGATGCCGCGGGCGGTGATGGAGTCCTTGTGGTTGACCGCGTCGCCGACCAGCACCCAGCCGGGGCCGTAGGCCTTGCGGAAGTAGTTCTCCTGGTGGCCCGTGCCGTAGATCTGCTCGACCCGCCGGCCCGCCCGCATCCGCTCGTACAGCTCGGGTGCGGTGGTGCGGAAGGAGTCGAGGTAGAAGGGCTCCACTTCCTTGCGGACCTCGTTGTAGAGGTTCTGCGGGAAGTAGGTCATCAGCAGGGTCAGGTCGTCGTTGGTGGGGATGACGCCGATCCAGCGGCCGGGCCGCTCGTACAGTTCGAAGTGCGAGGGGACGTTCTCCCAGTAGCTGTAGTAGGTGCAGCTCACCCGCGGGTGCTCGATGACGTTGGGCGCGCCCGTCTTGCGGGCCACCAGTGAGCGCATGCCGTCCGCGCCGACGACCAGGCGGGCCCGCTCCGTGGTCTCGGTGCCTTCGGGCGTCGTGTAGCGCACCCCGGCGACCCGGTCGTCCTCCCACACCAGGTCCTTGACCGCGCAGCCCTCCCGGAAGTCCACGCCGGCCTCGACGGCGCCCTCGGCGAGCAGCGGGTCCAGGACGTAGCGGCGGGGCGCGTAGGTGTGGTCCAGGCCGTCGACGGGCAGGGAGAAGCCCTCGATGCGCACCCCGGGGCCCTGGTAGCTCTGGCGGGTGATCGGCCGGCAGCCCGCGTCGCGGAGTTTGCCGAGCAGTCCCCACCGGTTCAGCAGGCCCATGCCCTGCATGTGGATGTAGTGCGAGGACAGCGTGTCCTGCGGGAACCGTGCCTTCTCCAGCAGCAGGACCGAATAGCCCTGCCGGGCGAAGAGCATGGCCGTCGGCGAACCCGCGCAACGGGCACCGATGACAATCACGTCGTACATGGCGCGCCTCTCTGACCAGGTAGTTTTTGCACGCAACTCGGCTTTTTCGGCCGGGGGTTCTCGGTGGGCGGGCGCGTTATCGCTGCGGCGGCAGGGATTCGATGTACGCGGAGACCGACGCGACCGTCGGGTGGAGGAACATCTGGTCCATGGGGACCTCGGCGCCCAGTTCCTCCAGGAAGGCGCCCTGGATCCGGACCATGATCACGGACTGGCCGCCGAGGGCGAAGAAGTCGTCGTCGGCCGCTATGTCCTCGCGCTTGAGTTCCCGGCACCAGATGGCGCGCACGCTGTCGGCAGTCATCGGATTCCTCGGTTCTGAAGGGCGTCGACCAGTGCCGCGCGGTCGACCTTCCCGTGCGGGCTCAGCGGAATGGCCGCGACGCCGACGAACCTGGCGGGGACCATGTTCCGCGGCAGCGTCTTGAGGAGGCGGGCGCGCACGGCGTCCTCGGCGAGAGCGCCCGCCTCCGGTACCACGAACGCGGTCAGCTCGGCGTCGCCGGCGTCGGTGCGGGTGACCGCGACGGCGGCCTCCCGTACCTCGGCCAGCCTGCCGAGCGCGCGCTCGATGTCGGTGGGGTCGATGCGCATGCCGCGCACCTTCACCTGGGCGTCCATCCGCCCGGCGACGACGAGGTCACCGGCCCCGGTCACCCGGCCCCGGTCGCCGGTGCGGTACAGCCGCACCGGTGTGCCGTCGACCTCGATGGTCGTGAACTTGGCGTTCTCGGGGCCGGAGGCGCCCAGGTAGCCGGCGCCGACACCGGCTCCGGCGATGCAGATCTCGCCGTCCTGTCCCGCCGCGACAGCGCGCAGCTGCCCGTCGAGGAGGTGGATGTCGGTGTTGTACGCCGGCCGGCCCACCGGGGCGATGTCGTGCTCGCCGGCCCGGTATCCGGCGAGGTCGAACGAGGTCGCCACGTCGGTGCACTCGGCGACGCCGTACTGGTGCAGCAGGGTGCAGGTGTTGCCCTCGCGCCGCATCCAGTCGGTGAGCCGCTCGGGCCTGAGCGCCTCCCCGCCGAACAAGATGTAGTCCAGGCGGGTCAGGGCGTCGCCGCCGCGCGCCCTCTCCCAGTCGATCAGCACGTACAGGGTGCTGGAGGCGCAGTGCACCACGCGGATGTCGTGCTCGCGCAGGACGCGGTAGGCCAGCATGGCGTCGAAGTTGCGGCTGGCCAGCAGGTACTGGGTGGCGCCGCAGAACAGCGGTGTCATCAGGGCGCGTTGGGAGAGGTCGAAGCCGAACGCGCTGACCACCAGGTTGTGGGAGCCGCTGTTCAGGCCGTACTCGAGCTTCAGCCAGTTCATCAGGTTGAACCAGCCCTCGTGGCGCACCGCGGTCAGCTTCGGCGTACCGGTGGAGCCGGAGGTGAAGACGGCGTAGCAGAGGTCGTCGCCGGTGACCTGGATGCCGGGAGAGGTCGCCGGCAGTCCGGCCAGGTGCTCGCCGAGCTCGTCGAGGTCGACGACGTCGACGGCCGCCGGGGCGACCATGGCGGCGGTGGCCGGGGAGGCCACGATCAGGGCGAGATCGGGGACCTGGCCCAGCAGCAGCTCGAGCCGGGCGGCCGGGTAGGCGGGGTCGAACGGCACGTAGGCCGCGCCCGCCTTCAGCGTGCCGAGGACGGCGACGAGCAGGTCGATGGAGTAGTCGAGGCAGAGGCCCACCTTCGCGCCCCGGCCGTGTCCGCGCGCGGCGAGGAAGTGCGCGAACCGGTTCGCTCTCGCGTCCAGTTCGGCGTACGTCACCTGCCGGCCGTCCCGGACGACGGCGACGGCGTCGGGGGTGGCCCGCGCATGCGCCTCGAACTGCTGGTGGACGACGGGCGCCGAGGGCAGGGCGACCCGTTTTCCCTGAAGGATCATCAACTGACTCCGATATGAGGGGTGTCCGGTCGAACGAGCCGCCGGCCCACCACGCGGTACGGGGCTTGCCCGCACCTTCGGGCGGGGCGCCTTCGGGGGGTGCGGTGCGTCCTCGGGCGGGGCGCCTTCGGGGGTGCGGTGCGTCCTCGGGCGGTGTGTTCTGCGGGCGCTGCTTGTTCAGGCGGTCTGCTGGCCGGGGTGTTTCTTCAGGCGGTACGCCGGTCGGTGGTGTGGCTGTCTGCTGCGGTACGCGGGTCTGCGGTGTGCCGATCGCCGGTACGCCCGTCTGCGGTGTGCCGGTCGGCGGTACGCCGGTCTGCGGTGTCGCGGTCGGTGGTGTGCGGGTCTGCGGTGTGCTGGTCTGCGGTGTCGAGCGTCTGGGTGATCCACTGGCCGACGGGTAGGCCGTGCGCGGCGGCCTGGCGGGAGTAGTGCTCCAGCCGGTCGGCGGACAGCTCGATGGTGAGCGTGGTCGCCTTTCGCCGCTGCTCGGCGGCGGCCGGCTCGACGGGCCGGGGCACCTCCTGCTTCCCGGCGTCGGCGGCGGGGCCTAGGCGGGCCTCGTCGCTCTGCGCGGCCAGGCCGGCGCGGACCGCCCTGCGCAGTTCGTTGCGCGACCACTTCTGCTGTTCGGCCCTGCGCAGCCAGTAGTCCTGCTCCGGCGGCGAGAGACGGGTGACCTCGGCGTGGTGGGCGAAGCTGAGGCCGTCGTGCCTGCGGTGGTGCTCGAAGCGGCGGGCCACCCAGGCGTAGTTGCGCAGGGTCTGGTAGTCGAGCCCGGTGCGCTCGATCGCCTCCTTGTAGCGCCGCCACCCGTAGGTGGCCTCACCGTAGAGCAGCCAGTCGGCGAGCCACCACGCGGAGGAGTTCACGAGCTCGCGCAGGTTGGCGCCGATCCGCTCCCAGGAACGCTCCGGCAGGTTGGGAGGCAGGACCATCCCGGACTTCTGCACCGTGGCCTGCGATCCCACGAAGGACAGGACCATGTCGCCCTGCGCCGGCGCACGGCCGGCGTCCACGGGTCCCGGCCTGTGCCCGCCCGCGGTTCTCACAGCCCCCGTCACAACCTTCAACTCCCCACTCGAAGTGTCTTCCTGGGTGCGGACCGGTCCCGGCGGACGACGGCGTCGTCCCGGCCGGATCCGCGGGAGTGGCGGCGCTCAGTCCGCCGCCATGGCCTCCTGGAGGCTCTTGGGCCGCAGGTCGGTCCAGTTCTGCTCGACGTACTCCAGGCACTCGGCCTTGGCCGCTTCACCGAAGACCACACGCCAGCCCGCGGGCACCTCGGCGAACACCGGCCACAGGGAGTGCTGCTCCTCGTCGTTGACGACCACGTAGAAGCGGCCGTCCGCGTCATCGAAGGGGTTCGTGCTCAACTGGGCACCGTCCTTGTCGGTCAGGGGCTGACTCGGGATGGGAGATCGCCGGGCCGGGTGCGCGAGGCACCGGGCGCGGGTCCGCCGGCCGGTGCCCGTCCGGTCGACGGGACACCCGCGCTGTCCGGTCGACGGGACAGCCGGCGCCGGTGGCGACCCCGGCGATGTCTCGAAACCGTAGGGAGCGCGCCGCCGGCGCTACAAGGGCGCCGGCCCCGCCGGCCCCCTGCCGTCCGCCCGCTCCTGCGCCCCGCGGTGATCCCCTGTACCGGGCCGGTTTCATGTGCCACGATGCCGCGCCCGCGGACCGGTGTCCGGGTGTGCCTGAGGCTCGCTCAAGGGCCGCCTGATCAGGGGCAGAGTCCCTCCTGTGCCGCCTGCTCCGGGGCCTGGCGGCTGTCCCGGTACAGGTCGGCCACCGGCCGCTGATCCGTGCGGCTCAGTACGGAATCCGCCAACACGCGTGCCATGAACGCAAGTTCCGCTCATTCCGCCGTCGTGCCGAGCCCAGCTCGCGGACCTCGCCTCCAGCATGGATGACATCCGCTTCGCACTCGGACAGGAGTTCAGGATGAGGATCTCTCGGCTGGTCACAGCAACCGTTGCAGCCGGTGTCGTTGCCACCATCGCTGCCGTGCCGGCAGTCGCCGCGGTCGACCAGGACCGCATTGCGGCAGTCACCCCGGCGAACTTCCACAACGACGGTGTACCGGCCGTCACCCCGGCCAACTTCCACACCGACAGCGTCCCGGCCGTCACCCCGGCGAACTTCCACGCCGACGGCGTACCGGCCGTCACTGCGGCGAACTTCCACAGCGACGGCGTCACGGCGCTCACTCCGGCGAACTTCCACGCCGACGGTGTCCCGGCGCTCACTCCGGCCGACTATTTCCGGGACACCCCGGACAACCGGATACGGAACGTCTGAGACCGACGCCGAAGGCGTTCCGTACAGCTTCCTGGTCACCGTCCTGCCCCCTCGGCGAGGCGGTGTCCGTCCGGCTCCGGACGTGCCGTCGCCGGCGACAACGGCGACGGCACGCCCTCGGACCGGTCCGGGTATGCCTGAGGCTCGCTCAAGGGCTGCCTGATCAAGGGCGGAGTCCTCCTGTGCCGCCCGCTCCGGGGCCGGGCGGCGTTCTAGGGTGCGAAGCCGTGCGGCCCGATCCGAGGGGGAGCGATGGACAGCACACGACCTGCCCTGCGCCTGTTCGTCCTGCACCACGCGGGCGGCTCCCATGTGCTCTACCGCCATTGGGCGGCCGGGCTGCCGGACACCTGGGACGTACGGCTGCTCGACGCGCCGGGCCACGGACTCCTCCTCGACCTGCCGCAGATCGACGACGCCCGCCGTCTCGCCGACTTCCTGCTGCGCGGCATCGAGTCCGAACTGGACGTTCCCTACGCCCTGTTCGGGCACAGCATGGGTGCCCTCGTGGCGTACGAGATCACCCGGCGGGCCATGGCGCGGGGTCTGCCGCTGCCGGTATGGGTCGGTGTCTCCGCTCGCCCCGCGCCTCAGGCGGCCGCGCCGCGCAGCGGGTACCACGAGCTGACCGACACCGAGCTGCGCTCGCGGCTGAAGCTGCTCGGCGGCACCCCGGGCGAGGTCTTCGACGACCCGGGCCTGTGGGCCCTGTTCGCCCCCGTCATCCGGGCCGACCTGCGCCTGGTGGAGGACTGGCGCCCCGCTCCCGGCACCGCCGCTCTGCCCGTGGCGCTGTCCGCCTACGCGGGCAGCTCGGACCGGTCCGCGGCGCCGGGGCGGATGGCCGGCTGGGCGGAGCACGCCGAGCGCTTCCTGGGCCTGCGGGTCTTCGACGGCGGTCACTTCTACTTCGCGGACGATCCTGCTCCCCTGCTGCGGCAACTGGCACGGGACGGGGCCGCGGCACTGGACACGGCCCCGGCGCCGGGCGCGGCGACGGTGCCAGGCGCGGCCCCGGTGCCGGACGCGGCCCGGGCGCGGGCGTCCGCCACTCCCCCGCGCTGACCCCGCCGCGCGGACCCCGCACCCCGCACCGCCCGGCACCGGGCGTACGGCTCGGCCACACCCGGCGCACCCCGAACGCCCCTGCCCGCACCGGTAGAACGATCGATTCCGGCCTCTCGCGGGGCGGGGCGGCGGACGGCCGGAGAGTGCCGTACCTGCGCCTTCTCGGCCGTGGTGCCGCCGCACGAGTTGCCCGCGAGCCAGGTGACCTACGGTGCCGCCACGAACGCACCCGTACGGATCCAGCCACCGTGCGGACGAGACGAAGAGACGGGGAAACGACGATGACGATGCGGAACAGGCCAAGAGCCGGCGTGGTCGCTGTGGCGGCGGTGGCCCTCACGGCCACCGTCTTCACGGGTGGCGCCCGGGCATCGGGGGGCACGGCCGCGGGGGCGGCCGGCCACCAGGGCACGCAGGCGGCGATCGAGGCGGCCGTCGCGGCCGGTGTCCCCGGTGTGAGCGCCGAGGCGCGCGACGCCGCCGGGGTGTGGAAGACCGCGGTGGGCGTCGGCAACCGGGAGACGGGCGCGCCGCGCGGCAAGAACGACCGGTTCCGCACCGGCAGCGTCACCGACACGTTCGTGGCGACGGTCCTGCTCCAGATGGAGGCGGAGAAGAAGATCGGCCTGGACGACCCGGTCGAGCGCTATCTGCCCGGCGTGGTCACCGGCAACGGCAACGACGGCGGCAAGATCACCGTCCGGCAGCTGCTGAACCACACCAGCGGCCTGTTCGACTACCTCGCCGACGCGCCGTACTACCGGACGTACACCATGGGCGACAGCTTCCTGGCGCACCGCTACGACACCCTGACGGCCCAGCAGCGCCTGGACGTGGCCTTCTCCCACGCCCCACTGTTCGAGCCCGGCGCCCGGCACGCGTTCTCCCACACCAACGACGTCCTGGCGGCGCTGATCGTCCAGAAGGTCGGCGGCAGGCCGTACGAGGACGAGGTGCGCCGGCGCGTCATCGAGCCCCTGGGGCTGAGGGCGACGTCCAGCCCCGGCACGAGCAGCGACCTGCCCCGGCCGAGCAGCCGCGGCTACTCCAAGCTCTTCTACGACACCCGGCCGGACCGGATCGACGACGTCACCGAGCTGAACGGCTCCCAGAACTGGGGGGACGGCGACATCATCTCCAGCGCCCACGACCTGAACCTGTTCTACCGGGCCCTGCTGGGCGGAAAGCTGCTGCCGGCGAAGCAGTTGAAGGAGCTGAAGACGACCGTCGTCAATCCCGACCTGCCGATCACGTCGTACGGGCTCGGCATCGAGAAGCTCACGATGGGCTGCGGCGACATCTGGTACCACGACGGGGGTGTGGTGGGGTCGCTGACGCTGGCCGCCTTCACCGAGGACGGCCGCCATGAACTGACGTTCAACTACAACGGCGACTGGGACGCGTCGGGGATCATCCCCATCCTGAACGCCGAGTTCTGCGACCCGACGTCCGGCTGACGCCGCAACGCAATCCGACCGTGTCCCCCAGGAGAGCCGATGACAGTGCGTGCAGCCGTGGCCGGAGCGAGCGGCTATGCGGGGGGTGAACTCCTGCGTCTGCTCCTTTCCCACCCCGAGGTGCGGATCGGTGCCCTGACCGGGCACTCCAGCGCGGGCCGGCGGCTGGGCACCCTCCAGCCGCACCTGGCCGCGCTGGCCGGGCGGGAGGTGGGGCCCACCACCGCCGAAGCCCTTCGGGGGCACGATGTCGTCTTCCTGGCCCTGCCGCACGGCCAGTCCGCCGCCGTGGCAAGGGAGTTGGGCGACGACACGCTCGTCATCGACTGCGGGGCGGATTTCCGTCTCGCGGACGCGGGCGACTGGGAGACGTTCTACGGCTCGCCGCACGCGGGCACCTGGCCCTACGGACTGCCCGAACTGCCGGGTGCCCGCGCGACGTTGGCGGGCGCCCGGCGTATCGCGGTGCCGGGCTGCTATCCGACCGCGGTGTCCCTGGCGCTCTTTCCCGCCTACGCGGCCGGTATCGCCGGGCCGGAGGCGGTGGTCGTCGCGGCGTCCGGCACGTCCGGTGCCGGGAGGGCGGCCCGGGCGGACCTGCTCGGCAGCGAGGTCATGGGCTCCATGCGGCCCTACGGTGTGGGCGGCGGCCACCGGCACACCCCGGAGATGGTGCAGAACCTCAGCGCGGTGGCGGGCCGGCGGGTCGCGGTCTGCTTCACCCCGACGCTGGCTCCCATGCCGCGCGGCATCCTCGCCACCTGCTCGGCCGCGGTCCTGCCCGGCACCGGTGTTCGAAAGGTGCGGGCCGCGTACGAGAAGGCGCTGGCCGGCGAGCCGTTCGTCCGGCTGCTGCCCGAGGGGCAGTGGCCGAGCACCGGGGCGGTGTACGGGTCGAACGCCGTCCAGGTCCAGGTGGCCCTCGATCCGGCGGTCGGCCGGATCATCGCGATCAGCGCCGTCGACAACCTCACCAAGGGCACCGCGGGCGGCGCCGTGCAGTGCATGAACATCGCCCTGGGTCTCACCGAGGAACTGGGGCTTTCCACGACCGGAGTCGCGCCGTGATCCGGGGCGGCACGGACATCAGCCGCTGACGCGGCGGGGCGAATGAGGAGATGCACGTGAGCGTCACCGCAGCACGAGGCTTCACGGCGGCGGGCATCGCCGCGGGGATCAAGAACAACGGCAGCCCGGATCTGGCGCTGGTCGTCAACGACGGGCCGCACTGTGCCGCGGCCGGTGTCTTCACCTCCAACCGGGTGCAGGCGGCCCCCGTCCAGTGGTCCCGGCAGGTCCTGGCGGACGGCCGTGTCCGCGCGGTGGTCCTCAACTCCGGTGGCGCCAACGCCTGTACCGGGGCGCAGGGCCTGAAGGACACGCAGGCGACCGCCGAGCGGGCCGGCGAGTTGCTCGGCCTGGACTCCGGTGAGGTGGCGGTCTGTTCCACCGGGCTCATCGGCGTGCCGCTGCCCATGGACCGCCTGCTGCCCGGCGTCGAGAGCGCCGTCGCCCTGCGCTCCGCCCGCGGCGGCAAGGACGCGGCCCGCGCCATCATGACCACCGACACGGTGCACAAGACGGCCGCCGTCACCGGGGACGGGTGGACGGTGGGCGGCATGGCCAAGGGTGCGGGCATGCTCGCTCCCGGGCTCGCCACCATGCTGGCCGTGCTCACCACGGACGTCTGCCTCGACAGCGGCGTACTGGAGCGGGCGCTGCGGGACGCCACCCGCGTCACCTTCGACCGGGTCGACTCCGACGGCTGCATGTCCACCAACGACACCGTGCTGCTGCTGGCCTCCGGCGTCGGCGAAGTCACCCCGGAATACGGTGAGTTCGCGCAGGCCGTCGAGAGGGTCTGCGCCGATCTGGCCCGGCAGCTGACCGGGGACGCGGAGGGCGCGAGCAAGGAGATCCGCATCGAGGTGACGGGCGCCGCGAGCGAGGACGACGCCGTCGAGGTGGGCCGCTCCATCGCCCGCAACAACCTCCTCAAGTGCGCGATCCACGGCGAGGATCCCAACTGGGGCCGGGTCCTGTCCGCCATCGGCACCACCTCCGCCGTCTTCGAGCCCGACCGGCTCGACGTCGCCATCAACGGGGTACGGGTGTGCCGGGGCGGCGGCATCGGCGAGGACCGCGCGCTGGTGGACATGAGCGGCCGCGACGTCGACATCACCGTGGACCTCTCCGCCGGCCAAAACTCCGCGGTCATCTGGACCAACGACCTCACCGCCGACTACGTCCACGAGAACAGCGAGTACGCCTCATGAACCCTTCCGAACACGCGACCTCGGCACTCGTACCGGACGGCGACGACGACACGGGTGCGGGGAACGGCAGTCGTGCGGGCGCGGCGCACGTACCGGACGGCGACGGCGGCACGGACGTGGGGAGCAGCGGCCGTGCGGGCGCGGCGCTCACGCCGGACGACGGCGGCACGACCGTGGGGAACGGCAGTCGTGCGGGTGCCGAGCTCGGTGGGGCGGCCAACGCGGCGCTGGTCAGGCGCTGGCGGGGCGTCATGATGGACAACTTCGGCACTCCCCGGCTGCCTCTGGTCGAGGGCCGGGGCTGCCGGGTCCGGGACGCCGAGGGCAACGAGTACCTCGACTTCTTCGGCGGCATCGCGGTCAACGCGCTCGGCCACGCGCACCCCGCGGTCGTACGGGCCGTCTGCGCGCAGGTCGCCTCGCTGGGGCACGTCTCGAACCTGTTCATCGCCGAGCCGACCGTGCGCCTGGCCGAACGCCTGCTGCACCTGGCCGGGCGCGCGGGCCGGGTGTACTTCTCCAACTCCGGCGCCGAGGCCAACGAGGCGGCCTTCAAGATCGGCAGGCTCACCGGCCGTACGCACATGGTGTCGACGACCGGGGGCTTCCACGGCCGCACCATGGGGGCCCTGGCGCTGACCGGCCAGAGCGCCAAGCAGAAGCCGTTCCTGCCGCTGCCGGGCGAGGTCACCCATGTGCCGTACGGGGATGCCGCGGCCCTGCGCGCCGCCGTCACCCCGGACACCGCGCTGCTGGTCCTGGAGCCCGTGCAGGGGGAGAACGGCGTCATCGTGCCGCCGCCCGGCTATCTGCGGGCGGCCCGCGAGATCACGGCGGCGACCGGGACCCTCCTCGTCCTGGACGAGGTACAGACCGGCATCGGGCGCACGGGCCACTGGTTCGCGGCCCAGGCCGAGGGCGTCGAGGCGGACGTCGTCACCCTCGCCAAGGGCCTGGGCGGCGGTCTGCCCATCGGCGCGACGCTCGCGTTCGGCGCCGCCGCGGACCTGCTGACGCCCGGCGCGCACGGGTCCACCTTCAGCGGCAACCCCGTGGTGTGCGCGGCCGCCCTCGCCGTACTGGACACCATCGAGCGGGACGGCATCCTCGACCGGGTCCTGCGGGCCGGGCAGCGGCTGCGGCGCGGCCTGGAGGACCTGGCCCATCCGCTGGTGCGCGAAGTCCGCGGCGCCGGACTGCTGGTGGGCGTCGCACTGGAGGGGAACCTCGCGGCACGCGTGCAGCAGGCCGCCCAGGACCGGAGGCTGCTGGTGAACGCGGCGGTGGCGGACGTCATCCGGCTCGCCCCGCCACTGATCGTGTCGGACCGCGAGGTGGACACCTTCCTCGAGGGGTTCGGGGCGGCGCTGTCCGAGGTCCACGCCCAGGTCCACGCCTAGCCAGGTCCGCGCCGAGGCCGAGGTCCGCACCGAGGTCCATGCCGGCGTCTGTGCCGCTGCCGACGGCGGCGGCGGCGGGCCGACGCCGAGGTCACCGCGGAGCGTTCACTCTCATCCTATTGCAACGCATCCAGTCGCTGACGTTGCATTACATTCAGATCCGTTGCAACAATTAAACACTGCTGAGCTGCGGCGATACATCTAGTGCGCAACAAGGTTGTTGCCGGATCCTTGAATGCAACGTAGCGTTTTCCACATCGGAAAACACGAGTCCAAGGAGCCCCCGGTGCAGAAGACCGAGTACGCGACGCAGACCTTCGAGACCCCCTCCCCCATCCGTGCCGAGGTCGACATCCCCGCCGGACGCCTCCAGTTCATCGCCGCGGAGCGGGCCGACACCGTGGTCGAGATCCGGCCCGCCGACCCCTCCAAGAGCCGCGACGTGAAGGCGGCCGGGGAGATCAAGGCCGTCTTCGGCGACGGCGTCCTGCGGATCGAGGCCGCGCAGGCGGCCCACACGCTCCTCGGGCACTCCGGGTCCGTCGAGGTCGCGGTCATGCTGCCCGCCGGCTCCCGGGTCGAGGCGAAGGCGGCCGCCGCCGAGTTCCGCGGCGTCGGACGCCTCGGCGACGTCACCTTCACGGGCGGCCACCGCTCGGTCAAGGTCGACGAGGCCGCGAGCGCCCGCCTCACCGTCCACGAGGGCGAGGTCTCGGTCGGCCGCCTCGAGGGCCCCGCCGAGATCAGCGTCCAAAAGGGCGCCATCCGGATCGGCGAGGCCGTGCGCGGCACGGTCACCCTCGACATCCGGCACGGCGACATCACGGTGGGTGCCGCCCGCGGCGTCTCCGCCTCCCTGGACGCCCGTACCGACTACGGCCGCGTCGACAACTCTCTGCGCAACGACGGCACTTGCGACCTGGACGTGCACGCCACCACCGCCTACGGCGACATCACCGCCCGCAGCCTGTGACCGCCCGCAGCCTCGAAGGAGCACCCCTCATGAGCACTTTGGCCATCGCGGCGAACGGGCTGCGCAAGTCCTACGGCGACAAGGTCGTGCTCGACGGCATCGACCTGGCCGTCGAGCAGGGCACGGTCTTCTCCCTGCTCGGCCCGAACGGCGCCGGCAAGACGACGGCCGTCAACATCCTCTCCACCCTCACCCGCGCCGACGCCGGCGAACTGCGCGTCGGCGGCCACGACCTCGCCTCCGACCCCCAAGCCGTACGCGCCGCGATCGGCGTCACCGGGCAGTTCTCCGCCGTCGACAACCTGATCACCGGCGAGGAGAACATGCTCCTCATGGCGGACCTGCACCACCTGCCCAAGACCGAGGGGCGCCGGGCCGCCGCCGCACTCCTGGAACGCTTCGACCTGACCGAGGCCGCGAAGAAGCCGGCCTCCACCTACTCCGGCGGCATGAAGCGGCGCCTGGACCTCGCCATGACCCTGGTCGGCAGCCCCCGGATCATCTTCCTCGACGAACCGACCACCGGCCTGGACCCCCGCTCCCGCCACACCATGTGGGGCATCATCCGCGAGCTCGTCTCCGGCGGCGTCACCGTCTTCCTCACCACCCAGTACCTCGAGGAGGCCGACCAGCTCGCCGACCGCATCGCCGTACTGCACAACGGCCTGATCGCCGCCGAAGGCACCGCCGCGGAACTGAAGCGGCTGGTCCCCGGCGGACACGTCCGGCTCCGCTTCACCGACCCCGACGCCTACCGCTCCGCCGCCTCCGCACTGCGCGGGGCCACCCGGGACGACGAGGCACTGGCGCTCCAGATCACCAGCGACGGCACCCAGCAGGAACTCCACTCCATCCTCGACTGGCTGGCCGCGGCGAGCATCGAGGCCGACGAACTGACCGTGCACACCCCCGACCTCGACGACGTGTTCTTCGCCCTCACCGACACCGGCAAGCTGCCCACCCAGACCAGCCAGACCGACCAGGCCGACCAGACCGACCAGGCCGACCAGGCCGACCAGGCCGACCAGCCCAAGGAGACCCTGCGATGAGCTCCCTGTCCCTCGCCGTGCGCGACTCCTCCACCATGCTGCGCCGCAACCTGCTGCACGCCAGGCGCTACCCCTCGCTCACCCTGAACCTGCTGCTCACCCCGGTGATGCTGCTGCTGCTGTTCGTCTACATCTTCGGCGGCGCGATGAGCGGCGGCGCGGGCCGCTCGGCGTACATCGCCTACATCGTGCCCGGCATCCTGCTGATGACGATCGGCTCCACGGTGATCGGCACCGCGGTGTCGGTCTCCACCGACATGAGCGAGGGCATCATCGCCCGCTTCCGCACGATGGCCATCCACCGGGGCTCCATCCTCATCGGCCATGTCATCGGCAGCGTCCTGCAGTCGGTGATGAGCGTGGTCCTGGTCGCCGCCGTCGGCGTGGCGATCGGCTTCCGCTCCAGCGGTGCCGGCGTCCTGGACTGGCTCGCGGCGTTCGGGCTGATCGTCCTGTTCGCCCTGGCGCTGACCTGGATCGCGGTCGGCATGGGCCTGGTCAGCCCGACCGCGGAGGCCGCCAGCAACAACGCCATGCCGCTGATCCTGCTGCCGCTGCTGTCCAGCGCCTTCGTCCCGCTGCACTCCATGCCCGGCTGGTTCCAGCCGATCGCCGAGTACCAGCCCTTCACCCCCGCCATCGAGACCCTGCGCGGCCTCCTCCTGGGCACCGGGATCGGCAACAACTGGTGGATCGCCCTGCTGTGGTGCCTGGGCCTGGCGGTGCTCGGCTACTACTGGTCGGCCTCGAAGTTCGACAGCGACGCGAACTGACGTCATGCGCGGCGGGCAGCCTTCCCGCACCCTCGTTCCGCCCAGGGCGGCGTGCACCGGCACCGGGCCGGAGTACGCCGCCCTTTTTTCCGCCAGAAAAACACCCGCACCCCGGCCCTCCCCTTTTCTTCTTTTCCGGCGCTCACGCGGCCGGTCCGATGGTTTCCGTATTTCCCGGCGGAAAAGGCCGGCGCCATTCCACGAAGAAGTTCGACGTGCAACCGTTCGAGTGCCGCTCAGGTGCCACCCCAGGCTGCCCTGCGACGCTTATCGACGGTTATATGCACCGTTCTCAGGAGGCATGATGGCGCATCCGGCCGGTCAGACCGCGGGACCGCACGGCGGCACGGCGACCACCGTCCCGCAGGTGACGCCGCGGCCGGCACGCGCCACGGCGTCCGCGCCGCGCCGGGTCCCGGTGCTGACGACCAAGGTGGGCCTTCAGATGCCCGCCAAGATGGCCTACGACGAGTGGGAGCGGGCCGGCCGGCAGCTCGCCGACGTCCTCGACTCGTCCTCCTGGTGGCTGGGCGACTGGATGGTGTACGGCAAGGACCACTACACCGACCGCTACCAGCGCGGGATACGCGCCGCCGGCCTGTCGTACCAGACCCTGCGCAACTACGCGTGGGTCTCGCGGCGTTTCGACCTCGGCCGGCGCCGCCCCGCCCTGAGCTTCCAGCACCACGCCGAGCTGGCCTCCATGCCGGTCGCGGACCAGGAGTTGTGGCTCGACCGCGCCGAACAGCGGCAGTGGACCACCAAGCAGCTGCGCGGAGCCCTGCGCTCCGCGCGCCAGGGCGAGCAGCAGCCGGCCGCTCCCGCCGAGCCGGGCCGGCGCCGTCTGGAGGTTCCCGGCAGCCGCCTGGAGTGGTGGCACCAGGCCGCGCAGCAGCTGGGCGTCGACTTCGAGCAGTGGGTGATGGCCACGCTGGACAGTGCGGCCGCGACCGCGCTGGAGGCGCTCGGGGCGGCGCAGCGGTCCGAGGCCGCCGCTCTCACGGGCGTGCAGGACATGAAGGGGCTCGCCGAGCAGCGGAGCCGGCCGGTGGCCATCAGCGCCTGAAGCCTCCGGCGCCAAGGGCCACCGGCGGCTTCAGGCCAGCCGGTTCATCAGCCCGGCGACCTCGCGCTTGTAGGTGCACCCGCTCTGCCCGAACGACGTCTGCACCCGCTCGCGCACCTCACCCGGCTGCTCCTGGCTGAGCTTGAACATCGCCTCGGCCCGGGTGACCGTGAGCCGGAAGGCCCCGACCGCGGGCGCGATCTGGCGGAAGTAGCCGAGCGAGTCGGTCATGTCCCAGCCGTCGCCGAACGCCCCCTCGAAGGCGCGGACGGTGGACTGCACCACGCCCAGCGTCTCCTCCATGGAGTCGATCTTCTCCACCACGCCCCGGACATGCACCGCGGTGAAGTTCCACGTCGGGGCGGCCGGAGTCTTCTCGTACACCGTGGGTGACACGTACGAGTGCGGGCCGGTGAACGTCAGCAGCAGCACGCCGCCCGACCGCAGCGCCGCCCAGTGCGGGTTGGCCCGGTTCATGTGCCCGAGCAGTGTCGCCCCCGCCAACTCGCCGCCCGTGCCACCGGGGGCCTCGGGGTCGAAGATGACCGGCAGGTGGGTGGCGAAGGGGCCGTCCTCGGGGCTGCCGTTCGTCACCGCGAGGGCCAAGGGATTGTCGCGGATCAGATCCGCCGTCCAGGAATTATCCGGCTCGCGATAAAAGCTGGGCACGAACATTCGCATTCTCCTTTTCGGAAATTGTCCTGTTTCGAGGATCCCAGCCGACCATACGGCCGTCCCGCCGACAGGACAATGCTTCCACATTCCGACCACCTGGAGAAGGCCTGTAGGGGACTTCCAGCGATCCTCGATCCCTTTTCGAGAAACGCTCCAAAAACGCCTCGCTTTCACTTTCCACGCCCGTCGTGCCGTGTCCGCACCGGTGCCGGCGCGGACACGGCACGACGCCGGCGGCACCACCACGAGCACGGCACACGGCGCACGCGACTGCGTACGGCGCCATGCGTCGGCATACGGCGACGCGGCCGCGTACGGCACAGGCGGCCGCGTACGGCATCGGCGCGGGCCGCGGTGTCGGCATAGGCGTCGGCGCAGGCGCAGGCAGCGGTGTCGGGCAATGTTTCCGTGCCGTCGCGTATCGAAGTCACCTCTCCCACCAGCGACTCCGCCACCACTCCAGCGTCACGAGACCGGATCTCAGGATCGGGTTGCCAACATCATGGCAAGGATTTGCCAAGCCGGAAGGCGCTGTGGGCCACCGGTTGATTTCCAGACGCATCGGGAGCATTCACATGGAGACAACGGGCAGGCTGAGCGAAGAGGTCTACGACGTGGTGGGTATCGGGTTCGGCCCGTCCAACCTGTCGCTCGCGATCGCTCTGGAAGAACACGGGGCGAGCACTCCCCGGCATCCGGTCACAGCCCACTTCTTCGAGCGCCAGCCCGCCTTCGGCTGGCACCGGAACATGCTGCTGCCGTCGACGACCATGCAGATCTCGTTCCTCAAGGACCTGGCGACGTACCGGAATCCGCACTCCCGGTACAGCTTCGTCTCGTACCTGCACGCCTCGAACCGGCTGGTGCAGTTCGTGAACAACCAGGACTTCTTCCCCACCCGCCAGGAGTTCCACCAGTACCTGGAGTGGGCGGCCGCCGATCTGAGCGACCGGGTCACCTACGGCGCCGAGGTCACCTCGATCCGGCGCGTCGCCGAGGCCGGGGCGCCGGGGTCCGACCTCCTTCAGATCGAGGTGCGCACCGGCGACGGGCCCACCCGGGTGGTCACCGCCCGCAACGTGGTCATCTCGACCGGGCTGGTGCCGCGCCTGCCGGACGGGGTGACGTCCGACGAACGGGTCTGGCACAGCTCGGAGTTCCTCGGCCGGTTCAACGCGCAGGACCCGAAGGACCTCAAGAACGTGGTCGTGGTCGGCGCCGGCCAGAGCGCCGCAGAGATCACCCGCTTCTTCCACGACGAGCTGCCGCACGCCCAGGTCTCCGCGGTCGTCCCGTCCTACGGCTACGCCATCGCCGACGACACACCCTTCGCCAACCAGGTGTTCGACCCCGACGCGGTCGACGACCACTACTTCGGCACCGAGCAGGCACGGGACGCGTTCTGGCGCTACCACCGCAACACCAACTACTCGGTGGTCGACTCCGACGTCATCCGGGATCTGTACCGGCGTTCCTACGACGAGCGGGTGCGCGGCAGCAGCCGGCTGCACTTTCGCAACCTCACCCGGGTCACCGACGTCAAGCGCGCCGGGAACGAGACGCGGGTGAGCCTGCGCTCGCTGCTCGACGACCAAACCGAGGAACTCGCCGTCGACGCCCTGGTGTTCGCCACCGGCTACGACGGCCTGGACCCCGCCCGCCTGCTCGGCGACTTCGACCGGCACTTCCTGCGCGACACGGCCGGCAGGCACCAGGTGGAACGCGACTACCGCCTCGTCAGCGCGTCGGGGCTGAGCAGCGGGGTCTACCTCCAAGGCGGCACCGAGCACACCCACGGCCTGTCCTCGGCGCTGCTGTCCAACATCGCGGTCCGCAGCGGCGAGATCGCCGACTCGATCGTGCTGCGGCGCACCGAGCGGGAGCTGAGCCGTACCGGCGCCGTACGGTCCGCGCGCTCGGCCGTCTGAAGCGGCGGGCCGCACTACTGTCCCGTTGACAGGACGTGACCCCGCGGCAGGACACTCGAGAACCCGTGCGCGACGACCGCGGCGCGCACCCCGGGGCCGGACGGAGTTCACCGTCCCAAAAACACCCGGCACAGCCAAGTCCTTTCGTGCAGCTCTCCAGCGCATGTCCACCGGTCATGGGGCCCAGCCCGTGGCCGGGCCCCCACAGAAGGAGTCGTGACCCATGAGCGCCACTTCCCCGGTCGGCGGCCTCGTTCGGCGGGCGAGGGTGTCATGACCGTCGGCGTGCAGCAGGCCCAGGTCAAGGCCCAGTCCCTCGGCGACGCCCTGCCGTGGCTGGCCCGCCACCAGGGCAAGACCGTCGTCGTCAAGCTGGGCGGGCACGCCATGGTCGACGAGGACCTCACGGCGGCCTTCGCCCGCGACATCGTCTTCCTGCGCTATGCCGGGCTGCGGCCCGTGGTGGTGCACGGAGGAGGTCCCCAGATCGACGCCGAGCTCGAACGGCGCGGTATGAAGCGCGAGTTCAGAGCGGGCCTGCGGGTCACCCCGCCGGCGGCGATGGACGTGGTCCGCATGGTCCTGGCCGGTCAGGTGCAGCGGGAGCTGGTCGGGCTGATCAACCGTCACGGCCCGCTCGCCGTCGGCATGACCGGCGAGGACGCGAACACTCTCACCGCGGTCCGCCACGTGCCGTGGATCGACGGGGAGCCCGTCGACGTCGGCAGGGTCGGCGACATCACCGGCGTGGACACCACCGCCCTGGACGGCCTGCTGGCCGCCGGCCGGATCCCGGTGGTCTCCCCGCTCGCCCGCAGCGCCGAGGACGGCCTGGTCTACAACGTCAACGCCGACACCGTGGCGGCGGCGCTGGCGACCGCGCTGCGGGCCGAGGCGCTCGTCATGCTGACGGACGTCGCGGGGCTGTGCGCGGGCTGGCCGCACAGTGCCGAGGTCATCGGGCGGCTGACGGCCGGCGAGCTGGAAAAGCTCCTGCCGGAGCTGAGCGACGGCATGGTGCCCAAGATGAGTGGCTGCCTTCAGGCCGTACGGGGCGGGGTCGGCGCGGCCCGGGTGATCGACGGGCGGATCCCGCACTCGGTCCTGCTGGAGATGTTCACCGACGACGGGATCGGGACGGTGATCGTGCCGGACCCGGACGAGGAGGAGGTCCTGCCGTGAACGAGCAGTGGCACCAGCGACAGCACCCGCACGCCGGCGGCCCGGCCGGAGCCCTCGGCGGGCCGGCGGGCTCCGGGCACGCCCCGCAACCGGCCGTCCTGATCCACGAGTTGGTCACCATGGCCGGCACGGACGCGGACACGGCCCAGGAGTGCGCGCGCCGGCTCGCCGCCGCTCTGCCGCCCCGGGCCAGGTCCGTCCTGCTGAACGCCCTGGCCGAGCCGGACCCGCGGCACCACGACAACGCCGACAACAACGACGGTCTTGACGGGTACGGGAACGGTGGCGGCCTTGACGGGTACGGGAGTGGGGGCGGGCTCTGCTTCGAGGGGCCCGAGTACACCGCGCCCCGGGGCCGCTCCGGCCTGAGCCTCCTGCCGGCGTACCGGGCCCCCGGACCCGACCGGCCCGCCGTCCCCGGGCCAGGCGACCACGGGCCCGGCGACCACGACCCCGGTGGCGGGTTGTGGCCCGAGCCGGACAGCGGTGCGCCGGCCGCCGTCATCCGCCTGCGGTTCGCCGAAGCGATCACGCTCGAGCGTGCCGGTGCCTGCTTCGACGGCGCGTTCGCCGACCCCGGCACCGGCGCCCTTCACATCCCCGCGGACGCCGGTGTCGAGACGCTGCGGGCGGTGCTCGCCGTCCTCGACGCGGCGGCGCTCGTACCCGAGTCGCTCACCGTGCACAGCAACGAACTCGACGACGTCTTCGCCGCGTTCACCGGCCTGCTCTAGATCCCCCGGCAGGGCCGCTGCCGTCCCGATGTGCCGGGGCACCGGGACGGCGGCGGCCGACGGGTGTCAGCGGCCCGCGGCCCGGTCCTGGACCAGGCGCAGCAAGTCCGCCTGGTCCGCGACCAGTTGGTCGATCCGGGCCTGGAGGCGTGTCACCTGCGCCGCCAGGTCCGGATGGCAGGCGGGCGATGCCGTCAGTGTGGGGCAGTGGTTGAGGATCGCCTCCAGGCGGCACCGCAGCGCCGGGCCCGGCTCCACGCCGAGGGTGCCCACCAGACGGCGGCGCGCGCGTTCGTAGACGCCCAGGGCCTCCGACTGGCGGCCGCACCGGTACAGGGCGGTCATCAGCAGGTCGTAGGGGCGCTCGCGCAGCGGATGGGCGGCGGTGAGGCGTTCCAGGTCGCAGACGATCTCGGCGTGTCTGCCGCAGTTCAGGCTCGCCTCGTACAGGGCTTCCAGGGTGGTCAGGCGCTGTTCCTCCAGGCGGTCCGCCTCGGCCGTGCACAGGGGGCCCTGGCAGCTGTCCTGGAGGGCTGTTCCCTGCCACAGGGCAAGCGCCCGGTCCAGGAGTGCGGCCGCGTGGCGGGGGTCGTGGGGGGCGGTGGCCCGGCCCTGGCCGGAGAGGCGGGTGAAGCGGGCCACGTCGGTGGAGGCGCGGCCCAGGCTCAGCAGGTATCCGGTGGGCAGGGTGCTGATCCATTCGTGGCCCGGGGCGGGCAGGAGCCGGCGCAGCCGGGCGATGTGGGTGTGCAGGGCGCTCGGCGCGTTGGCGGGGGGCCGCTCGCCCCACAGTTCCTCCACCAGGCGGTCCACGGACAGCTGTTCGCCCGCGTGGACGACCAGTGTGGCGAGCAGGGCCCGCTGTTTGGGGCCGCAGGGCGCGATGCCCGTGCCGGTCGCCCGGTCGTGCACGGTCACCGGGCCCAGCAGCCGGAACTCGGTCGCCTCGACCGTATCGCCCGCCTCGCTCGGCCGGGTCGCCCTGGTGTGCGGCGGGGCCGGTACGGCGAGGGCGAGGACGGTCATCGCGCGACCGGGGACGGGGCGCGGGCGCCGAGCTGGGCGCGGGCCACGTCGTCCTGGATCCGGCGGGCGACTTCGGGCAGGTGGTCCTGGAAGTAGAAGTGGCCGCCGTCGTACAGGTGCCGGCCGAGGAAGTGTTCGGTGGTCTCGGCCCAGCCGTCCAGGCGGTGCGGTGGTGCGACCTGGTCGCGGGTGCCGCCGAACACCGAGAGGGGCACCGGCAGCGGCGCGGTCAGGGGCGGGGTGCGCCAGGTCTCGCTCATGCGCAGGTCGGCGCGGATGGTCGGCTCGAACAGCTCCCACAGTTCGTCGTGGTCCATGACCTCGGCGGGTGTGCCGCCCATCGTCGCCAGTTCGTGGCGCAGTTCGGCGTAGGTGAGCAGGTGCCGGCGCACCGGGTCCCCGTCGGGGTGCAGTGTGCCGCGCGCGGACACGCCGAGCCAGAGCGGTGGTGTGCGGCCCATGTCCAGGAGGCGGCGGGTCAGTTCGTAGGCGACGAGTCCGCCCATGCTGTGCCCGAAGAACGCGTAGGGGCCCGTCAGCCGGGTGTCGAGCTCGTGCAGGAAGTGGTCGAGCAGTGCGCCGGCGTCGGCCAGTGCGGGGCGCCGGTCGCGCGGGCCGCGGCCCGGGGCGTCGGGGGTCCGCACGTCCCAGTGGGCCGGGAAGGCGGCGGGCCAGTCGCGGTAGGCCAGGTGCGAACCGCCGGAGTGGTGGAACACGAACAGGCGCAGCTTCGGCTCTTCCGCCTTGTGCATGGAAACTCCATCGACGAGAGACTGCGGTGTCCTGCCCGCCAGCGGCCGGGTCCGGACCAGGGGTGATGGGGACGATAGCGGTGTCCGGGCGTCGGTGGCCGCTGTCATGAGCGGGCCTCGAACCGCTCTCGAGTGCTCGTGGACTTCGCCCGGGACGTCGACGCGCCCGCCCTCGTCGACGACGGCGGGCGGGCGCGGACAGGGAGGGGATGTGCACGAACGACACTAGGCGCGGTGCGGTCCCAAGTCCCGTGCGGTGCAGGAAACTTCGAGTCCGGCTTCAGCGGTGTTCTGGCCCCGGGTTCAGGCCAGGTCGTCGCGGGTGACCCGGCGGTGCACGATGCGCCATTCGCCCCGGCAGCGGATGAGGACGTCCTGCATGACGCACACGTACAGCACTCTGGGGCCGCCGTCGCCCGGTGTGACGTAGGCCAGCGCCGAGCAGCGGGTGTGCAGCGAGCCGTCCGTCTGCGGCCGGACGTCGAGCAGGCCGACCCAGTGGTCGAGGCGGCTGCCGGCCCGCCGCTGTCGTGCGGCGCCGGCCCGCACGTAGCCGGCGAGTGCGGTGCGCGCCCGCACCGGTGCGGGCCGGGACGGCAGGTGCAGGACGGCGTTCTCGGCGAAGGTGGCGGCCCAGCGCTCGGTGTCGTGCGTGTCCAGGAGCCGCATCTGGTGTGCGTAGAACTGCTGCGCCTGCGCGTACAGGGCGGCGAACTGCGTTTCGGGCAGGGTGTGTTCGGCGGTGTCCACAAGCTCGACGGTCATGGTCTCAAGCCTCCGCTTGGCGTCCGCGTCCGCAAGGGGTGGGGGACGTCGGGGGGATCCCGGGGCGCTCCCGGATCCGGGTTCGGTACGGACAGTCTTCGAGGCTGTGATCGAGCATCTTTCAAAACCGCCTCAAGCGCTCCGGGCGCCGCCTTGCCCCCTGCTTCTTGCCTGTGGCGGTGCGCTGTTCAGGCCGTGGTCTGCGGCTGGGGCTCGGGGTGGGCCGTCTGCTCGGGCGCTTGCGCCGGCTCCTTCGACGGGGTGGGCAGGTTGCGGCGGGCGCGGGCGACCGAGGGGCCGATGGCTGCCGTGCCGGCCAGGAAGAGGGCGGCCAGGGCGAGCCAGCCGGTGAAGCCGTGGCCGATGACCAGGAGGGCGACGAGGGCGGGGCCGAGGGTGGCCTGGATGACCATGTGGAGGTGGAAGGCGCCGAGGTATTCGCCGCGTGCGTGCTCGGGGGCGAGGCCGAAGCCGAGGCCGAAGCCGCTGGCGGACTGCCACAGTTCGGCGAGGGTGAACAGCAGAACCGCGCCGAGGGTGATCGCGCCGGTGACCCAGGATCCGGTGAGGGTCGCGGCGGCCAGGGCGGCGCAGGCCAGCACACTCACCAGCCCCGACTTGCGGGCCGCGCGGACGGAGCCGTCCAGGCTCTCCGAGCCGCGGGCCGCCGCCACCTGGAAGAGGACCACCAGGACGGTGTTGACGGCGAGGATCAGCGGGACGAGGCCGCGCGGCAGAGCGGTGTTGCGGACGATCCACAGCGGTATGCCGGCCAGCAGGACGGCGCTGTGCAGGGCGAGCAGGCTGGAGGAGCCGATCACGCCGAGGAAGGGCAGGTCGCGCAGGACGCGGAAGGGTTTGCCGCCGCCGCCGCCGTCGGCGGTCCGGGCGTCGCCCGCGGGCAGTTTCAGCACCATGACGGCCGCCGCCAGGAACGTCAGCCCGTTGCCGAGCGGCAGCAGACTCAGGACGTCCCTGCCCGCAGAGATCAGCGCGGCCGCCGTCAGCGCGCCGACCGAGAAACCGGCGTTGAACAGGGAGCGCAGGGCCGCCCGCGCGGTGACCCGTTCGCCGTCGGGGACGAGTTCGGCGATCAGAGCGCCGAAGGCCGGTCCGCAGCCGTACTCCAGTGCGCCGATCAGGACGACCACCGGGAAGTAGAGGGCGGGTGAGTGCACGGCCGGGTAGAGGGCGTAGGAGCCGGCCAGGAGGAACAGCAGGACGGCTAGCAGGCGCCGGGCGCCCGCCTTGTCGGTCATCCGGCCGAGGACGAGGCTGGCCACGAAGCCGCTGAGGCCGGCCAGGGACAGACCGAGGCCGACGACGGTGGCGGGCAGGCCGGCCACGGTGACGAAGTAGACCGCGGAGCCGGCCATGAACAGGCCGTTGCCGAGACTGTCGACGAAATGCAGCGCGCCGAGTGTGCGGGCCGGGCCGCGCAACGACGAGAACGTGCGCTGGAGGAACGTTTTCACAACGGTGGGTCCCATCCTCGAGTGGTCCGGGTCGGCGGGGCGGTCCGGGTCGGCGGGGCGGTCCGGGCCGGCGGGGCGGTCCGGGCCGGGGTCCGGCCGCGTTGTCCTGCCGGGGGTGTGTTCAGGTGCCGTGGGGTGCGGTGGGCGGCAGGCCGGGCATCGGGGCGGGGGCGACGACGACGCCGGTCAGTGCGGGCGTGGCCAGGTGGGTGGCCGCGGCGCGGGCCACGTCGTGCGCGGTCAGGGCGCGCAGCCGGTCCTCGTAGCCGGCCGGCCAGCTCGCGGGCAGGCCGCTCGCCAGTACCGCGGCGTATGTCGAGGCCAGTCCGGAGCGGGAGGAGCAGGCCATCGCCATGGAACCGACGGCGTAGTTCTGGGCGTTGCGCAGTTCCCGCGCGGTGAAGGCGCCGTCCGCCAGGCGCTGGGTCTCCTGGGCGATGAGGGTCAGGGCGCGGGCGGCGCCGTCGTGGCGGACGTCGGCCTCCACGGTCAGTACGGCGTGTGCTCCCAGCGGGTCCAGGACGGCGCGGGGCGCGTAGGCGAGGCCTTCGCGTTCGCGCAGGACGAGGGTGAGGCGGCTGGCGTAGTAGCCGCCGAGCATGAGCGCGGCCAGTTGCAGGGCGGGGTAGTCGTCGTGGCCCCGGCCGGGCACCAGGGCGCCGAGGCGCAGCAGGGTCTGCGGGGTGGCGGGGTGGAGCACGGTGCGGCGCGGGCCGGGGGCGGGCGCCGGCGGCTGGAACGGGCCGTCCGGCGCGTCGTGCGGGGCGGTCGTGGTGCGGGGTAGCAGGGCGGCCGCCTGGGCCAGGAGTTCCTGGGCCGGGCCGGGGCCGACGACGATGCTGCGGCGGCGGGCGGCTCCCGTGCCGTGCAGCAGGGCCGTGGTGTGCGCGGGGTCGACGCCGGCCGTCTCGGCGGCGGACGCCGCCCGGCCGTAGGGGTGGGGTCCGTAGGCGGCGGCGAGGAAGCCGCTGCGGGCGAGGAAGGCGGGCGCGGCTTCGGCGGCGGCCAGCCGCCGGGCGACCCGGCCGGCCGCCTCGCGCACCCGGCGGGCCTCGTGGGGGCGGCCGGCGTCGAGGCAGTCGCGGATGCGGGCGCGGGTGGCGGCGAAGTCGTCGGCGAAGGTGCGTACGGCGATGACGGCCCGGTCGCTGCGCGCCTCCACCCTGACGGTCGCGAGGTCCGCGGCGGCCTCGGTGAGCGCGTCGCGCAGGGCCTCGGCCATCACCTCGACCCGGCTCTGGTGCGCGCCGGATGCCGGGGTGAGCGGGAACAGCAGCCTGGCTTCGGTCAGATGCCCGGTCCCGGCACGCCGGACGGCGACGGCCGTGCCCCGGCCGGTGCTCTGTTCGCTGTGCGCGGGCGCGGCGAAGCGCGGCACGGCCGCGGGCTGCGCGGGGGCGGCCTGGGGTGCGGCGGGCGCGGGCAGGTCGGTGGCGGGGGCGGCCTGGGGTGCGGCAGGCACGGCCAGGTCGGTGACGGGCGCGGTCCGGGGTGCGGCAGGCACGGCCAGGTCGGTGACGGCCTGGGGTACGGCGGGCGCGGCCAGGTCGGTGACGGCCTGGGGTACGGCGGGCGCGGCCACGTCGGCGGCGGGCGCGGGCAGGTCGGTGGCGGGGGCGGCCTGGGGCGTGGCGGGGGCGGTCATGAGGTGGCTCCTGTCGGGACGGCGGTGACCGCGGTCGGGGCGGGGGCCGCCGGGGCCGGGCGGCTGGTGAGGCGGGCGGCGGGGGCGGCGGCGTAGCGGGCGGCCGCGGCGGCCACCTCGGTGTCGGGCAGCCGCAGCAGGGCGCCCGGCAGGCCGGCCAGGTACAGCGGATCGCGGTGGACGGCGGCGCCGACGCACAGCCAGGACGCCTGGCTCGCCACGGAGTCCAGCTCCGCGTGCAGGGCGAGGGCGAGCTGGCGGCGGATGCGGGCCAGCGGCCCGGCCAGGTGCCCGGTGTCGGCGGCGATGCCCGCAAGGACGGAGCGCAGGCAGTGTTCGGCCTCGTCGGGCCCGGTGTCCGCGGGGTGCGGGAAGTCCACGGCGAACAGCGCGTCGCGGGCGACGTCGAAGGGGTTGCCGGTGCGGTGGGCGCGGGCCTTGAACGCGCCCCAGGTCCGCCGGCCGCCCAGGTGGCAGGCGCAGTCGGTGCCCAGGCTCTCCAGCAGTTCGCCCAGCAGTACGGCGGCGAGGTGGGCGCCGGGTGCGGCGGCCGGGTCCGGGGTGCGGAAGCCGATCGCGGTGCGCGCGGTGGTCGCGATCCGTTCGGCGCGCAGCGCCCGGCGCGGCTCGGTGAGCGGGGCCTCGGGGACGTGGGTGCGGGGCGGGCCGGTGCGCTGCGGTACGGATGACAGGTGCCGTTCCACCAGGTCGCGGGCGCGTTCGGGGTCGAAGTCGCCGGCGAGGGCTAGGTGGATGTCGCCGGGTGCGTAGGACTGCTCGAAGAAGCGGCCCAGTTCGGCGGGGCCGAGGTCGTGAAGGGCCTCGATGTCGCCGTATCCGTTGTGCCGGTTGTGCCAGCTGTCGTGGAGCAGGGCGGGCAGGTCGAACAGGACCAGCCCGCCGTGCGGGCGTTGCAGCATGTTGCGGCGGATCTCGGCCTGGACGACGGCGATCTGCGCGGTGACGTGGGGCAGGCCGAGGTCGGGGTCGGTGAGCCGGTCGTGCTCGATGCGCAGGCCCAGCTCGAGCGCGCCGGCCGGGAGGATGGCGGTGTACTGGGTGTAGTCGGCCGCGGTGCGCGCGTTGGTGGTGCCGCCGGTGGCGGCGACCGCGTCGGTGAGCGGCCTGCTGCTGGAGGCGCCCTGGGCCAGGACGTGCTCCAGCAGGTGCGCGGCGCCGGCGACGGGTTCGTTGCGAAAACCGGTGGCGACGTGCAGGCAGGTGGCGACGACCTGGCAGCCCGGCAGGGGCTGGAGCAGGACGTTCAGGCCGTTGTCGAGGCGCAGGCCGGTCGGCTGCGGCGTCATCAGTTCGTCCCTTCATGGATACCTCGGCAGTCAGCCCGGCAAGGAAACGAGGTTCCGGCGAACCACGCCAGGAAGACTCGCGTCGTCCTCAGAGCGATTCGACAACCAGCAGCTACTGGCTGATGACTTTCGCTCCCAATGGAGTTGATAGCGTGTGAGGTGTGACGCAGCAGGTCAGGCGGGCTTTCAAGTACCGCTTCTACCCCACGCACGAGCAGGCGGCCGGGCTGTCGCGCACGTTCGGTTGCGTACGCCTGGTGTACAACAAGGCGCTGGAGGAGCGCTCGCGGGCCTGGAACAGCGAACAGCGCCGAGTCTCTTACGGGCAGTCGTCCGCGGCGCTGACGCAGTGGAAGAAGACCGAGGAACTTACCTTCCTGACCGAGGTGCCCTCTGTCCCGCTCCAGCAGGCGCTGCGACATCTGCAGACGGCGTTCAACAACTTCTTCGCCAAGCGGACCGGGTACCCGCGCTACAAGTCGCGGAAGAAATCCCGCGCATCGGCCGAGTACACCCGCAGCGCCTTCAGATGGCGCGGGGGGACCCTGACCCTGGCCAAGATGGCCGCGCCTTTGGACATCCGCTGGTCGCGTCCCCTGCCTCCAGGGGTGGAGCCGACGACAGTGACCGTGTCCCGTGACAGCGCGGGCCGCTGGTTCGTCTCCCTGCTGTGCGAGGACACCATCGTTCCGGCCCCTGCCAGGGTGGCGGCTGTCGGCCTCGACGCGGGGATCGCCTCCTTGGTGACCCTGTCCACCGGGGAGAAGATCGCCAACCTCGAGCACGAGCGGCGCGACCGCGCCCGGCTGGCCCGTACGCAGCGGAAGCTGTCGCGCAAGGTCAACGGCTCGAACAATCGGGCCAAGGCCCGCGTGAAAGTCGCCCGCATCCACGCCCGGACCGCCGACCGGCGCCGGGATTTCCTGCACAAGCTGTCGACTCGTCTCGTCCGTGAGAACCAAACGGTCGTGATCGAGGACCTCGCCGTCCGCAACCTGCTGAAGAACGGCCGCCTCGCGCGCGCCATCTCGGATGCGTCGTGGACTGAACTCCGCTCCATGCTGGAGTACAAGTGCGCCTGGTACGGGCGCCAACTTGTCGTGATAGACCGCTGGTTCCCCAGCACCAAGCTGTGCGGATCCTGCGGTACGGTCCGCGAGAAGCTGCCGCTGAACGTCCGCACGTGGACGTGCGACGCGTGTGCGTCCGTGCACGACAGGGACGTGAACGCGGCACGCAACATCCTGGCCGCCGGGCTGGCGGCGTCTGCCTGTGGAGACGGTGTAAGACCTCAACGGGATCCTCCCGGACGGGGCGGTCGTCGGTGAAGCAGGAAACCCGGCGGGCGACCGCCGGGATCCCCTCCTACAGGCGGGGGAGGTCAATGGGGCTCCTCGTCCCACAGGGGTGTGTCGGTGCGCAGTACCGAGTAGAGAACCTGGTCGTGCCAGCGGCCCGAGCGCCACTGGGCGGAGCGCAGGGTGCCCTCGCGGGTGAAGCCGGCCTTTTCCAGGGCGCGTTGCTCGGCGAGGTTGGCGTGGTCGGTGAAGGCCTGGACGCGTTCGGCGCGGGTGTGGGCGAAGAGGTACTCGACGACTTGGCGCTGGGCCGTGGTGCCGGTGCCGCGGCCGCGGGCGGCGGGGACCAGCGCGATGGCGATGGTCCAGCAGGAGGAGGTCGCGGGGCGTCCCCAGGCGGAGGCGAACCACTCGACGCGGCCCACCGCCTCGCCTGCGGCGGTGATGGTGAGCATGCCGCCCTCGGGGCCCAGGAGGCGGTCCTGGTCGAAGCGGTCGCGCAGCCGGTGGGCGGAGGTGAAGCCGAACCACTGGAAGGGGCCGGCGCCGTCCTCGGTGCTGAACTCCCGCTCGAAGAGGTCGAGATCGCCGGGGACGACGGGACGCAGGGACACTTCGCTGCTCATGGGATGGGCTCCTTGGCCGCCGGGTCGGTGTGCGCCGCGCCGAGTCGTCCGGCGGGCACCGGGGACTCAGCATCCACCACGTCCCGCCAGCCGGGCGGGGCAACTCCCCGGCTCAGGTCGCGGTGTTCGGCCAGCCAGCGGCAGGCGAAGCGCACCAGGTCGCGCAGCGGGACGGCCCGGCAGTGGGCGCCGCCGATGTGTGCGCCGGCGAGCGGGGCGCCGGAGGTTTCGTAGGCGGCGCCGAGAGCGTCGAAGTCGCCTTCCCACACGAGGAGTTCGGGAACCTGGCGCCAGCGGCTGCCGCCGTGTCCGTCGGGTTCGGGCACGGCCCACAGGCCGGCCTTGCGGCCCGGATAGGCGGTGGCGTACTCGGCGAGGTGGAGGGCGGTGGTCTTGTGCCAGGGGGCGCCGAGCAGCAGGACGAGGGCGTCGAGGTCCCACAGCCGGCCGAGCGGGCCGTGGGCGGCGAGCCGCCAGGCCGCGGGGTGCTCGCGCACGATGGCCTCGGCGCGGGGGCCCTGGGCCGCGAAGGAGACGTGCGGATGGCGGGAGCGCAGGGTGCCGGGCTGGGTGCGCAGCAGTTCGGACAGCACGCCCATGGTGCGGGCGGCCGGGGTGCGGCGGGGGTCGAACGGGGGCATCTGGGCGGCGATGTGCGGGTCGGCGGCGGCGCGGGCGAGGTCGGGCGCGCGCCAGGTGTGCGGGTGGCACAGCTGGGGGGTGAAGGCGGGCATGACGAGGGTGCCCCGGGGGCCGAGCGTGTCGCGCAGGGCGAGCAGGACGCTGTGCGCTCCGCCGACGACGTGGCCGAAGGAGCTGAGGGAGGTGTGGGCGATGGCGGTGGCACCGGGGCGGACCCCGAGGGCGGTGAGACCGTCGGCGACGGTAGAACGGGTGACGACCTGACGGTTTGTCATTGTGGCTCCTCCGCAGGGGTGTCGGTGGCTGCGGAGCGGGCGGTCAGGTGACGGATGGTCATCGCAACACCCCTGTGCGGGTGTTGGTGGCCACGGAGGCGGGTGATGAGGTGACGGATTGTCATGGGGTCGCCTCCGTGGGGGTGTCGGTGGTTTTCGGGGTGAGTTCGTCGGTGACGGCCGACAGGACCCAGCGGTACCAGGCGCGGATGTTCCCGGGCCGGCTGAGGGGGTGTGCCTCGGAGCGGAAGAACGCCACCTCGCTGCGGACGCCCTGGCGGGCGAGGGCGCGGTGGGTGCGCAGGGTCTCGGTGGGCGGGACGAGTCCGTCCTGGAGTCCGTGGGAGAGCAGGACCCGGGTGCCGGGCCGTACGGCGCGTGGGGCGAGGCTGTTGATCTGGTAGAGCGGGCGCCATTCGGTGGGGTCGCCGAACTCGCGGATCCACTGCCAGCCGACGTCGCTGCCCTCGGCGACCTGGGTGAGGTCGAGGGGGGCGGCGTGCGCGACGACCAGGTCGGGGTTGAGGGAGTCGGCGGTGGTCAGGGCGAGGTAGCCGCCGAAGCTGCCGCCCATGAGGGCGAGGGGGGAGTCGAGCAGGCCTTCCGCGGCGCGGACGGATTCGACCTGGGCGGCGGCGCTGGCGGCGATGCCGCCGCGCCACTGGCGCCAGCCGGTGCGGACGGCGTCGGGGTAGCCGAGGCTGAGCGGGGGTTCGACCAGGACGACGGCGAGGCCGCAGGCGACGAAGGGCCAGGGGTTCCAGCGCCAGGACCATTCGCTCCAGCTCTGGAACGGGCCGCCGTGGAAGAGGACGACGGTGGCGTGGGGGGTGCCGTGGTCGGGCAGGCACACCCAGCTGGCGACGTCGCCGTCCAGGCCGGGGATGCGCTGGCGCCGGTACTGGAGCCGGCCCGGCCGCGCGGGTGCCTCGGCGGACACGACGTGTTCGCCCAGGGGGCCGGGGTGCAGTGCGGTCACTTCCAGGGCGGGGGGTGTGTCGGGGGCGGAGGTCAGCACGGCGGCCCGGCCGTCGTGGACGCGGGCGTTCATCACCGACGCGGCCGCGGGCACCGGCCGCCAGGTGGCATGGTCGAGGTCGTGGACGTACAGGGTGCGGCGGGGTCCGGACTCGGCGGTGCACACCAGTCGGCGTGGTCCGTCCCAGCCGGCCGGGCGCTGCCACAGGCCGTCCTGGGCGGGCAGCAGCAGGGGCGGGTGCAGTTGTTCGCCGACCAGGCAGGCGAACTGGGTGATGGGGGTGTTGTCGTGGCGCGGGGTGGTGCCCAGGTAGGCGACCTGGCCGCCGGGGCCGGGTACGGGGTAGCAGAGGTCGACGCGGTCGGAGAAGAGTTCGCGGGTCGTATCGCCCTGGTCGACGGCGAGGGAGAGCAGCCCGAAGTTGCGTACGCCGTGGCGGTGGTGGCGCAGGGCGCCGAGGAACAGGGTGGCGGGTGTGGCCCAGGCCGCTTCGCCGGAGAGGGCGAGGTCGGCGGGGATGTGGGGGGTGAGCAGGCGCGGGCCGGTGCCGTCCAGCGGCACGAGGTGGACCTGCCACTCCCCTTGGGGTTGTTTGGCGTGGCTGAGCGTCATGTCGGAGCCCTGGGCCCATACGGCGTCGGAGCCGGCGAGCAGGTCCTGGGGGTGTTCTCCGGGTCCGCCGAAGGTGCTGGTGGTGACCGCGATCTGGCCGCCGCCGGGTCGGGGGGCGAGGGCGCCGACGCGTCCGGGGGTGGCGAGCAGGAGCTGTTCGGGGCCGCCGTCGGCGGGCCGCAGTTCCACCAGGGTGCGCCCGTCGGCGCGGCGTACGCAGACGTAGCCGCCGGGCACGGGCAGGGCCTGGGTGGCCCAGGGCAGGGTCCAGCCGGCGTCCCAGGTGCCGTCGGGGCGGCGCCGGTAGTGCACCAGGTGCGGGTGTTCGGCGCCGTGCCGGGTGGGTACGTCGACGCGCAGCAGCAGTCCGTCGTCGCCGTAGGCGGCGATCTCCCTGGGGCGCGGTTCGGTGCAGTGCGCCTCGGCCAGGGCCAGGGCCGCGGCGAGGCGGGTGGTGGCCTGTGCGCCGGGGACCTCTGCACCGGTGGCCTCTACGCCGGGGACCTCTGCACCGGGGACCTCTGTGCCGGCGGCTTCTGTGGTGGTGGCTGGTGCGGTGGGGGTCATCGGGCCGCCGCCGGCGCCTGGAGCAGGCGTGCGATCAGGGCCAGGTCGAAGGCGCCGGCGAGGCGGGCGGCTTCCGCGGTGTCACGAAAGCCGCGTTCCAGCGCGCACAGCCGGTAGTCGTGGTCGGAGCCGGCCTGCCACAACTGCCGCAGTACGGTGTGCCGTTGGGTGGCGGGCAGGGCCTGGGCGAGGGGCGGCAGCAGCAGTCTCAGGCAGCGCTGCTCCAGTTCGTCCAGGGTGTCGGCGGCGACGGCTTCGGCGGGCAGGTCCTGGTAGACGAGGCGGCCGGGCGGCAGGCGGAAGGTGCGGGCGAGCAGGCGTTCGTCGGCGGTCCAGTGGGCGGTGGCCTCGGTGGCGCGGGCGAGGCGGGCGTAGGGGCGGGTGGCCGGGGCGAACCCGGCCGCGCTCAGCAGTGACCCGGCCGGGCCGGTGCGGCCGGTGGTGGCGGCGGCCAGGCGCAGGGCGTAGGCGCGGTGCCGGTCGGGGAAGTCGGTGGCGAACAACTGGAGGCAGGCCAGGGCGAGTCGGGCGCCGACGGCGGAGCCCGGTTTGAGCGGGCGGTGCTCGAAGTCCCATTCCCTGCCGTAGGAGCTGGTCCACGTCTCGGCGCCGGCGGTGGTGCGGGAGGGCGCTGGGACGGGGCGGGCGGCCAGGGTGTCCAGGGCGTGGCGGGCGTCGCGGGTCTTGATGTCGCCGTGGCGCTCCAGATGGTCCAGGAGCAGGTGCATGGCGTCGCGGTCGGGGCCGGCTTCGTGGCGCAGGCCCGTGGCGGAGCGTTCGGTGAAGTGCAGGCGGGCGGCGGCCTGTTCGAGGCGGGCCGCCTGGCCGGGCTCCAGTTTGCCGGCTTCGGTCAGTTCGGTGAGTGCGTGGCGCACGCAGACCATCGCCTGGGTCAGGCGGCGGGCGCCCGCGCTGTCGTCGGCGTGGAGGACGGCGACGTCCGCGTCCGCGCTCAGACGTCCGGCGCGGGCCTGGCCGTACACCTGGCCCAGGCCCTGCATGCCGAAGCCGTCCAGTTCGGCGGCGCGCAGTGCGCCCAGGCTGGCGGTGCCGGCGACGTGCACGCCGCGGGCGAGCTGGGCGAGGATCTCCTTGTGCCGGATGGGTGCGAAGTGCTGGTAGACGCCGTCGATGATCAGTACTTGGTCGCCGGGCCGCAGGCACAGGTCGAAAAGGTCGCCGTGTCTGACGGGCGGCCGGTACTCGAAGCAGCCCGCGGGCCGGTGCTGTGCGGGCAGGGTCGGGCCGACGAAGGCGATGCGGCGGGGGGTCACGCGAAGCTCCTGCTGGCGAGGGACTGCGGGCGGGGGTGGTGCAGGGTGAGCCCGAGTCCTGGAGCGAAGATCTGGACGACGGCGGGCCAGGGCCGGCGGTCCGGGGTGAGGTCGACGGCGATCACGGGCCGGCCGGTGGTGCGGTGCACGGCGGTGACGAGGCCGTCCAGTACCTCGCCGAGGGAGGTGGCCGGTCCGGTCGTGGCGGTGGGCATCGGTTCGGTGTGCGCGGGGGTGGGGCGGGGCCGGTCCGGTGGGGCGCCCAGGCGGCGGAAGGTCCACTCGGGGATGTCGTCGCGGCCGCCGCTGATGGTGGAGCCGCGGCTCTGGACGGCTTCCAGCAGGGCCCGTTCGGCGGCGATCGCGGGGTCGGTGTGGCAGCCGGACCCGGCGAAGATCTGCCACATCTCGGGCTGGGTGAGCCAGCAGGTGTAGGCCCAGGTGCCCGCTATGGACGGGATGCGTTCCAGGGCGACGTCGGCGCCGGCGGCGTGGATCCGCGCGACGACCGCGCCGAGCCTGTCGCCCAGGGTGTCCAGGTCGGTGGCGATCGCCTCGCCGGGGCGCAGCCGGGCCAGGGCGTCGCGTTCGACGGTCTCCAGCAGTGCGTGGAGGGTGGCTTCGATGTGGTCGTTGCCCGAGGCCAGGCCGTTGGTGGTGGTGACGAAGGTGGGGGGCTGCCAGCGGGCGGCGGCCCAGCCGCGCAGTCCGACGGCGGCCGAGGGGACGAGGCCGGGGGCGGCGGAGGCCAGGTCCCAGCCCTGGGTCCACTGAAGGACGGTGCGGTCGTCGACCAGGGAGACGGGGTGCAGGGTCAGTTCGTCGACGCTGTAGCCGGGGGCCAGGGTGCGGGCGGCGGCGTGGGTGACGCCGGCGGGGCGGGCCTGTTCGGCGACGGCGACCTCGAGGGACTCCATCACCGCGGAGATGCGGGCGGCGGTGTGCGAGATGCCTTTGCCGGCGCTGGCGACCAGGGTGGCGGCGGCGGGCCGGATCGCCGTCCACACCGGCACGTCGAGGATGTCGAGGCCGGTCAGGTCGGCGACCCGGGTGATGCCGCGGGCGGCGAGCTGTGGTTCGAGGCGGGCCCAGGTGGCGTCGAGGCCGGCGGTGCGCAGAGTGCCCTCGCTGACGGCCGCGGGCCCCCCGCCGCTCATCCAGGGCGCGTGGCGCGATGCCCGCGGCCCGGTCACCGGTGCTCCCGGCGCAGGGTGACGGCGGCGCGGGCCGCGGCGTTCTCGTCGGCTCGGCCAAGATGGGCGAGCAGTGCCCGGCGCAGCAGTTCGGTGCGCTCGGTGAGGGAGTGCCGGTGGTGGCCCTCGTGCAGGGCCGTGAACGCGGGATCGCCGAGGAAGCCGGCGAGGAACACCTCGGCGAGGTTCTGGGCGGTGGGCTCCTCCACGGTGACGGCGACGTGGATGGAGTTGCCCTCGCGGGCGGTCGCGTAGTGCGGGGTGCCGTGCGGCATGTACATCACGTCGCCGGGGCGCAGCGTCACCTCGATGCGGCGCTCGTCGGGGATGGCGCCCTCGTGCAGGACGGAGTCGCTGGTGGAGGTCTCGTCGACGCGGCCCACCACCCAGTCCTTGACGCCGGCGACCTGGAGGATGAAGACGTGCGCGCCGTCCATGTGGGCCTGCATCGCCGTCTTGCCGGGCGGGCTGAGGAAGACGAACGCCTCCAGGCCGCCGCTGAAGTGCGGTTCCAGGGCCTTGACCAGGGTGCGGATGCGCGGGTGCCAGTGCTCGGCCTGGTTGAACTTGAACGTGGCGCCGTCGGCGAAGTCCTCGCGGATCCGCTCCGGTTCGATGAAGCCGGGCAGTTCATGGCCCACGACGGTGCGCTTGCGGGTCATGTCGCTGATCGCGGTGCGCACGCCCTCGTTGAAGATGGTGAAGTACGGCCGGGACAGCAGTCCGCAGTCGACCTCGTCCCACATCTCCTGCTCGGTGATGAGCAGGCTCAGGTCGCTGTGCGCGCGCAGGACGACGGGCTGGTTCGCCCAGTGCTCGCGGAAGAAGGCCTCGATGTCGCCGACCAGGTGCTCCAGGCGGTCCGGCACCACGCCGTACACGGTGTCCCGGCCGGTGTCCTGGCCGGTGTCCTGGCCGGTGGGGCGCGCCGGTGCGGCGGCCCGAGGGTTCTCGGTGGTCGTGGTCGACATCAGCCGATCGCCTCCCGCATCGTTTCGAGTGCCGTGCGCGCCCAGTGGCCGCTCTCCAGCGTCCTGGCCCGTTCGGTCAGGGCCGAGCGGACCTCGCCGGTACGGGCCGGGAGCGGGCGGGTGTGGAAGTGGTGGACGAGGTCGTGCTCGTCGTCGAGGAAGCCGCGCAGGAGCGCGTCGACGAGGTCCTCCGGGGTCGGCTCGGTGAGCGTGAACGTCAGGTGGAGGGAGTCGCCGCCGCGGGCGACGGCGTCGTGCGGCCAGCCGTGCGGCAGATACAGCACGTCACCGGGTTCGAGGGTGAAGACGTGGGTGGGCCGGGCGGCGTCCACGTCCAGGCCCGCCGAGGCGCCGACCTGGTCCGGTTCGGCGTACAGGTGCCACTCCTTGCGGCCTTCGAGCTGGATGGCGAGCACATGGGCGGCGTCCCGGTGAGGGAGCATGCCGCGCGACTCCTCGGGCGTGTGGAAGACGTAGGAGTTGACCGCCACGGGCAGGAGCTCCTCCAGCTGCCGCGCGATGGCGCGGGTGGGCCGGTGCCAGTCCCCTACCTGGTTGAGCTTCAGGGAGGCGCCGGCCGCCATGTGGCGGGCGACGGCCCGCGCGTCGGCGAATCCGGCGGCCTTGTGCCCGATCACGTCCCGCTTCGTCGTGTACGACGACACGGTGGGCACCTCACCGTGCTTGAGCAGGGTGAAGTAGGGCCACTTGAGGAGGCTGGCGTCGAGCAGGCGCCGCACGGTGTCCGACGTGAGCAGGGCGCCGGGATCGACGGCCTGCTTCTCGACGCGGTGGCCGAGGCCCCAGGAGGTGTCGCCGAGGAGCCTGCCGGTCAGGGCGGCAGGCAGAGGAGTGGCTGCGGTCATGCGCGTGCCAACCTTTCCGGTCCGGGGCGCCTGGGAGCAGTTCGCTCCCAGGCGGCCGCGTTGTCGTGCTGCTCAGGCCTCGTTGATCTGGCTGAGGACGGTCATGGGGGCGTCCGCGGCCTCCTCGTTGTTGCTGAGGACGGCGGCCTTCTCCGGGTCGAGGACGCCCTCGCCCGCCAGACGCGACTCAGCCGGCGAAGCGACGGCGTCGGTCTCGTTGAGGGACTGGAAAACGTCGCGCAGAGCCATGCGAACCTCCTTTGGGGCCACTGCCGATCAGTGACCGCACCTGGAGAGAACACGACCGGACTCGGGATGCGCCTGGGCACTCCTCGCACCTCGCTCGAACAACCGGCCGAGCCGGGCCCGGGGCCTCCTCCCGGGCCCGGTGCGGCCGTCGGTCCGACGGCCGGCCCCCGTGCGGTACGGGGAGCGGGACGCGCAGCCGATGCCCGGCCCGGCAGCGAACTGCACGCGCGGGACGGCCCGTTCACACGCGTACGGACTCCGGCCCGGGCGCGGGCACCACTGACACCCGGCCCGCTCTCACCCCGGTCAGGCGGCGAACTGCACACGCGGGACGCCCCGTTCACACGCCTACGGACCCCGGCCCGGGCGCGGGCACCACTGACACCCGGCCCGCCCTCACCCCGGTCAGGCGGCGAACTGCACATGCGGGACGGCCCGTTCACACGCCTACGTACCCCGGCCCGGGCGCGGGCACCGCTCGCGCCCGGCCCGCCCTCACCCCGGCCGCTCGGGCTGCCGGCACCCAGGGCGGGAGCCGGGCGTCCGTGGGCCGTTCACGCGCCGAACGGGAGCAGGCCGGTCCGTGGGCGGTTCACGCGCCGGGCTGGAGCGGGCCGGTGGCCGGTGGCCGGTCCGGCACCAGGGTCAGGTGCCGCCGGCCGGCCGGCCGCGCGCGCGGGATCCCCGGCTCCGCCGGCCGGGAGGGCACGGCATGCGGCACCGGTGCGGGTGCGGCCGGTGCCGGGTGCCGGGCGGGCGCGGGAAGCGGGCGTGTCACGGCGTCCTTGAGGGCGTCGGCGAACAGCTCGATGTCCCCGGCCGAGTTGTCGTGGTGCACGGATGCGCGCACGGCCGTGACGACACCGCGTTTCGGCAGGTACAGCGGGACCTCCTCGGCGACCGTCTTCCATACGACGACGCCGCGGTCCGCGAGCCGGCGGCGTACCAGTGCGGCCGGCACGTCCTCGTGCCGGAAGGTGACGATGCCGCTCTGGAGGCGTCCGGGGGCGATCAGTTCGGTGCCGGCCGTGTCCTCGACGGCGGCGCGCAGGCCGGGTGCGAGGGCGGTGCGCGGGGGCACGGCCGCGTGCAGGGCCAGGGCCTCGTTCAGCGCGGCGGCCGCGGCTCCGTGCGGCGGTACGAGGGGCAGGCCGCCGTGCGGGGCCAGTGCCTCGCGCAACCGTGGTGCCACGCAGGCGAATCCGGCGGTGTGCGGGCCGCGCAGGAACCTCCAGCCGTCCCCGGTCAGGAGGTGGCAGCCGATGCGGGCGGCGTCCACGGGGAGCTGGCCCGCCGCGTACGAGGCGTCGACGGCGTACAGGCACCGGTGCGGGGCGAGGATGCGTCCGATGTCCTCGACGGGATGGACGATGCCGCAGCCCGAGGGGACGTAGGGGACGCAGACCAGGGCGACGTCGCCGCCGATGTGCCGTGCCATCCATTCCAGGTCGAGGTCGCCGTCGGGGCGCAGCGGTACGACCTCCAGCCGGCAGCCGGTGCGCGCGCGCAGCGCGAAGAGGGTGCTGAGGTTGGCGGCCGACTCGTAGGGAGTCGTCCAGACGCGGTCGCGCGAGCCGAGCGGCAGCCGGGACAGCACGGCGGCGAACGCGTCGGCGGCGCCGGTGCACGCGTAGGTGTCCCCGGGCGGCGCGCCGAGCAGGGCGGCCAGGTGCTCGTGGATCTGCCGGTGCAAGACGTCTTCGAGGCGTTCGTCCAGCTCGTAGGGGCCGTAGCGGTCCTCGAAACGGGTCCACTCGGTGAGGACCTCCCGTACGGCCGCGGGCATGCGTCCCGCACCGGCCGGGTCGAGGTGGATCCTGCGGTCACCGTGGGTCTTCTCGTTCACTTCAGGGGCCTCCCCCCACAGGTGAGGCAAATGATTGCCTACTTCTTGGCAACACCTTGCCTGGAGTGCCGGAGGTTTGGCAACCTCGGACAGGACCGGCTCAGGCACGGCTCTAGTACGGGGCCGGCGACAGGGATCCCGGCCGCTTCCGCCCCGGTTCTCCAGGAATTGCCAAGCATTGCCAGAGCGTTTCCGGATCTGCCAAGAATTCTCGTTTTCGCAGCTCAGGGCATGTTTTTCTAGGCAAATCCATGGCGCCCGCCCTCCTTCTGAGGTGTTCCTGGCGTGCACCTTGAGTCCGAATCGACCCATTCCCGACCAATTTGCGAGCTTTTGTTGCCAATCTTCTTGGCAGAAGGTTGCCAAGCAACGAAAACGAAATTGACACCGAGGAGCCCGCCATGAACCGCATCGCCCGCATCGCCGTCGCCGCCGCCGCTCTCGCCGCCTTCTCCGCCGCCGGCACCACCACCGCGGACGCGATCGACTGGCCGGCGACGGCGAAGACGGTCTCCACGACCCAGGCCGGTGGCATCGACTGGCCGGTCGCCCCCGCCGCCGTCCAGGCCGGTGGCATCGACTGGCCCGTCGCCCCGACCGCGATCCAGACCGGCGGCATCGACTGGCCCACCGCTCCCGCCGTCGCCAGCGTCTGATCCGTATCCGGGCATCCGTGCCCGCCCGTGACGCCCCCGCAGGCAGCCATGCCCGGCGGGGGCTTCGGCGTTTTCGGGGCGAGACCGTGTGCGGGACGCGGCCCGGGTGATCGCCGGGCACTCCCCCGCTCGGGGCCCCTTGGCAACCTCGCGCTCCCGTCCCGGCGGCAACACCCCCTTGCCACCAGCGACTCCAGCGCCGCTCGACCACGTCAGGACGCCACCTCAGGCCACCATTGCCAACATTCAGGCAACGTTTTGCCAAGCCGGAAGGCGCTGTCATAAGGAGCGGTACCCGATGTCCATCTCCGACCTCATCGAGCAGCAGGTCCAGAAGCGTCCCGACGCGGTCGCGGTGCACCACCCCGGGCAGGACGACGGCCGTGGCGGCCGCCTCACCTACCGGGAGCTGGGCCGCGCGGCCAATCGTCTCGCCGCCCGTCTGCGGGAGCGCGGCATCGGCCGCGGCGACAGGGTGGTGACCTCGCTGCGGCCGGGCCCGGAGACGGTGACCGCGTTCCTCGCGATCGTGCGGGCCGGAGCGGCCTACGTCCCCCTCGATCCCGCCGAGCGGGTGGAGCGGCGGCGGCTGGTGGTACGCGACAGCGCGGCCGTCGCGGTGCTGACCGGGAGCGCGGACGCCGGGGACTACGCGGGTCTGGACACGGTGGTCCTCGCGCTGGACGCCGAGGCGCCCGGGATCGCCCGGTGCTCCGACGCCCTGCCCGAGCAGACCACCGGCCCGGACGACGCCCTGTGTGTCTGCTACTCCTTCGGCGCCGCCGGGGCCGTCGAGGGGGTCGTCGTGCCGCACCGTACGGTGCTGGACCTCATCGAGGACGCCGGCCCTCCGCGGCCGGACTGCGACGGCGTGGCGGCCGGTGCCGGGTTGGGCTTCGGTGCGGTCGCCGCCCTGGTGTGGGCCGCCCTGGTGTCGGGTGCCGGTCCCTCCGTCCGGGCGGGCGGGGACGGCGGTGGGCGGGAGGCGGCCGGGCGGGTGGAGGACCGGGTCGAGCTGTGCGGGCGCAGTTTCGGGCTCGGTGAGGTCGAGTCGGTGCTGAGCGCGCACCCGGCGGTGTCCGCCGCCGCGGTGTCCCTGCACGAGGGCGCGGACGGCGACAGGCGGCTGGTGGCGCATGTGGTGCCGGCCGTCGTGGTTCCGGCGGCGGCCGAGGAGGACGCGCAGAGCGCCCGGTGGAAGGAGATCCGCGATGCGCTCCACGCGGATGCCGCGAGCCGGGGGGCGGGTGACGACTTCACCGGCTGGACCAGCAGTTACGACGCCCTGCCGATCCCGCTGGAGGACCTGCGGGAGTGGCGGCACGCCACCCTCGGCCGGATCCGGGAGCTGGCGCGCCGCAGGGTTTTGGAGATCGGTGTGGGCACCGGGCTGCTGCTGGGCCGCCTCGCCCGCGACGAGGAGGTCCACGAGTACTGGGCCACCGACTCCTCCCCCGCCGCGATCGCCGCGCTCACCGCGCGGGTGGAGGCGGATCCGTCGCTGAGGGACAAGGTGCGGCTGGACTGCCGTGGCGCCGAGGACACCGGCGGACTGCCCGCTGGCCACTTCGACACGATCGTCGTCGACTCGGTGATCCAGTACTTTCCGGGCCTGGCCCGCCTGCGCATGGTCATCGAGCGGGTGCTGCCGCTGCTCGCCCCGGGCGGCTCGCTGTTCCTCGGCGATGTGCGCAGCCTCGACCTCGCCCGCTGCCTGCGGACCGGGATCGCGCTGGCCCGGCCGGGTGCCGCCGAGGGCGACCGGGAGGCGCTGCGCCGCGCCGTCGACCGCCGGTGCGCGGCGGAGAGCGAACTGCTGCTCTCCCCCGCCCTGTTCGGCGCGCTCGCCCGGGAGCTGCCCGCCGTGCGCGCGGTCGACGTGCGGGTCAAGCGGGGCTCACACCACAACGAGCTGACCCGCTACCGCTACGACGTGGTGCTCTCCACCGCCGAGCCGGTCGCCGACCTTTGCGGTGCGCCCGTCGTGCGCTGGGGCGCGGATGGCTGCGGCGGTCTGGAGGCCGTGGACCGGCTCACTGCGGCGCGGCCTGCCGTGCTGCGTCTGGCCGGGGTGCCCAACCGCCGGGTGCACGACGAGTACGCGGCGATGCGGTCCCTCTTCGATCCCCTGGAGAGCATCGACCTGGCGCCGCAGGACGCGCCCGCGCCCGACCCGGAGGTCCTGTGCGAGCGGGCCGAGCGTCTGGGCTACCGGGCCCTGCCCACCTGGGGCGAGAGCCCCGAGCTCCTCGACATCGTCCTCCTGGATCCCGCGCAAGTGCCCGCGGGTGTGGTGACGGGCGTGTACGCACCGCCCGGCACGGGGGCCGGCGGCGGGGCTCGGGGGCGCACCGGATCGGGGTCCGGCAGCGGGGCGCAGCACTGCACCGGGGTGGGCTGCACCGGAGCGAAAGGGTGTGGCGGAGTGGAGGGGTGTGCCGGAGTGGAGGGCTTCGCCGGGGCGCAGGGGTTGGCCGGGGCAGAAGGCCGTGCCGGGGCGGAAGGCTGCACCGGGCCGGAGGGGTGGACCGGGGTAGAAGGCCGTGCCGGGGCGGAAGGCTGCGCCGGACCGGAGGGGTGGACCGGAGCGAAAGACCGTACCGGGGCGGAAGGCTGGACCGGAGCGAAAGGCCGTGCCGGGGTGGAAGGCCGTGCCGGGGTGGTGGGGTGGGCCGGGGTGGTGGGGTGGGCCAATATTCCGGCTGCTTTGGAGGACGCGGTCGATCTGGAGGTGGTCCTGCGTGCCCATCTGCGGGAGCGGCTGCCGGAGTACATGGTGCCGTCCGCGCTGATGACCCTGCCGGCCCTGCCGCTGGACGGTTCCGGTGGGGTGGACCGGGCGGCGCTGGCGGTGCCCGCCCGTACCGTCGGCCGTGGGGGCACCCAGCCCGGCACGCCGGTCCAGGAGATCGTCCGTGATCTGTTCGCCGAGGTGGTGGGCCTGCCCCGGCACCTGGTGCGGGCCGAGTCCGACTTCTTTCGCATCGGCGGCAACCGTGCGGCGGCGGCCCGGCTGCTGGCCCGGGTCCGCGAGACGCTGGGCTGCGACCCGGGCAGCCGGGCGCTGGACGGGGCTCCGACCCCGGCCGCGTTCGCCGCGCTCGTCGGCGACGCGCCCGCGGCGGTGACCGGGCCGGGTGACACGGCCGGCGACAGCCGCGTGTTCTCGCTGCGGCTGCGCGGTCCGCTGGACCGGCGCGCCCTGGAGGCGGCCCTGGAGGATCTCGGGCGGCGCCATGAGGCGCTGCGCAACTCCCGGCTGGGCTCGGCCGGTACCCGGCTGCGGACACTGGCGGCGGGGGACCATCTGCTGGAACTGGCCCTGCCCGCCGACTCGGTCGATTTGTGGTCGCATGTGCCGCTGGCCGCCGACCTGGCCCGGGCGTACGGGGCGCGGGCCGGCGGCGGCACCCCGCACCGCTCCCCCGCCGGGCTGGACGCGGCGCCCCGCGCGGTCTTCGGCGACCGGCCGCCCGCCGTGCTGCCGGGCAGCGGACCGCGCTGCGGCCACGCCTCCTACGGCACCCTGGAGACCGCTCTGGACGCGGACCTGCACGCGCGGCTCACCCGCCTGGCCGCCGGGCAGGGCGCCACCCTGTTCATGGTGGTGCACGCCGCGCTCGCCGCCCTGCTCGGCCGGCTCGGCGCGCAGGACCCCGTCACCGTGGCCGCGCCCGTCCCGGCGCGGGACACCGCCGCGCTGCGCGAGGCGGTCGGCCCCTACGGGCGGGTGCTGGCGCTGACGGTGGACACCTCGGGTGATCCGTCCTTCACCGAGTTGCTGCGCCGGGTCCGCGCGGGGGACCTGGCCGCCTACCGGGACGGTGACGCGGCGCTGGCGGCGCTGCCCGGCGGGGTGGCGCTGGCGGTGGTGCAGGAGTGCGCCGGCCGGTTCGAGGCGGCCGGGCTGTCGGTGCGGGCCGAGCACTGCACGCCCGCGGTGCCGGCCGCGGACCTGGGGTGGACGCTGACGCAGCGGCAGGGCCCGGCGGGCGAGGCGGCCGGGATCGCGGTCACCGTCGCCTTCCGCCACGAGACGCTCGGCGAGCGGGCCGCGGCCGCCCTCACCGACCAGCTCACCGCCCTGCTGCGCTCGGTCCTCGACGCCCCCGCGACCCGGCTGAGCGGGCTGCGGCCGCTGCCCGGCGCGGTCTGCGGGGGCGGGGTGTGGGCGGGGGCGCGGGTGCCGCTCGTACAGCAGGATGCGGCCGCGCTGTTCGCGGCGCAGGTCGCGCAGGCTCCTGGGGCGCTCGCTGTGGAGGGATTGGACTATGCCGAACTCGACGCCCGTTCCGACCTGTTGGCGCATGTCCTGATCGAGCACGGGGCCGGTCCGGGCAGCTGTGTGCTGACCGCGCTGTCCTCACCGGCCGGGTTCGCGGTGGCCGCGCTGGCGGTGGCGAAGACCGGGGCCGCGCTGGCGGTGGCCGACCCGTCGCTGGACCTCGCCGCCTCGCTGCACCCGGTGGTGCTGCTGCTCGACGAGATGGCGGACCTGCTGCTGCCGGCCGTGCCGGGAGCTGCCCGCCTGGTGCGCGAGGACACGGCCGGTGCCCGGCCGGCCGGGCACTGGCCGGTGACGCAGGCGGACCGGACCCGGCCGCTGCGCGCCGGTGATCCGCTCCTGCTGCTGCCCGGCGAGGGCGGCACCGTCGCGGTGGGCGGTGAGGCGCTGACCGCGGCGACACGGGCCGACGCGGCCTGGCTGGTGTCCGGCTACCCGGACGGGGACGCGGCGATCGGGCTGCTGGGCGCCCTGGTCCGCGGCGCGCGGGTGCACGTCCCGGACGGGTCGCTCACCCGCGAGGTGCCGCACGAGGTGCTGGGGTGGCTGCGCCGGCGGGGGGCGCGGGTGGTGCTGGGCGGCGCCGACGACGTGCTGAGCGCGCTGGTGTCGCTGGCCAGGACCGAGGGCGCCGGGCTGACCGTGAGCGGCGGCTGGGCCGAGGCCCGGCTCGTCGTCGAGCACCCGCCGGGCGCCCCGGCCCGCCCCGCCCCCGGCCACCGCGCCTACCTCCTGGACGCGCGGCTGCGCCCGGTGGGCCCGGGCCGCACCGGATCCCTCTACATCGCGGGCGCCGGCGTGGCACGCGGCTACACCGGGGCGGGCGGGCCGGGCGGCGGGCGGTTCCTGCCCGACCCGTTGGGCGGCCCGGACGGCGCCACCGCCCGGATGTGGCGCACCGGCCGCGCCGCCCGCCTGGACGAGTACGGCAATCTGCGGGTGCTGGACATCGCGGCCCACGACGACCCGTTCGACGACGCGTCCGCCGCCTTCGTGGTGCTCGCCGACACGGCCGGCCACCGGGCTCCGTGGCCGGCGGCGGCCGCCGTGCCGCAGGGCTGGCACACGACGTATCCGCAGGATCAGAAGGATCTGAAAGATCCGGAGGAGCTGAAGGATCTCAAGGATCCGGAGGATCTGTACGAGCGCTGAGGAGGCCTTTTGGGGGCCGGCCGTTCAGGTTCCGGAGGCGGCCGGGCCGGTGTGTGCGGCGGAGCCGGCCAGGGATTCGGCGAGGATGCGCCAGATGTCGGCGGCCAGGTCGATGTTGGCGCCGGCCTGGGCCTGTTCGGCCAGGTCCCGCAGTCCCTGGATGCCGCTGGAATCACCGGAGCGGATACGCAGCTGGTTGCGCAGGATGTCCAGGCGTACCCGGTCGCGGTAGCTCATCCGCAGCTCCATCTCGGCGAGTTCGCCGAGCAGGACGTGGACCTCGTCGTAGCGGGCGAGGAAGAAGGCAACGTCCGCCTTGAGCGCGAGCAGGTCCTGGCGCAGGCCCGGGGTGCCGACGAAGGCGAGTGCGGGCTCGGCGTCGGTCAGGCACCGCTCGGCGGCCTTCGGGTCCGGCGGCTGCTTTTGCAGGTACAGCCGGCTGGCGGTGAACCGCAGGCGCAGCCACAGCACGAGGTCCTCGCGGCTGCTGAACTGCTCCAGCGCCTGCTCCAGGTAGATCTGCGCGGCGCTGTGGTCGCCCTGCCTCAGGCGCACCACCGCGGCGGTCCACATGGACTCCGCCCACAGGGCGTCGCTGCGGCCCGCGACGAGCCCGGCCAGTTCGTCGGCGTGGGCCCGCGCGTCGGGCATCCGGCCCGCTTCGGCCTCCACCGAGACCAGTGCCAGCAGTACCGCGGCACGGTCCTCCACGTCGAGGCCGTCCTCGCGGGCGAGGTGGTGGGCCTGCGTCGCGGCGTCGAGGGCGGCGGTGATCTCGCCCAGCGCGCGCAGGCAGCGGGCGAGGCGGGTCAGACCGCGGACCCGCAGGGCGACCAGCCCGACCGAGTCGCCGAGCCGTACCAGTTCCTCCAGGTATTGCCGCTCGCCGCCGTGGTCGCCCTGGACCCGGCGCTGTCCGGCGAGTTGCCACAGCGCCTGCCAGCGCAGCACCGGAGCCTCGTGTCCCTCGGCCGCCAGGGCTTCGCGGAGGGTTTCCATCGCCCCCTCGGAGCCGGTGGAGGAGACCAGCGACAGTGCGTGGGCCAGCGAGCCGCCGGCGGGTTCCTCGAAGTCGGCCGCGTCCAGGCCGAGGCGTTCGGCGAGATGGGCGACGGCCCGTTCGGTGGGCTGGCGGGCGCCGGACTCCAGACGGGAGAGGTATCCCGTGGACATGCCGTCACCGGCCAGCGCGGTCTGGGACAGCCCGCGGGCCTGTCGCAGTTTGCGAAGACGACGGCCGAACGCGGGCTGACGCAGCATGTGACCATTCCCTGGGACGGACGGGTGGGGGGTGGCCCGCGGGGCGGACGGGGCGTGCCATCGCCCCGGGTGCCACCGGGATGCCGCAACCGAGCGTAGGGGGCGAGGCAAGGGGCGGGCAATGTTTTGCCAGATGCCGTGCCTCGGAGTTCGTGCGGGCCTGAGGGATTCGTCCGGTGTTCCTCAAGGGGTTCTTGAGCGGTCGCGGGCAATATCTCAAGCGCCGGGGCCGGTACCTGCGCACCGGCCCGTCCTCGCTCACGGGAGCTGTCCTCGTCCGCGTCCACGGAGGGTCTGATGAAACACGCGGTTCCTGCCCGCCGCGCCGCCCGCACGGGCCTCGCCGGCCGACCGGCACCGATGCGTGACACGCCGGGCAACGACGACGACATCAACTGGCCCTAGAGGCGGCCTTTTCCCCCCGTAACCGTGCGGGCACGACGGGCAAAAAAGCGGGGGGGGTGGCTGTGGGGGTGGGGGTGAGGTGTCAGGGCCGGGCGGCCGACGCGCTCGCCCGCTCTAGAGCGGCGGCCAGGCTGCGGGGCCCGTCCGGATCGTGGCCGACGCCGCCGACCACGACCAGGGGCGGGCGCACCCCCGATCCGGTGACCTGCCCGGCCAGTTCGCAGGCCAGGGCGCCGGTGCCGGAGTACCCGCCAAGGACCAGCCGGCCGCCCGAGCGGGCGAGCCGGGTGAGCGCCCGGGCCTGGTCCACCTGGCGGCCGGCACCGAGCCGCAGCGCGTTCAGGGCTTCGGGTCCCCGGTAGTGCCGCACCAGTTCCCGGTGCCCGGTGCGCGGCGCGCCGGGGACGTCGAGCAGGCACACGGTGGCCGCCGCGGGCGCCGACGCGCTCCGCAGCAGCACCAGCGGCGCCGCGCCCCCGGCGGCGGAGCCGTCCGGGACCCGGGGGGTGGCCGTCTTCGGCATCCAGGCCAGCACGTCCTCGACGGTGGTGGCCGCGCCCGCCGTGGCGGGCAGCAGCCGCAGCAGCCGTACGGTGTGCGCCAGCAGGGTACGGGCGGCGGCGCCGTCGACGAGGTCACGGTCGTAGGCACAGGTCAGGACGAGAGCGCGGCGGGTGTCGTGGCCGGCACGCAGGCGCAGGGCGTACCCGGCGGGCGCCCCGGCGGCCTCCTGTTCCTCCAGGCGGATGCCGTGCGCGGCCAGTTCGCGGCCGTAGGCGGCTTCGGGCCGCGGGCCGCAGTCGAAGGCGAGCAGACCGCCGGCCCGCACCCCGCCCCCGGCAGTGGCCGGCCGGCCGGCGGTGGTCCATTCGTAGGCGGACAGGTCCATCACCAGGTCGCGCAGGGTGCGCAGCAGCGCGGGCAGTCGAAGCGCCGGGTCGAGGGCGACGGTGAGGGGCAGCGCGTTCTCGAACGGGCCGGGGACACCCTCGATGCCCTCCAGGAGCAGTCCGCGGCCGGGAAAGTCCAGGCCGAAACCGACACTCGCGGCAGCGGGCGCGGCACTGGCAGAACGGTCGGAACGGCCGGAACGGTAGAGGAGCAGGGCCCACACCGCCTGGAGCACGCTGCTCTCCGCGACGCCCCAGCGTGCCGCCCAGTGGGCCAGGCGGGTGCTGCGGGCCGGGGACAGGGCGGCGCGCAGCACGCCGGTACCGACCCCGTCCGCGTCCCGGTCCGGTCCGGACGGAAGCACGACGGGCCGGCGCACGGGCTCGTGTTCCAGCTGGAGGGCGGACTGGGGGGCGGGCTCGTATGCGAGCCCGTGGGCGGGCTGGTGTGCGGGCTCGGCCGGCTCGGGTGCGGGCTGGCCTGTGGGTTGGCGTGCGGGCTGGTGTGTGGGTTGGGGGGTGGGGTCGCGCCGGAAGTCGTGGGCGGGGTCCGGGTCCTGAGCGCCGAGCCGGCGGGCGCAGTCACCGAGGTCGGGGCGGCGTTCACCGCCGGGCAGTGTCCCGTCGGCGAGGTAGGCGCGGCAGCACTCGCGCATCAGCAGCCGCACGCTCCAACTGTCCAGCAGGGCACGGTGATAGGTGAGAAGTACGTCGGTGAAGGGCGCGCCCGCATCCCCGGGGCCGCCGTCCAGCAGGGCCAGGCGCACCGCTGGAGGGCGTCGCAGGTCGAAGGCGCGGGCACGCTCACGGGCCACCAGCGCCGTGCGCCCGTCCACCGTGGTGTGGGGGTGGCGGACGATGTCCGTGACGCCGCGGTCCAGGACGACGGCGCGCGGTCGCGGGTCCCATACGAAGGCGGTGCGCAGCACGCTCTCGCGCTCACCGACGGCGTGCCAGGCGGCCGTGAGGCGTGCGGTGTCCAGGGCGCCGTACCAGCGCCAGATGATCTGCTCGCTCTGGTGGCCGGGCCGGGCCAGGGCGTCGGCGAGGCGCTGCTGCTGAAGGGGGGTGAGCGGTTCGGTGCGCGGCAGTGTCCGGCAGGAGGGTCCCGCCGGTGCGGTGGGCGGCCCGGTGTCGGGGCAGTGCTCGGGGGCGGCGGTGATCAGGTCGGCGAGCAGACCGACGGCGGCGGGCGCGGGTGCCACGTCGCCGCCGGGCAGTTCGAGGGTGTGCAGGGCGGCTCCGTGCCGCAGCAGCCGGGATCCCGGGTGTTGGGCACCCGGGCGGAGTTCCGCGAGGCGGTGCAGGGCACGGTGGAAGGAGGCGGTGTCCAGGATCCCGTGCAGTTGAAGGGTGCCGTGCTCACCCCGCTCGGGGTCGATCACCGCGCACACCCCGGCGGGCCGGTCGCCGTTCATCCGTCTCCCCCTCCCGGACACCCGTACGGAACGAGCAACTGCCCCCTTGGCCCGATGAGTCGGCGCGGCCCCGGTGGGCCGGCACACGCTGACAAAGCCGCAGCCCAGCCTCTTCACGCTAGCTCCGCCGCGTCCCGTGCGTCCGTTTTCTCCAGCGGCCCCCGAACGGTCCTCGATCCAGGGCCGCGCACCCGGAGGAGAGGGCCGGGCCCTGTCGAAGCCGGTCCTGGCCGGGGCCGGTCCTGGCCGGGGCCGGGCCTGGCCGGGGCCGGGCCTGGCCGGGGCCGGGCCGAAGCCGCCTCACGGCGAGGGAACCGGGCGCCTGCCTCGAGGCCGCGTCAGCTCGCCGGTGTCCTGGGTACGAGCAGGTCGTGGCACTGCTCGATTCGGCCCGCGGTATCGAAGCGGAGCTCCGCGACCAGCGACCAGGCCGCTCCTTGGGCACGGGCGGTCACGCGCAGGGCGACGGCGTCGTTGTCGGCGACGACGCCCTCGACCCGCAGCCCCAGCCCCAGTCCGTCGGGCAGCGTGCCCCCGCCCGTTTCGGCGGCGCCCGCCCAGTGGCGGGTGAGGCAGTTGACCTCGCCCCGGTTGCCCGCCGCGACCAGCGCGAGGACGAGTTCCCTGTTGCGCTCGCGCAGGCTGCGCGCGGCGAGGAGTTCATGCAGCGCCCCGCTGAGGGGCTCGGTCAGCGTCAGCGTCATGACGAGAGGCCCTTCCTGATGGTCCGTCGTCCCTACGGCCACACGGCCGGCCCGGAAATCATGGCCGTCCGTGCTGGAGCGGGGACGGAGGACGGGTGGACCCCGGTGAGGCGGCAGGACCCGGCCCGCCACGGCCACGGGGGCCAGGGGTCCATGGGGTTGCCGGACGGCCGGATCGCCGGACCGCCATCGGGTCCGGCGATCCGGCCGTCCGGCGGTCCGACGCTTGTCGTCGGCCCTCGGTACTGGTGGGCTCGCGTATTCAACCGTCGCCAGTTCTCGGATGGGGCGGCCGACGGGTGACCGTGTGTGATCGCGGGAGGCGTGCAGCTCGCAGGCGAGCTTCAGCCTTCTCCTACTCGGAGCTCAGCCCGTCCGTCCCGGCGCACCGATCATCGCGACGACGAGCTCTCAGCCTGATCACCGACCTCCCTGCAATGGAACTACATCCCTGCCGCCTGCCGGTTCGGCATTCAGTGATGCAGATCACTCGGCTCGTCCGTCACAGGCGCGAGGTGGGCTGCATCCCGTGTCTGAGCTGATTCCAAAACAGGAGGCACACATGAGGGTCGTTGTGGTGGGCGCCGGCTACGCGGGGACGATCGCGGCGAATCGGCTGGCCAAGAAGGTGAAGGCAGCGGAGATTACGGTGATCAACCCCCGTCCGGACTTCGTCGAGCGGGTGCGGCTGCACGAGCAGATCGCCGGGACCGGTGCCGCGACGACCCCGCTGACGTCGATGCTGCGCGAAGGGGTCGCAACGCGGTTGGACACCGTCGACAAGATCAGCGACGGAGAGGTCGCTCTCGGCGACGGGTCGAGTCTCGATTTCGCCTACCTGTTCCTTGCGGTGGGCAGCACGGTCGCACCGCTGCCGGGCACCGTCCCGGTGGGTACCTGGGAGGGCGCGGAGCGGGCACGGGCTGCCCTGGCCGGGCTGCCCGGCGGGAGGACGGTCACCGTCATCGGCGGCGGGCTGACGGGCATCGAGACGGCAGCCGAAGTCGCCTTCGGCCGACCCGACCTCCACGTGCGGATCGTGGGACGAACGATCGCCGCGAGCCTGTCGGCGGGGGCGCAGAAGCGTGTGCGCACCGGCCTGGACCGCTTGAACGTGGAGGTCGTGGAGGACTCCGTCGCGCAGATCGACCCCGGCGCCGGGGAGGGAGGAGGCGACACGGTGCGTCTCCACTCGCGCCTGCAGTTCACCTCCGACCTCACGCTGTGGGCGATGATCGGGGGCGTGCCCGACCTGGCCGCCCGCAGTGGGCTGGAGGTGGATGCCGACGGCCGTGCGGTGGTCGACGAGCATCTGCGCAGCGTGACCGACCCGCGGATCTTCGTCGTCGGTGACTGCGCGGCGGTTCCCGGTGCGCGGGCGGCCTGTGCGACGGCCATGCCTCAAGGCGCGCACGCAGCGGATACGCTGGCGCGGATGATCGAAGGCCGTAAGCCCAAGCCCTACTCCATGGGATACACCGGGCAGGCGCTGAGCCTGGGCCGGCGCGACGGGCTGCTGCAGGTCGGCCGCAGGGACGACACCGTGTGGCGGCTGTTCTTCGCCGGGCGCACTGCGGCCATGGGCAAGGAACGAGTCTGCCGCTACGCGAAGTTCGGCGCCCGCACCGCCACCTACGCCTGGCTGCGGGGCCCGAAGTGACCGAACAGCCGGACCCCGCGGACGAGTTCACCGCGCACAGGGCCCTGCTGTTCTCGATCGCCTACGAGATCCTCGGATCGGTGGCCGACGCCGAAGACGTCCTGCAGGACAGTTACCTGCGGTGGCGGTCGGTGAGCCACACCTCGGTGGAGAACGCGCGGGCCTATCTCGCGCAGGTCGTCACCCGGCAGTCGCTCGGCGTACTGCGGTCGGCCGTCCGTCGTCGGGAGCGGTACGTGGGGCCGTGGCTGCCCGAGCCGCTGGTGACCGACGTTGTCGGCGACGGACCCGACGGCATCGACCATGTGCTCACCGGGGAGGCCGTGACCACCGCGATGCTGCTGGTACTGGAGGCCCTTACCCCAGCCCAGCGCGCGGTGTTCGTGTTGCGCGAGGTGTTCGCCTTCGACTACCCGGAGATCGCCGCCGCGGTGGGCAAGTCCGAGGCCGCGGTGCGGCAGCTGAACCAGCGCGCCCGCAACAGTGTGCGCGCGAAACGGCACACTGCGGTCGCCACCCCTGCGGAGGCACAGCCGATTGCCGAACGGTTTCTGACGGCGGCCGCTACCGGCGACGTCCAAGGTCTGATGGACCTGCTCGCACCCGACGTGGTGTTCCTGGCCGACGGCGGCGGGGTCGTGAACGCGGTGCGGCGCCCCGTGGTCGGGCCCGACAAGGTGGCCAGGCTACTCCTCGGCCTCCTGGCCAAGGGCGCCCGCATGGGCGAACTCGACATCCGCATCGGCACCTACAACGGGATGCACTCCGTCGCGGTGCTCATCGACGGCGTACTCGATCAGGTGACCTCGGTCGAGGTTCGCGGCAGTGCCGTGACGGCCGTCTACTGCGTCCGCAACCCGGAGAAGCTCACCGCCGTCAAGATCTGAACCGCCCGTCTTCCAAGGGGTGTGACCCGTGAACAGGACGACGTCCGTCGCGCCCGCGGCCAGCGCTGCCCGGCTCGCCTCAACCGTAACGGCGCCCGCGTAGCCGCGGCCCCGGAGGTGGGCCGGGGTGTAGACGGGGTCGATCCGGACCATGCCGCCGATGACCGACGTCGCGGCCGCCATCGAGGTGGGGGTGCCGTCCGCGGTCTCCCAGAACGTGAAGTGCCGGTCGCCGAAACGCGAGTGGTCCCAGGAACCGGCGTCGATCAAGTCGATGGAGGACTGCTCCCCGACGTCGACGCAGAACTCACGGCACCAGCGCACGACGTGTTCGCGGTCTGTCCCGCCCGTGAGACGGCCCCGGCCCTCCGGGCGCGGCTGCGGCGGGGTAAGTGTGCCGAGAGGGTAGAGATGCGTCTGCCAGAAGAGTGCTGGGGCCGCGCCCGTCTGCCGCTGCCAGGAATCGGCGAATGCGGTGGCGGTGTCGTGGTCCGCGATGACGTTGGCGGGCGAGTGGCCGAGGACCGCCAGATGGGCGGCGAGGACGTCGGTCTGCTCGGCAGAGAGGGGGGTGAGGCCCAGGCGGCCGCGCGAAGTGAGATAGAAGACCGCGTGGACCTCGCCTCCGGACTCCAGTCGGCCGAAGACGGCGGTGACGGGGCCGTGTGCGTCCGGCCTGCGTATCCGCAGTTTCTCGATGTCCGTCAGCGGCGTGTTGTGTAGGGCGGGGCGCGAGCGCAGGAAGTCCCCGGCTCGGGCGAGGAAGTCGTCAACGTCTTGGGTGAGGTGCCAGTCATGCGGAAGCATGCTTCATGATCCCGGATCTCCTCGACTCGGGGAGCACTGCTCAATGCCTTTCAGCGGTCGTCGGTCAGGCGACGGCTGGCTGAACCGTCAAGGTTCCTTCGGCGGTGTCGATCGTGGCCTGAGTGCCAAGCGGGATGGTCGGAGGGTGGAGGCCGTGTCCGGCAGGGAGTCCGCCGAGGACAGGAACACCCAGGCGCGTCAGCCGGTCGCGCAGTACGTCGGCGATGCCCCATCCCCCCAGGGTCGGATCATCGGCATCCTGATCGAAGCCGAGGAACTGACCAAGTGCGACACCGCACAGCCCCTCCAGGGCCCCAGTACGGGTCAGCTGGGTCAGTGCGCGGTCGACCTCTCCCAGCCCTGTACCTCTCTGGTGTTCGAGAAAGAGGATCGCCCCCTCAAGGCTCGGCAGACCGGCTCCGGCCTCGGTGCGGATCGCGTCAAGGTTGCCGCCGACCAAGACACCGGTCGCGGTGCCCTCGACGGTGACCGCCGCGCCGGCTTGGTTGGTGTCCCGGTGGATGATGACGGGGTCGGTGGTCATCAGCGCGCGGCGAAGGGCTTCGGCCGACGCCGGCCCGCACCATTCGTCGCTCCAGTTGACGAACGGGCCATGCAGCGAGGCCAGACCGCATCGCGCCCACAGGGCAAGGTGGAGGTGGGTGATGTCGCTGAAGCCGACCAAGGGTTTTGGGTCGCGCCGTAGGGCGTCGATGTCCAGGTTGTCGACGATGCGGTAGGCGCCTTTGCCGCCCCGGGTGGCAATCACCGCGCGGACTCCCGGGTCACCGAACGCGGAGTTCAGGTCGAAGACGCGATCCTCGTCTCGGCCAGCCATGTACCCCCATTGGTCGAAGACGTGCTCGCCCAACTCGACCCGAAGCCCCCATGACGTCAGTAGCTCGACGCCACGGGCGACTCCCTCGCGGCTGGGTGGACTGGCTGGAGAGACGATCCGCACCCGATCCCCGGGCCGTAACCGCGGCGATTGCAGGGTCTGATGACTGTCGCAGTTGTCCATACCGGGATCTTCCTACACCCGCCGAGCCGAAGGTGAGCCGTCTACATCAATCACTCACCGTCAACGCAGCCAGGCAGCCGTCAGCGAATACGCGACACCTGAACATGCGAGCTCACCGGTCCCGAGGGCCTTGTCCGGGAGGTCAGGCGAGCGCCTGCAACCGGGTCAGCGTCGCCCACAGGGCCCCGGGTGTGGCGAAGGTTTCCAGGGAGAGGACATCGTCCACGAAGTGCACCCCGTAGGCGCCCTCCAGCGAGCCCAGCAGCTCCACCGCGCCCAGTGAGTCCAGACCCGCGAGCCTGAGGTCCGTGTCGGCCTCCAGCGGTTCACCGGCGTCGAGGAACGGCAGGTACTCACGCAGCAGTACCTCGAACTTCTTGTCCCAAGCCATGCTGACCTCATCCTTTGTGTGTCGTCGGCTCGTCGGCTCGTCGGTCATGGGTTCGTCGAAGGAAGCACCGTCCGTGGGCGAAAGGGACCGCCGGTGTCCGGGAAGGGCGGGCGGACGCGGGCCGGGCGGCGCCGGCCCTCACGCCGCGAACAGGTCGAACGTCGAGCCGTGGCGTGGTCCCGCCAGCATGTCCAGCTGCGGGTCCACGGCCAGCATGGCCTGGTGCATGCGCTGCAACTGCGGGGAGGGTTCCACGCCCAACTCGTCGATGAGCCGGATGCGCAGCCTGCGGTAGACCTCCAGCGCCGTGGCCTGCCGGCCCGAGCGGTACATCGCCACCATCGCCTGGGAGTGCAGTCCCTCGTGGTGCGGGTGGCGGGCGGTCAGCTCGGTCAGTTCGGCGATCAGCTGCGCGTGGCGGCCCAGCCGCAGATCGGCGTCGATGCGCCGTTCGACGGTGACCAGCCGGCTCTCCCGCAGCCGCAGCACCTCGATCTCCAGGACGGGGCCGAGTCTCACGTCGACCAGCGGTGCGCCGGTCCACAAATCCAGTGCCGTGCGAAACCGTGCCGCGGACACCTCGTCGTCGCCTTCCACGAACGCGGTCTGTCCCTGGCGGATCAGTTCCTCGTAGGCGTGGACGTCGACACAGCTCTTGTCGATCTGCAGCAGGTATCCGCCGTGCCGTGTGGCGAGAATGTCCTTCGCGCCGGCCGGTGCGCCCGGGCCCATGGCCGTGCCCAGGCGTCTGCGCAGTTGCAGTATGTATGTCTGAAGGGTCGTCAGTGCGCTCGCCGGAGGCTCGGTTCCCCAGAGTTCCTCCATGAGCGTGGGAACAGGCATGACCCGTCCCGGATAGAGCGCCAGCAGCGACAGGATCTGTCGCGGCTTGCCCGCCGTCGGAACGATGGATCCCCCGTTGACCTCGGCACTCAACGGACCCAGAACCTGAATCTCCATGGTGGCCTCCCCACCTCGTCGAGTCCCTTGTCCAGTTCCTTGTGTGGCCGGAAATCTCCGCCGCTAGGCACGCTAGCCGTGTCCGTGCCCCCCGAGCGTTTTCCTGTAGCGGTCCTCCAGCGGTGCTCCACGTGGGGTGGTGCGCCGCCCGCGCGCGGTACTCGAAACACCCGTACGCAGACCGGAACAGACTCCGAAAGCCGGCTCCGGAACCGGTTTTCGAAAGCCGGTTTCCGGAGTCGGCTTCCGGCCCCCTGGGGGTGTGGGTGGTCCTGGTGCTTGCGGCCCCTGGGGGTGTGGGTGGGCCTGGTCAGAGCGGTGTGGTGCTGCCTTCGAAAGCGCGGTCGTGCGGTGCTCCCACGGGCTCGGGCAGGGTGATGGTGTGCGGTGCGGTGCGGTCCCAGGGGAATCCCTGGTGCAGTTCCAGGTGCGGGGCCCGGTTCTCGTCCGCGGGCAGGGCCACCGCGGCCAGGACGTCGGGTACCGGTTCCAGTTCCAGAAAACGCCAGCGTCCGGCCGGGTCGTCGGCGGGCGGCTGGAAGGCGAGGACTCCCCGGTCGTCGTCCAGGGTGAAGGCGAACTCGTCGAAGGGCAGCCCGAGTCCCAGTCCGCGGGCCTTGGAGTAGGCCTCCTTCAGGGTCCACAGTCTCAGGACCCGGCGGTCGCGGCGGCGTCCGGGGGGTGCTTTGGCCGCCCAGCGCTGTTCCTGGGGGGTGAAGGTGGTCAGGATGGTCTCCAGGGCGCCCGCCTCCCGGTCCAGGCGCTCGACGTCGACTCCTACGCGCTGGGTGCGCACGATGCCGAGCAGGCTGTAGCCGCCTGCGTGGGAGAGGTTGAAGTCGAGATGGCCGCCGCCTCTGGGCAGGCCGCCGGGAAGCGGCTGCAGGAAGGGCCGCCCGCGTGAGGAGCGCCAGATGACCAGTTCGGCCTCGGCGAGGCCGGCCTCCAGGGCGAGTGCGCGGCGGACCAGGGTGTGGGCGACGAGGTATTGCCGGCGGTCGCGTTCGAAGAGGAACCGGGCCGCGGTCTGGTTCTCGCGTTCATCGAGCCAGTGCGAGGCCAGGATGGCGGCGACGGCGGGCGGGAGTGCGTCGTTGTGGCACAGCCACAGCTTCACCGGGGGCACCCTCTCGTGGTGCGGGGCGGGCCCGGTGGCGGGCGGCTGCGGTGCGGTGATGGTCATCTTTCTTTCAGTCCGTCTCGGTTCGCCGTCCCGCTGCGGACGGAAGCGAGGTGGCGGCGCGGGGGCCGCCGGGGCCGAAGCAGGCGCGAAGCCGCTGGTGCTCCGCAGGTGGCGGCGCCGTTCAGGCCGGACGCTCGGCCAGGAGCGCGGCGGCCTCGTCGACACCGATCCGGTCGCCGCGCACCGCGTCGAGGAGCGCGAGCACCTCCTGCCGCGACAGCGAGGAACGCGTCCGCGCCGCGGAGCCGGCCGGCCGCCCGGACCCGGGTCCCGCGGCCGGTGCGGCACCGGGAAGGTCCGGGGCCGCGGGGGCCGCACCGGCCGGCGTGTCGCCGGGGATGTCCGGGGCCATGGCCGGTGTGTCGGCGCGGGTGTCCGGGGCCGCAGAGGCCGCGGCCGGCGGGTCTCCGAGGGTGTCCGGGAACACGGCCGGTGTGGTGGCGGGGGTTGGTGTGTCCCGGGTGCGGGAGGCGATGTAGGCGGCCATCGCGGCGAGACCGGGGTGTTCGTGGACGGTGACGGGACGTTCGCTCAGGCCGTAGGCGCGGTTGACGCCGGCGGCGAAGTCCGCCGCCAGGATGGAGTCGATGCCCAGCTCCGCGAACGCGGCGCCGCCGTCGATCTCCCACGGGTCGCAGTGCAGGATCCGGGCCAGCTGGTGGCGCAGCACCTGCAGCACCGCGGCCGCGGCGCCGGGGTCCTGGACCACGGGGGCGTCGTCCGCGCCCCCGCGCAGGGCCGCCAGGCGGCGGGCGAGGAGGGCGGGGGTGGCGTACTCGTAGAGGTCCGCGCCGGCGATCCGGACGCCGAAGTGCCGGTCGATGGCCGAGACGAACTCGACCGTGAGCAGGGAGTCCAGGCCAAGAACGGGGAAGGGCTGCTCGGGGTCGACCCGGTCGGGGTCGGCGTGCACGACCGCGGCCAGCACGGCGGTGAGCTCGGCAAGGACGTCTGCGTGGCCATCGGACGCTGCCGTCGGCTCGCTGGTCATCAGGTCGTCCCTTCGTGGATGCCCCGGCCTTCGAACAGCCGGGCAGGGGTGGAGTGTTCCCAGGGTGTTCCCCGGCTTGCGGGGGGGGTGGTGGTGGAGCGAGGCTGCTGTGCGGCGGGACGGGACTGTTCACGTCGCCGCGGGAGCCGGGGGTGTTGGCCCGGCTCCCGCGGCGACGGCCCAGACTCCCGCGCCGCCGCAGGAGCGTTGCGACGTTGCGACTTTGGGGCCTTGGGGCCTTGGGGCCTTGGGGCCTTGGGACCTTGGCCCGGTTACCGGCCGAGGCCTGGGCACCCGCGCCGCCGCAAGAACCTTGTGGCGTTGGGGCGTTGGGGCGTTGGGTGGCTAGCGGCCGACGGTCTGGGCTGCGGCGTCCGGGTGGTGCACGGCCCGGGCGGCACGGGCCGGGGCCGGCGGGATCTCGGGTGCGGCCGTCAGGATCGTGTGCTGGAGCAGGCGCAGCCGCGGGGAGGGTTCCAGGCCCAGGTCGCGGCCGAGAGTGGTGCGCAGGTGCGTGTAGGCGCTCAGTGCCTCGCCGCGGCGCCCCGAGCGGTGCAGCGCGATCATGAACTGGGCGTGCAGGTTCTCGTGGGTGCGGTAACGGCTGGTCAGGACCGTGAGTTCGGCGAGGACTTCGCGGTGCCGGCCGAGCCGCAGGTCCGCCTCGATGCGCTGGTCCAGTGCGCACAGCCGGCTCTCCTCCAGGCGCCTGGCCTCCATCGCGAGCTGGGCCCCGGTCACGACGTCCGCGAAGGCGGATCCCGACCACAGGTCCAGGGCGGCGGCCAGGGTGCGCGAGGCGCCGGGGAAGTCGCCGGCGTCCATGGCCCGGTAGCCCGCTCCGGCCAGGCGGTCGAACTCACGGACGTCACTGGTGCCGCCGCCGGTGGCGAGCAGGTACCCGCCCGGCAGGGTGACCAGGACGTCCTTGGCCGTGCGGCGCCCGGGCCCGGCAGCGGGCTGCCGTGCGGCGCCGGGCTCCAGCGCCGCCCCGATCAGCTCGCGCAGCTGCAGCACGTAGGTCTGCAGGGTGGTGCGTGCGCTGCGCGGCGGCCGGCCCGACCACAGTTCCTCGATGAGCGAGGCGACCGGCACCACCCGGTCCGCGTGCACCGCCAGCAGCGCCAGCACCTGGCGGGGCTTGGGCGCCGTCGGGGCGACGGACACCCCGTTCTCCCGCACGTCCAGTGCACCTAATACGTCGATGTCCACGCCGTCTCCCCTGTCCACGTGCACTGCTGACACTCCACCATTAAAAAACAGCACAGGCGGTATGTCAATACGAGACCGATCGTCCTGTTTTTAACAACTCTCCAGCAACGGTGCAGCAGCCTTCGAGAACGGGGCCGCCAGCCTGGCAACTCCCCTGGAAAGACCGCCGTGTTCCCGCCCCGTACACCCGCCCGCAAGCTGGCGTGCACCGCCGGAGAGCAGGGCACAGGCCCCCGGGACCGGACCGAATTCGCCGCCTGCACCCCCCTCAAACAGACCGGAAGGTCTTCTAGTTGGGGGCTGGCGGAGCCGGTTCTACCGTCGGCGGTGCGTCCCGTCGCGGTCGTCTCAGCACCGGCGGCGCACCCCGTCGCGGTCGCCCCACCTCCGGCGGTGGGCGCTCCGTCGTGGTCGCCCCACCACCGGCCGTGCACCCTGCCGCGGTGGCCACGGCGCCGGCCGTACACCCTGTCGCGGCGCGCACCACCGGCGGTACGCACCGCGCCGCGTCGCGGTCGATTCGCCGCCGGGTGGGGTGTTCCGTCGTGGTCGTCTCAGCGCCGGGCGTGCGGTGCGTCGCGGTCGTCGCCGCGCAGCCACCAGCGCGGGCCGCCGGCCGGCCGCGCCGGTGGCTGTCGGGGGGCGGGCCGTCTGTGCAGGGCCAGCAGGACCACGGTCAGCGCGGCCAGTTCCTCCTCGGTCGCGGTGCCGCGCTCGACGCGCAGAGCCGGCTGCCGGCGGTCCGGGTCGCCCATGACGCCTCCTCGTTTGGCGCCACCCTGGGCCACGGCGCTCAAGGACCGCTCTCGGCCCGCTGGACGGCGGCGGTCCCGGCCGGCGTCCAGCGGCCTGCGGCCGCTGTTCAGGCGTCGCGCGCCCGCACCGCCGACAGGGCCCGCGAGAGTGCCCGCGCGCTCTGGGCCGGGCCGCCGAGAGCGGTCATGACCACCACCGGGGCCGGCCCTGTCCGGCGCGCCGCACGGCGGGCGATGTCGTGGGCGACCGGGCCGGCCGGCCCGGCGCCGCACACGGTCAGCCGCCGCCCGTCACCGAGCAGTTCCCCCAGGACGGCGGCCGGCACCTGCCCGCCGGTGAGGGTCAGCGACACGATCCGCTCCGGCCCCCGGTACCCGCGCAGGAACAGGTCGTAGGCGCCGGGGGTGACGCCGGGAACGGTGACCAGGCACACCAGATCCGCCCCCGGCCGCCCGGGGCGCAGCAGCGCCGGCGCCGTCACGGTGTCGTCGCCGGCCGGCGGGGCCGTCATGGCGGGCACCGGCGAGGTGCCCAGCAGGCGCAGGGCGTCGGCGACGGTGAACTGCCCGTCCCGGTGGCCGGGCAGGGCGCGCAGCAGGTGCAGGCACTGCGCGAGGGTGTCGAAGGCGTCGGTGTCGGTGAACTGTGCCCGGTCGTACAGGGCGCCCAGCACGAGGGCGTCCTGGGCGTCGTGGTGCGCGAGGAGGGTGATGGGCAGTGTGGTGGCGCCGGCGGCGCTGCGCGGCGCGCCCGCCCCGATGCCGTGCGCGGCGAGTTCGGCCCGCAGGTTCGCCGGCAGTCGGGGGTGGCTCTCGAAGCGGATGCTCGACTGGGTCAGGCGGGCTCCGGGGGCGCGCCCGCTCCACCGGTGGACCTGCTCGCCGCTGACCCAGGCGTAGGCGCTCAGGTCCAGGGCCGCGTCCCGCACCTGGGCCAGCAGGTCCACCAGCAGGGCGGCCGGGTCCACGGTGACCGTCATCGGCAGCGGGCCGCCCAGCAGTCCGGGGACGGCTGCGGCGGCCCGCAGCGCCATGTCCCGGCCGAAGACGTGCACGCCGAAGGCCACCGGCAGCGGCCCGCCGGTGGCGGCGGCCCGGTAGAGCAGCAGGGCCCACACCACGTGCAGGGCGCTGCTCTCCCCCGCGCCGCGGCCCCCGGCCCAGGCGCGCAGCCGTGCGCTCTGATCCGGCCCGAGCCGGCGCCGGATCCGGCCCGTGCCCGTGCCCTGGCCCTGGCCCTGGCCCTGGCGGGGTGGGCCGCCGGGGCGGGCGGGGCTCAGGGCGGCGCCGGCGGGCGGTGCGGCCGCCGCCCAGAACTCCCGGGCCGCGGCCGGGTCCTGACGGGTCAGCCAGTGGGCGTGGTCGCGGATGTCGGGCCGCCGGTCCGCGCCGGGCAGCACGCCGCCGGCGAGGTAGGAACGGTAGAACTGGCGCACCAGCAGCCGCGCCCCGCGCTCGTCCAGCAGCGCCCGGTGGTAGGTCACCAGCACCCGGGCGGGCGGGGGCGTGCCGCCGGGCTGCGGCGCGCCCTCGAGCAGGGACACCCGCAGCAGGCCCGGCCGGTACGGCTCGAAGCCGCGCTCGAGCTCGCGGCGCAGCAGTTCGTTCCAGCCGACGTCGCTACGCGCATGGAGGGCGACCTCCAGGACCGCGCTGTCGTGCAGCACCAGGCGCGGGGCGCCGGCCCAGTCGAAAGACGCCCGCAGCACCGCCTCCCGCTCGGCCAAGGACTGCCAGGAGGCACTGAACCGGGTACGGTCCAGCGGCCCCGTCCAGTCCCAGTAGATCTGCTCCACGAAACGGCCGGGGCCGCCCGGAGCACCCAACGCCGCCTCCAGCAGCACCCGCTGATGCCCGCTCACCGCGAGCGTGCCCGCACCCGGCGGCGCCAGCAGATCGGCCAGCAGGTCGTCGGTGAGCGACACGCCGGGCCCGGCCGGGCCCAGGGGGGTGAGCCGCAGAAGACACCGGCCAGGACGCCCGGCCCTCGACACCCCGCCCACTGCGCCACCGCCGACCGCGCCGCCCACTGCGCCACCATCGCCCGCACCGTCGCCTGCGCCGTCCGCCGCGCTGTCCACTGCACCGTCCGGTACGTCCACTGCGCCGTCCGGTACGCCGTCGACTGGACCGTCCGGCACGCCGTCCCGGACATCCGCCGCACCGTCCGGCACGTTCGCTGCGCCATCCGCTGCGCCGTCGACGACTGCACCGTCCGCACCGTCCGGAACGTCCACTGCGCCGTCCGGTACGCCGTCGGCTGGACCGTCCGGCACGCAGTCCGCTGCGCTGTCGGCTGCGTCGTCCTGCGGTACGTGCAGTTCGACGTCGTAGGCCCGGTGGTGTCTCGCGATGCGGGCGGCGACCGCCTCGGCGTCCGCGCGGGCCGCTCCGCACAGTTCGAGGACGAGGGGCGCCCCGTCGTGGGTGCCCGGCGGTTCGTGCACGACGGCGAGAACGGCGCCGTCGTGCCGGTGATGACTCCTCATCCACCCCCCGGGATGCCGGACAGCTCTGCCGCAGCAGCCCCGCCGATCACCCCGACCTCCTTTCCGAATCGTTTCTGCACGGCCGGCCGCACGCCCGCCGCCCCCGCCCGCCCGGTGTGCTCATCGCGGTCCGGGACCGCCCTGTCCGGGGAAGCCGAGGACCCGCCCGCCGTACGGCTGCACCAGGGACGGCCCTGTCGGCACGCCCCCCACGGGCGGGGGACACGGCACCTCCGGCCGTGATGACCCCTCCGGCTGCGGTGACCTGTCCGGCCGTGATGGCCCGTCCGGCTGTGGTGGCCCGTCCGGCTGTGGTGGTGCGGCCTGGCGGGGATGTGCCTGGCCCGAGTGATACGCCTGGCTCACCAGGTAGCGTTCATCGACGAGATGGGTGGCAAAGACCCACTCCCGGGCCGTGTCCCCGGTGAGCCGGGCGGTTATGGCCTCGTCCCACTCGAAGCCGATGGCCGGGAACCGGCGCCGCATGCCGTGCCCCAGGGCCTTGGCGTAGGCCTCCTTGAGGGTCCACAGGCGCAGGAAGGCCTGCGTGCGTTCCGCCTCGGGCAGGGCCGCGAGCCGCCGGGCCTCCGCGGCGGTGCACACGTGCTCGCGCAGTGCGTCGAAGGAGATCCGGCGGGCCGTGGGTTCGGCGTCCACGCCGACCACGCCGGCGCGGCTGACGCCGACCACGATCAGCTCGTCGGTGTGCGCGAGACTCACCTGCAGATCCGCGCCCAGGCCGCGCAGCACGGGCCGGCCGCCCGGCAGGGCGGCGAGGTCGAGGCGGCCGGCGGGGACCTGGAGGACGGCGGCGGCCGTGTGCTTGAGCAGTATCCGCGAGACCGCGAGGACCAGCCGTCCCGCCGGTGCCGGATGCCGGCGAAAGCGGGGCCAGTCACGGCCCAGCAGAGTGCGCAGCGCGGGGTCGAGCAGGGCCGGTGTCAGCCACTGGCCCCAGGTGGCGTGCACCACCGCCCGGCCCGTCCGCTCGAACCGCTCCTGGACCTCCTCCCAGGGCCCCTCGGGACCGGGCACATGACACGGCGCCGACAACGCCGGTGCCCGTGCCGGTGCCGGTGCTGGCGCTGGTGCCGGTGGGTGCTCGTGCGGCGCGCCGGCGGTGCTCACCACGACAGCCTCGTCGCGTACAGGTCGCAGTCCACGCCCTGGGCCGCGCGCCGGGCCAGTTCCTCCCAGACACCCGGCCGCGCGTCCGGCAGGCCGGCGGGCAGCGGCAGCCCCAGCCGTACGGTGATCCGCCCGAGCGCCGACAGCGCCCAGCCGGCACCGCCGAGGAAGGAAAGCCGTGCCGCGGCCCCCGCCTCGCGCGCGGCCGTCGTCGCGGCGGCCAGCACCAGCAGGGCCCGGCGGTCCGCCAGGGCACGCGCCGCCGGATCGGCGCTCTCGTGCACGGCGACCACCGCGCACGCGGTACGCAACGCCCGCTCCTCGGTGGCCAGACGGCGACCGAGACGGGCCAGCGCGGCCATGCCGGCCACCTCAGCGGCGCCGGCCGTGATGACCGGGCCGGCCGTACCGACGGTTTCGGCATCGGCGTCGGCCGTGATGGCCATGCCGGCCGTGCCGGCCGTGCCGGTGGCGTCGGCGGCATCGGCCGTGATGGCGGCCGTGCCGGCGGTGTCGGTACCGAACGGCGGCCAGGCGCCGACGGCAGCCGGTGGTGCCGGCGCGGCGGCCCGCACGCTGTCGGTGCCGGCCGCCCCGTAGGCGCCGGCTGCCCTGTCGGTCCCCGTGGCCGTGTAAGCGCGGGCTGCCCCGTCGGTCCCGGTGGCCGTGTGCGTGCCGGCTGTCGTGTCGGTCCTGGTGGTCCGCAGCAGTGCCGCGAGCCGTGTGCCGTCGCGCTGTCCCGGGCCGCCCGCCGTACTGAGCCCTCGTACGATGCGGGCCTGAGCGGCGCCGGTGGCCGCCCGGTCGGCCCCGGTCAACGCCTGGACCCGTACCAGCCGTGCCAGGGCGCGCCGTTCGGGGGTGTGGCCGTCGAAACCGCACTCGTTCAGCACCAGTTCGAGATCGCCGAGCAGTTCGAGGGCGAGCTGTGGCACGAGATACCCGACGACGGCGGCCAGCAACTCCCCGTCCCCGTGCGTCTGTTGCACATCCGCGGGGCCGTCCGTGGCTGCGGGGCCGTCCGTGGCTGCGGGGCCGTCCGTGGCTGCGGGGCCGTCCGTAGCCGGGGCCGGGCAGGCGCGCAGGGCCGCGGCGGTCAGGGCCTCGCAGGCGAGCAGGTCGGCGAAGACGGCGGCCAGGACCGGACGCCACTGCCGGGCGGCGGCGTCGTGGCGGCTCAGGCCGTCCACGATGCGGGCCGTGCCGCGCAGGACGCCGCCCGCCGCCGCGAGCAGTGCCGCCGGGCCCAGTAGTGCGGCTGCCGGGTGCGGCACGGGCGCGTCCGAGAGCGGGCGGATGCTCCAGGCGTGGGCGAGCGCCGGATCCCGGCGAAAGAGCGGGCGCAGGGCACGGGCGAGCTGATCGGCGCCCGCCACGTCCCCCGCGCCGGGCAGCCCGGCGGGAGGGGCGGGCAGCGCGTCGGGCCCCGCGGCCCACACCGCGCGGCGGCCGTAGGGGTTGCCGGGATCGCGGGGGTCGCCGAGCAGCACCTCCAGGCGCGCCGCGTGCCCCTGCGCGCTCCACGGCACCTCGCCGGAACCCGGGGCGGCCCCGGGCACCGAGGCCGCCCCCGCCGCCGGCGGTACCCCGGGTGGCGCAGGTGCCCCGGGTGACGGAAGCATCCCGGGCGCCGGGGCTGTCCGGGGCGCCTGAGGTTCCCCAGGCTCCAAAGGTTCCCCGGGCTCCAAAGGTGCCCCCGGCTCCAGGAGCGCCCCGGTCCCCGGGAGTTCCCCGGGCGCCAGGGGTGTCCCGGACGCCGGAAGCATCCCAGGTGACGAGGGTGTCCCGGGCGCCGGAGGTGCCCCGCGCTCCGGAAGTGTCCCGGACTCCGAGGGTGTCCAGGTCTCCGGGAGTACCCCGGGCGCCGGTGGTGTTCCGGGTGTCTGGGGCCGCCCGGCGTGGCGGTGCGGCCGGGTCGGGGCCATGGCCGGTCTCCTCGTCGTCGTGGCGGCGGTCGCCGAAAGGCGGTTGCGGTTGCCGGGTGGGCTCATCGCAGCCGGCGCAGGGCGCTCTCGGCGTGCCACCGCGCCAGGGTCAACGTTTCCGTGCCGGTGCGTCCCAGCCATTCGCGCACGTGCCGGCGGGCGTCCACGGGCTGGGCGCCGGCGCCCAGGGCGGGCTCGAGGGCGCTCTCGCGGAGCATCACCTGGTGCGTGCGCACGACCCGTACCCCGCGGGCGTCGGGCTCCAGGGACCACTCGCCGTAGTGGGCGGCGAGGAGACCGGGGCCCGCGGTCTGCTGGTGGACGATCCGCCCGGCGGCCGGGAAACACAGCCGGACCACCTCCACGACACTGGTGTCCCCGCTGCCGGGGTCGCTGGTGTGCAGGACGGCCCTCTGCACACCGGGCCGGTCCTCGCCGACCTCGGCGCGCTCGACGTGGGGAACCAGGTCGGCCCAGTCCGCGATGCGGTAGAGGAAGTCGTAGACGATCTCCGGGGATCCCAGGACGTGGACGCTGTCCTCGAAGGAGAGCAGCAGTTCGTCCCAGCGCTCCCACCGCTCGGCCGCCTCGCGCACGGCCGCGAGCTGCTCACGCACCTGCGCCCCGAGCGCGCCGGGGGCCGGTCCGGGGCCGGCCGGGCGTTCCTGGCGCAGGGTCAGCAGGCAGCGGCCGCCGTCCTCGGGTGACACGTTCCAGCTGCCGTGCGTCGGCGGGCCGGGCAGCAGGGGCTCGGTGACTTCGAAGTCGATACGGCGCTCGCCCGGGTGCAGCCTGCGGCGGGCGCGTGCCGAGCGGACCTGGCCCTCGTGCAGGTACCACAGCATCAGGCTGTCCCGGGCGCCGTCGAAATCGACGCGTTCGACGTGGACGAACCAGGGCAGCAGGACCGGCCAGCGGGGGGCGTCGGCGAGCAGACCGTAGACGACGCCCGCGGGAGCCGCGACCGGGACCGTGTGCCGGGCGGAGTGCTGTGGCTGCGACACCATGCGCGCTCTCCTCCTCCAGGTGTGATCAACGCTGCACGGCCGGGGCTGAGCGGTGCTCGATTCCTGGTGGAGAAACAGGGAGCGCCCCGTCCACCGGGCAGACCCGCGACACGGCCCGGACACCATGACCGGGAACCTCGGACGCTTCTCCAGGACCGTGGCGGCCGCGTGCGGCACGGAACTGCGACTGCAGCCGCGGAGTGCTGGGTGCAGGAGGGGCGGGGTACGGGGGGCGGGGGGCGGGGTACGGAGGTGCGGGGTGTGCTTCTTTCTGCCGGTGACCGTACCGACGCCTCCCCGCGGTCCGGCCCGCAAGCGCAAGTTCCGCACCGGCGGCCGGCCGACGTTGCCGGCTACCGGCTGCCGGCCGCCCCGTCACCCGTCACCACCCGCGGGACGGGAGTGCGGGTCAGCCCACGCGGGCCACGGCACCGCTCACCGCGACACCGTTCACGGCGGCACCGTTCACGGCGGGCCGGGCCGGCAGGGGGTCGGGGCCGGACATCAGGATGGAGCGCTGCAGCTTGGCCAGCGCCGGTGAGGGCTCCAGGCCCATGGCGCGCACGAGAGTGGCACGCAGCCGCTGGTAGGCATCGAGCGCCTCACCGCGGCGCCCGGAACGGTACAGGGCGAGCATGTACTGGCCGCACAGACTCTCGTGCATCGGGTACTGACTGATCAGCACGGTCAGTTCGGCAAGCAGTTCACGATGGCGCCCAAGACGCAGATCCGCCTCCACCCGCTGGTCCAGGGCACACAGCCGGCCCTCCTCCAGCCGCTTGGCCTCGGTCCGCAGCTGAGGACCGGTATGGACGTCGGCCAGCGCCGGACCGGTCCACAGCCCAAGAGCCTGACGCAGCAGCCGGGCGGCCAGCCGGTAGTCCTCGCCGTCCATGGCCCGGTACCCGCAACCCGCCAGCCGCTCGAACTCCCGTACGTCACTGACACCGTCACCGCTCTTGAGCAGGTAACCACCCGGCACCGTCAGCAGCACATCCTTGGCCTGCCGACGCCCACCCCCACCACCCCCGGCGCCAACGGCGCCGCTCCCGCCGGCACCCTCGGCGGCAGCAGGACCGGCGCCGGCGGTGGCGTCCTCCAGGGCGGCACGGATGAGTTCGCGCAGCTGCAGGATGTAGGTCTGCAAGGTGGCACGGGCACTGCGCGGGGGCGCGCTGCCCCACAGCTCCTCGGCCAGAACCCCCACCGGCACGACCTGCCCGGCCCGCAGCGCCAGCAGGGCCAGCACCTGACGCGGCTTGGGCGCCGTGGGCGTGATGGACACACCGTTGTGCCGTACGGCGAGTGTGCCGAGTACATCGATGTCCACAGCGTCTCCCCCATGCGTCGGTGCCGTCTGCGGCAGTCCGCTGACCACGTCTGACCACCTCAGTAAAAAACAGCACGGGCGGTATGTCAATGGTGGTGACGCCCCCCCGCCTGCGGTGGACGCGGACTCGAGGCAGCCGCAAGACACACACCTTCATGCGGCGAAAACATGGCGAATCACCCCACGGAAGCCGCCAGGGCAACGCCACAGACCGCCCATCACGAGACCCGCCGACCGGACCTGTCAGACGGTTTCCACCCGCCGCCGCTACGGAGGCACCCGCCCCTCGACGTCTCCAGCCGGCACCGCCGGGTGCGGACGGGTGCCCGTCGGCTTCAGTCGGCACCCGCCGGCGCCGCCGACTGCGGGCGGCACCCACCCGGCGGCTTCAGACGACATCGGCCGACGTGGCCGGCCTCAGCCAACACCCCGTCAGCGCCGCCGACTTCGGGCGCCACCCTCGGCACGGCCGGCTCGGGACGACACCCACCGACAACCACCGGTTTCAGTCGGCACCCGCCGGCCTCGCCGACTACGGACGACACCCCCGTCACCCAGCGGCTCGGACAGCACCCGCCACCCGACGGCCTGGAGGTCACCCGGCGGCTTCGGACGACACCGATCGCCCGGCGGCTTCGACGACTTCGGCCGCCCCCGTCGTCGCCACCGATGCCAGGCGGCCCCGGCCACCCGGCGGCTCGGGCGGCACCCTCGACACCCTCGGCACCTGCCGGCTGAAGCAGACACCTTCGACATCGCCGGCTTCAGCCCGCACCCGTCGGCACCACCGGCTTCGGACGGCACCGCCACTCGGCGGCTTCGGCGGCTTCGGCGGCTTCGGCGGCTTCGGCGGCTTGAGGCAACACCCTTGGCACCCGTCGGTACCGCCAACTTCCGGCGACATCCGGCACCTCGGCGCCGCCGGTTTCACCCAACACCCCGTCGGCACTGTCGGCTCGGGACGGCACCCGCCGGCGTCACCGACTTCGGACAACACCCCATCACTCGGCCGCTCGGACGGCACCCGCCACCCGGCGGCCTCGACGGCTGCATCCTTGGCGCCGCCGGCTTCAGTCGACACCCGTCGGTGCCGCCGGCTTCAGGCGATGTCCGCTGGCGTCACCGGCTTCGGGGGGCACCCGTCGTCACCCGTCGTCACCCGTCGCGCCGGTCGACTCGGGCGGCGCCGGTCGGCTCGGGCGGCACCGGCCGGCGTCCCCGGCTCCGGTCGACACCGCTCCCCCGGCAGGCCCGGGACGGCGCCGGTCACCCGGCGGGTCCGGCTGTTTCGGTCCCGCCCCGCGGGCCGCCGTCACCGTTCGCCTCGCCCGGTTCGAGGAGAACCTGCTGCGGCGAGGCGGCCAGCAGGGGCAGCAGGAAGGCCCAGAACCGTGCGGTCCGTTCGAGCGAGACCCACTCCAGGTCCCAGTCGCCCAGCGTCTCGAAGCCGACCGTCGCGGCGACGACGGCCGCTGCGGCATCCTCGGCCGAGATCCCGCTCGCCAGTTCCCCCTGCGCCTCGGCCTGGGCGACGAGGTCACGCACCCACGCGCACCACCACTGCACGAGCCCGCCGCCTTCCCCCCCGCCCTTGAGGGAGGGATCGCGGCTCAGCTTGAAACCGGCCCGCACCACGGGATCACCGGCAACGGCCGCGAGCAGCCGACAGGTCGCGTCCACAAGAGACTGCAACAGGGTGTCCGCACTGCCGCGGCAGTGCGCCGCCATCCTCCCCACCGAGTCGGCAGCCGCCCACTCCACCTCCCGCGCCAGCGCCTCCTTGCTGGCGAAATGGAAATGCAGGGCACCGGTGCTCACCCCGGCCCGCCTGCTCACCGCGGGCAGACTGGCCAGCGCATAACCGTTGTCGGCGAAGACCTCGGCCGCGGCAACGATGAGGGCCTCACGTGTACGGGCCGCCCGCGCCTGCTTGACCATGTGCACCCTCCCTGCCGACCAACCCATGTCCCACCACCCACCCTAGCAAACCGCACGTCTGGTTGGTTATGGGTGGACGGAACGGCTCCCCGCTTCCCCTCCGTTCACAAACCCCGGCAGACGAGCCGAGAAGCTCCCTGTTCCCCGAGGGATGCCCTTGCGGAGGGGGCGCCGGGTGCGTCCGCCGGCCCCGGACGGAACAAGCCTGCCGGTCGGTTACAGGCCCCACCCCGGTCTAAGGCGACGGTGAAACCGCAGGAAAGACCGGAGCCCGCACCAACCCGCCCGCCACAGGCGACGACAACCGAGTACGGGAGCGTCCCGGAAAACCTTCCGCCAGGTTTGCTTGCGAAGTCCCGGACCGGGCCGATGGACGCGGACCGTGCGTCCGGACCCGAGTCCGGACCTGGGCCTGGGCCCGTGTCTGGGCCCGGGCCGTGCGCCCGGGGCCGTGCCTGCGCGGTCCGGGGTGGGGCCGGCTCAGCCGGCCGCCGGCAGCGGCAGGACTCTCAGACGCCCGGCCTCCTCGATGACACGCAGACCCCGGTCCGGCGCGATGTCCAGGTTGACCAGGGCGGCAGGAGTGGCGATCGCCGGAAGGACGTAACGAAAGAGCGTGGAGGCCCGCTCGGGCAGATCGGCCCAGTCCGCGTAGGCCTCCGAGAGGTACTGGATCCCCAGCCACGCCCCCAGGACGAACTCCGCCGTCTCGTGCGGGTCGATGTGCGGGAGCACCTCACCCTGCTCCTTGCCCTGCGTGATCTTCCCCGTCACGAGCTCGGTCCACGCGGGCCAGGCACTGCCGAACAGCTCCCGCCCCTGCACATCCGCCGACAGCCTGATCCCCGCCATCAGGACCACGTCCTTGGGGATCCGGTGCGCCAGCGTCATGCAGATGTCCACCAACTCCTGCAGCTTCAACTCCCGCGGCACCCAGTGATCGGCCGTGATCTGCGCATCGATGACCCCGCGCGCCAGCGCTTCCTTGGAACCGAAATGGAAATAGAGCGCACCCTTGGTCACCTGCGCCCGCTCCAGGATCTCCGCGATCGTCGCCGCCGCGTAGCCACGCTCGGCGAAAACGGCGGCAGCCGCCTCCACAACAGCGCGCCGGGTCCGTACCGCACGTTCCTGCTGTGCCATGGGACCCTCCACGATGCTCTAAACAAAACCGAACGTGAGGTACCTTACCCCACCCCCGACGTCCTACCCCGGCCGAGAGACGACAATCCGGCCCACCCCACACCCCACCCCACCCGCCACCACCCCCCACAACACCCAACCCCCGACCACCACCACCGGGCGGTCCGCCCCCGTCAGCAGGCGGTCCGCCCCGGTCCACCGCCCGCCCCCCTCACCGCCACCGGGCGGTCCGCCCTGCGTCACCGTCACCGTCACCGTCACCGTCACCGTCACCGGGCGGTCTGCCCCCGGCCTACGGGCGGTGTCACCGTCATCGGGTGACACCGCCCCCGGTGCGGGCGGTGTCACCAGGCGGTCCGTCCTCCGTCCACGGGCAGCGTCGCGCCCGTCACGAAGCTCGCCCCGTCACTGCACAGCCACGCCGCCGCCTGCGCCACCTCCCCCGGCTCCGCCGCCCGCTGCTGCGGCGCCGAACGCAGCGCACGCCGGCCAAGACCGGGAACCCGCAGCCACTCGTCGACCATCTCCGAACGCGTCAGCCCCGGCGCGAGAGCGTTCACCCGTATCCCGCGCCCCGCGTACTCGACCGCGGCCGCCTTCGTCAGACCGATCACCGCATGCTTGGAGGCGATGTAGGGCGCACCCGTGGAGGAGGCGACCAGACCACCGACACTGCTGGTGTTCACGATCGCGCCCCCGCCGCACTCGAGCATCGCGGCGATCTCATGACGCATGCAGTTCCACACCCCGCGCACATTGGTGTCCATCACCACGTCATAGGCGTCGTCCTCCAGCAGATGCAACGGCGACCGCTCCAGCCCCACCCCCGCATTGTTGAACGCCGCATCCAGACGCCCGTACCGCTCCAGCACGAACTCCACCGCCCGCCGCACCTCCTCACCACTGCGCACATCAACCACCCGGCAACTCGCCTCGGCACCCGACCCCTTCAACTCCTCCACCAGAGCCCGCAGCCGCTCCCCACGCCGCGCCGCCAGAACCACCACCGCACCCTGCGCCGCGAACACCCGCGCCGCACCCGCACCGATACCACTACTGGCACCCGTGATCAGCGCCACCTTCCCCGCCAACGGCCCCACCCCCGACCCCGTCACCCCGACACCTCCCCACACCCAACACCCCTACCCGCAGCCGCAGCCGACAACGTGCCGCCCGGGCCCGGGCACGCGTCTGCGCCCACACCCGCGCTCCCGCCCGCACCCACACCTGCGCCGCCCGCGCTCGTACCCGCGTCTGCGAACGAGCCTGCGCCCACACCCGCACCGCTCATGCCCGAGTCCGCGCCCGTGCCTGCACCTACACCCGCACCCGCACCCGCGAACGTGCCGCTCACTCCCGGGCCTGTACCCGCGTCTGCCCCTGCGCCCGTGCCGCTCGCACCGGTGCCCGCGAACACGCCCTCACCCACACCTGCGCCGCTCGCGCTCGTACCCGCGTCGGTGAACGGGCCCGTGCCCGTGCCCGCGTCTGCGAACATGCCTGCGCCCACACCCGCACCGCTCATGCCCGAGTCCGCGAACGTGCCCGCACCCGCACCCGCGAACGTGCCGCTCACGCCCGGGCCTGTACCCGCGTCTGCCCCTGCGCCCGTGCCGCTCGCACCGGTGCCCGCGAACACGCCCTCACCTTTCCCCGCGCCCGCGCCCGCGCCCGCGCCAACACCCGTACCCGCGCATGTTCCTGTGCCTGTGTCTGTGCTCGCTAACGTGGCCGTGGCCGTGGCCGTGAATGTGTTCGTGGGGGTGGGGTTCTTCCTGGCCCAGACGGTGTCGTGTGCGGCCTCGTGGTCCAGGGTGCGCAGGAGTGTCTCGTCGATGTCGCGCAGCCGGTCCACCAGGTGGCGTACTCCCGCCTCGCGCATCGCCTGGCGCTGGAAGCCGTGGCGGAACGGGCTCGGGTGCCCGATGAAGGGCACCCGCAGCGCGCGTGCCCGCTCGGCGAACCTCGCCACGTCGTCGATGAAGAGCACCTGCTGTTCGCCGAGTCCGAAACAGCGGGCGATCTCGGTGATCCCCGGCCTGAAGCCGTCGGTGCACAGGTAGCCGGGCCCGGCGAAACGGGACCGCCAGGACCCCAGATGGGCCTCGAAATGACTCTCCCCCAGCCCGCCGTAGCAGACCACGTCCAGACCCAGCCCCCGCAGCCGGCCCACCAGGGCCTGCGCACCGTCCGTCACCCGCACCGGATGCTCCCGCAGATACCGCTCACGCTCCGCGAAATACACCCCCGCCATCTCCTGCGCCCCCGCCCCCGACCCGACCGCCCCCGCCAGCACCCCCGCGGCGATCCGCCGCGGCTGCGAGAGAACAGCCCGCTCCAACTCCGCGGTGTAGACGACCCCGTGCGCCGCGAGCACCCGGTGGATGACCGGACTGAACGAGTCGTCGAGCAGCACACCGTCGAGATTGACGGCCGCAAGCCTCAAAGTCCCCAACGGGACGCGCATCATGGTCTCCCTGCCGCGAAAGAGGGACACCCGAGCCCGCAATGCCGGTTTTCCCACGTGATGTTCACCCCGCAACAGAGTGAAAGAAAACCGTCAAGCAGGTTTCCACTCGGAGCATCCCCCAGGTTGAGTGGGATTTTTTGCTGCTGCACCGCAAAACGGAGTCAGTTATTCACGTTTCCACCATGAACTTGGTAAAGTCTTTACCTAGTGGTCCCGGCCAACAAAACCGGTAGGTCCGTATCTTATGGAGTCGTCGGACGCGGCTTCAAGACGGGGGTAGTCATGAACCTGATCACCAGCGAAAGCGGCCCAGCAACACACGACCTGCCCCGCCTGACCACCACGGTCCCCAAGGAGTACGTCCACCGCGCCAGCCTCGCCGAGGTCTTCCTCACCTCCTGCACCACCCAGGGCCCCCTCACCTACTCCCTCACCGGCCAGTGGCCCCGCGCCCACCCCTACTTCACCGACCCCCGCACCAAAGGCCACGACCCCCTCCAGGTCGCCGAGACCTTCCGCCAGGCCGGCATGTACCTCGCCCACACCGAACTCGACGTCCCCCTCGGACACCACTTCGTCCTGCGCGCCCTCAGCTACACCACCACCCCCCACGGCCTGACCATCGGACCACGCCCCACCGACTTCCACATCCACGCCCACTGCACCGAACTCGTCCGACGCCGCACCACCATCAACCGCGGCACCCTCGAGATGACCCTCACCCGCGACGGCACACCCGTCGCCCACGGCACCGCCGCCTTCTCCACCATCAACCCCACCGTCTACACCCGCCTACGCGGCAA
>NZ_JBEXGX010000020.1:0-194497 GCF_040607495.1 Streptomyces sp. NPDC005281 | reverse complement strand
GTCCACCCTGCTCCAGATGCTCGGCGGGCTCGACCGTCCCACCGCGGGCAGCGTCGAACTCGACGGCACCGACATGGCCAAGCTGTCCGAGGCGAAGCTCACCAGGGTGCGCAGCGAGAACATCGGCTTCGTCTTCCAGAGCTTCAACCTGATCCCCACGCTCACCGCCCAGGAGAACGTCGAGACCGCGCTCGTACCGCTCGGTGTCAAGGCGAAGGAACGGCGTGGGCGGGCCGCCGCGGCCCTGGAGTCCGTCGGGCTCGCCGAACGGCTCGGACATCTGCCCGCCGAGCTGTCGGGCGGCCAGCAGCAGCGGGTCGCGATCGCCCGCGCCCTGGTCAAGCAGCCCAAGGTGCTGCTCGCCGACGAACCGACCGGCAACCTCGACGAGTCCATGCGCGACGAGATCATGGACGTGCTCGAAGCCATGTGGAAGGAGCACGGGCTGACCTTCATCATGGTCACGCACGACTCCTCGATCGCGAAGAAGGCCCCGCGCGTCGCGACGATCCGCAAGGGGAAGATCACCGTCAAGGAGAACGCGGGAGCGTAGCGGCAGCGGAACCGCGGCCCGTCGCACCGGCCCGTCGCGCGGAGGCGGAGATCGTCGCGCGTGGCGCGGAGCGAGCCCGCGGTGAGGGCGCGGAATGAGCCCGCAGCGAAAGGGCCACCGGAAAGAGAGCCTCCGGTGGCCCTTCCGTGTTTGTGTGGGGGCATGACCGTCTCGACAGTCGAATACATCCGGTACCGCATTCCCGAGGAACAGTCGGCCGAGTTCCTGGCCGCCTACACCCGTGCCGCCGTGCAGCTCGCCGCGGCCCCGCAGTGCGTCGACTACGAACTCGCGCGCTGCGAGGAGGACTTCGAGCACTACATCCTGAGGATCACCTGGACCTCGACCGAGGACCACATCGAGGGCTTCCGCACCTCCGAGCTCTTCACCGACTTCCTCGCCGAGATCCGCCCGTACATCGGCAGCATCGAGGAGATGCGCCACTACAAGCCGACGTCGGTGCGCGGCCGGGGCGCCTCCGTGCCCACGCTGTACGCCTGGGCGGGCGGCACCGAGGCCTTCTCCCGCCTCACCGAGGCGTTCTACGACAAGGTGCTCAAGGACGATCTCCTGGCGCCCCTGTTCGCGGACCTCGCGCCCGAACACGCCGCCCATGTCGCCCTCTGGCTCGGCGAGGTCTTCGGCGGGCCGCCGGCCTACTCCGAGGCCCAGGGCGGTCACGGCCACATGGTCGCCAAGCACCTCGGCAAGGGCATCACGGAGGTCCAGCGCCGCCGCTGGGTCAACCTGATCCAGGACGCCGCCGACGACGCGGGGCTTCCCACCGACGCCGAGTTCCGCTCCGCCTTCCTCGCGTACACCGAGTGGGGCACGAGGCTCGCCGTGTACTACTCAGGCCCGGACGCGACACCGCCCGCGGAGCAGCCCGTACCGAAATGGACGTGGGGAGCCGCCCCGCCCTATCAGCCGTGAGCCGGGGTGTCAGGGAGGAGGGTCACCGGGGTGAGGACGAGCCCGCGCGGGTCGCGTCCGTTCCCCACGAAGCCAGCAGCCGCAGCGCCTGAGCCGAGCTCGACTCCGGCTCCGCGTGATAGGTCACCAGCGCCAGCTCGCTGTCGCCGATCAGCCGGAACGACTCGAACTGCAACGCGAGGTCGCCCACCAGCGGATGCCTCAGCAGCTTCACCCCGTGGCTCTTCTCCTTGACGTCGTGCGTCGCCCACAGCCGCCGGAAGTCCTCGCTCTTCACCGACAGCTCCCCGACCAGCGCGGACAGCCGCGGATCGTCCGGATGACAGCCCGCGTCCATGCGCAGCATGCAGACGATGTCGATCGCCTTCTGCTCCCACTCCACGAACAGGTCCCGGTACTCGGGCCTCAGGAAGACCATCCGCGCCCAGTTGCGCTCCTGCGGCGGCAGCTCCGACCAGTCCCCGAAGACGGCCGCGGCCATCCGGTTCCAGACGAGCACGTCGGAGCGCCGTCCGGTGATGTACGCCGGGACGCCGTCCAGCGTGTCCAGCAGCTGGCGCAGGGAGCCGCGGACCTGCTGCGGCCTGGCCGTCTGCTTCTTCTTGTGCTGCTTGGGCTTCGCGAGGTGCGTGAGGTGGTTGTGCTCGGCATCCGTCAGCCGCAGGGCCCGCGCGATGGCGTCCAGCACCTCCGCCGACACATTGCGTCCGTGCCCCTGCTCGAGGCGCGTGTAGTAGGCGACGGACACCCCGGCAAGCTGGGCCAGCTCCTCGCGGCGCAGTCCGGGTACCCGGCGGTGCCGCCCGAAGTCGGGCATCCCGACGTCCTCCGGCTTCAGCCGGGCACGGCGGCTGCGCAGGAACTCGCTCAGCTCGGCGCGCCGGTCGAGGGAGTGGGCCGCCTCACCGGCGGGCCCCACGGAGGGCTGTTCATCCATACGTCCAGTATCAACGGTCGTACGACACGGAGCCTGACCCCGCCAGTGGTAGGACCGGCGAACGTACGCAGAGCCGTGGCCTGGGTGAAACCCGGGGGATCGGGCAGGCTGGACGCCGTGCCCGACGCGAGACAGCCGGGCACCTACCCCCCTCCCGAGGAGAACCCCGGCATGACCACTGTCGTTGCGTACGCCGCTCCCGCCGCCAAGGCTCCGCTGGAGCGCACCACCATCGAGCGACGCGAGGTCAGGGAGCACGACGTCCTGATCGACATCAAGTTCGCCGGCATCTGCCACTCCGACATCCACCAGGCCCGCGAGGGCTGGGGCAAGGCGGCCTTCCCGATGGTGCCGGGCCATGAGATCGCCGGCATCGTGTCCGAGGTCGGATCCGGCGTCACCAGGTTCAAGGTCGGCGACCGTGTGGGCGTCGGCTGCCTGGTCGACTCCTGCCGCGAGTGCGACAACTGCGCGGCCGGTCTCGAGCAGTACTGCACCGGCGGCGGTGTGGGCACGTACAACTCCGTCGGCAAGGACGGCGAGCCCACCTACGGCGGCTACTCCGAGAAGATCGTCGTCGACGAGAACTACACCCTGCGCATCCCCGACGGCATCTCCCTCGACGTCGCCGCGCCGCTGCTCTGCGCCGGCATCACCACGTACTCCCCGCTCAAGCACTGGAACGCCGGCCCCGGCAAGAAGGTCGCCGTCCTCGGCATGGGCGGTCTCGGCCACATGGGCGTCAAGATCGCGCACGCGCTCGGCGCCGAGGTCACGGTCCTCTCCCAGTCGCTGCGCAAGAAGGACGACGGCCTGAAGCTGGGTGCCGACCACTACCACGCCACCAGCGACCCCGAGACGTTCAAGGCGCTGCGCGGCACCTTCGACCTGATCCTGTCCACCGTCTCCGCCCCGCTGGACCTGGACGCCTACCTCGCCCTGCTGCGCACGGACGGCGCCTTCGTGAACGTGGGCGCGCCCGAGGAGCCGGTCCGGCTCAACCTGTTCTCGGTGATCGGCGGACGCAAGACCCTCGCGGGCTCCGGCATCGGCGGCATCCGGGAGACCCAGGAGATGCTGGACTTCTGCGCCGAGCACGGCTTCGGCGCCGAGATCGAGCTGATCGAGGCGTCCGGGATCAACGAGGCGTACGAGCGCGTGCTGGCGAGCGACGTCCGCTACCGCTTCGTGATCGACGCGGCCACGATCCAGTAGCTCCGCACCTGCATGGCCGACGAGAGCGCCGCCGCGGTCGTACGACCACGGCGGCGCTCTCGTGTCACGGCTCTCCACCGTCACGGCTCTCCGCTTCCGGGCGGCCCGGGCCACCGGGCCGCGCGGGCGTCCGGGAGACCCGGGCCGGGCGGCCTCAGCGTCCGACGACCGCGCCGGCGTAGACGTTGTCCGGGGTGACGATCTGGGTGACGGCCCTGGCGACCAGCGTGGAAGGCTCCTGGCCCTGGTAGGTGCTGTCGGTGTTGAGCATGATGACCAGGGTGGCCTTCTTCGAGGGCAGATAGACGGTCACGGTCTCGTAGCCCGGCAGGGAGCCGTTGTGCCCGATCCATCCGCTGGCGTTGAAGATGCCGAGGCCGTACGTCGTCCCGGGGAAGCCGGTCGGCAGCGTCTTGAGGCGCTGTGCCTGGGTCTCGGGGCTGAGCAGGGTGCCCGTGGCGACGACCTTGGCCCAGTGCCGCAGGTCACGCAGGTTCGAGATCATCGCACCGGCCGCCCAGGCCCAGCTCGGGTTCCAGTTCGTGGCGTTGGCGGTCGCTCCGGTCAGCGTCTGGTCGGTGTAGCCCTGCGGGTGCGGCTCGGGGAACTCGTTCCCCTTCGGGAAGAGCGTGTGGCGCAGGTGGGCCGGGCGCAGGACCCGCCTGTCGATGACGTCACGGAGCTTGTGACCGCTGACCTTCTCGATGACCAGGCCCAGCAGGATGAGGTTGGAGTTGCAGTACTCGAACTGCGTGCCGGGCGCGAAGGTGTTGGGGTGCTTGTACCCGTACGCGAGCAGTTCCCGCGGGGTGAAGACGCGCTGCGGGTTGCTGAGCAGGTCGTTCTCGAAGCCCGCGTCGGAGGTGTACGGGAACAGTCCGCTGCGCATCTCGGCGAGCTGGCGCAGCGTGATGTGACGTCCGTTCGGTACGCCCCGGATGTACTTGGAGATCGGGTCGTCCAGCCGGATCCGGTGCTGGTCGACGAGTTCGAGCAGCGCGGTGACGGTGAACGTCTTGGTCTCGCTGCCGATCCGGACGTAGGAGTCGACCGACATCGGCTGACGGGTGGCGGTGTTCGCGACACCGGTCGCGCGGACGTAGTTCCCCTTGCCGGGCATCCACAGTCCGACGACGACACCGGGAATGCTGGCCTGCCGGCGGACGTCGGCGATGGCCTTGTCCAGCCGGGCGCTCAGCCGGGGGCTCAGACTGTCGCGCGCGTCGTCGTCCCTGCCGTATCCGCCGGTGTCCACGGCGTGGGTGCCGCTTGCGCGCAGGCCCGTCGGGTGGAGGGCCGCGGCTGGGGTCGCTGTCATCGGGGCCAGCACGGACGCCGCGAGCAGGGCCGCGGCGAACGGACGGCGGTAGGAGGTACGTCGCATGGGGGCGCCTCTTCCGGATCGGATCCAGGTCACGGGGACACGGGAACAGACGGCAACACCACCATCCGCGCCCCCGGCAGGAGCTCCGGTCCGATCAACGTTCCGGCAAGTCCACTCGATCGGAGCCACGGAGGACGGAGCCACGGTGGCGCGGTGGACGGTGGCGCGGCGCGGCCGTCGGCCGCAACCATCGGGCGAACTCGTGGGTCTGCTGTACGTCGTAGAGATCGGGACAGGCGTGGTCCGGGAGCAGGCCCGGGAGCTGGTCCGGCAGTGGTGGCCGGTCCGGGGGCTGGTCCAAGGGCCGGCCCGGGAGGGGGAGCGGGGGTCGGGATGAGGGGACGGACGAACCGCCGGGAAACGGCCCGGGAGGTGACGGCGGCGGGCCGGCGGCTGCTCTTGACCGCCGCTCTGTTCGCCGTGGGCACGATCGTCACCTGGCTCTCGGTGACACATCTCGCCTACGCCACCGGCGTGGCGGGCAGGTCCGGTCACCTCAAGGTCGAGACCTGCACCTGGAGCGAGGCCGGAGGCCACAGGTATCCGCACTGCCACGGTGTCTTCCGTTCCGACGACGGGACGGTGGTGGACCCCGGGGCCACGATCGACAGCGACCTGCCCGTCGGAGACACGGTCGCACTGCGCCGGACGTCCTCCGACGGCTATGAACAGACCGGCGCGGGTGCCGCGTTCGGGTGGCTGGCGGTCTCCCTGCTCGGCCTGGTGGTGCTGGTCCTGGGTGCCGCGACCGTGCGCGGCCCGGCGGGCTCGCGCGGCAGCCCCCGCGTGCTGCTGATCCTGCTCGGCGTGCTGGTCGCCGCGATGCTGACCAGCGCGTTCATCGGCGGAGTGGTGGGAGTCGTCGGGGCGTTACGAGGTCGGGGCTGACCTGCGGCGGCGGGCCGGCGGCAGCTCGAAGCTCCGGTGGTTCAGGGCGACTTGGCCGTCGCCTCCTCACCAGCGGAGCTTCGTGTTCAAGCGGCCGGGTGAGCGTGCCGGCCGGCCGCCGGGAAGCGGTCGCGATCGAGGTCCGTCACTTGGACATGATGAAGTCCAGGGCGTAACCGGAAGCGGTCGTCCAGTAGGTGACGAGCTGACCGTCGTCCGCGTACAACGTCTTGACGGGCATGGGGACATCGATCGCCTTGCCGGCTCCGCTGCCGGGCTGACGGCCCTGGAGATTGAGTGTGATGCTCTTCGCCGGGTACTCGTCCCTGGCGCCGCCGCTGACGAGCAGAGCGGCGTACCCCTCCTGACCCGGAGCGAGGGTGACGGGCACCCCCGGGTCCGGGTCGCTGTCCTTGATCACGGGGACCGTGGTCCGGGCGTCGGCACCGAGCCGCACGAGGGGGTAGCGGTAGAGGTTGCACTTCTTGTCGCCGGCGTTCTGGACGATGAGGAGAAGGTGCCTGGCGTCCTTGCTGTCCGCGGGCTCCTTCACGGCGGAAACCCCGAGGTTCTTCTGGGAGCAGGCGGGGACGGTGGTGGCCCTGGCCTTTCCGCCGAGGGTCCGCGGCCCGGCGGTGGAGGCCTGGGCCGACACACCGCACCCGAGAGCCAGGACGAGACCCGCGGCCACGGCCGCACGGCCCGTAAGGGACTTCACGTTCATCAGCGTGTTCCTTTTCTGATCGGTATCGGGTCGCACGCGCATTCCGGGTACCCGAAGAGACGGGTGTCCCAGTGGACGGGTGAGCCGGGGTGTCGTGGCGCTACCGGGCGGTCGGCCGCTTCAACCGGTGCGACACCCAAAGCATCGGACGCGCCTTGAGCCCGGGACAACAGCCACCGCCCGATCCGGGACGCTGGAACGATCCCACCCCCGACGACCTGCATGAACAAGCAATCCTGGGATGCCTCTGGGATCCGGCACCCCGTCAGGCCGACGGCCGGTCACGGGGTTTCGTCGATCACGTCGCGGTCGCGGACGCGCCGTCACTTCCGATCCCGGCGGGCAGGCAGGTCCTGGTGGTCACCGAGGGCGGCCGTGAGGCCGGCAACTCGCGTGCTCCTCGGGCTGGTTGGTTTCGTCGCGGCGGGCAGCGGTCGAAAATCGGTGGCCACTTGTGCCGACCGGGCCCACGCTGTACGCCATGGAAGAACCGCCCCGCAGGATCCGTGCGCTCCACACCGCGTCCACGATCACCGTCTACCAGGCCTACCGCCCCGAGATCGGGCTGCCCGCCGCCCGCGACGGACGCTTTCCCTCCGTGTGGCTGCGGCATCGAATGACGTGGATCAAGCCCAGCTTCCTGTGGATGATGTATCGCTGCGGCTGGGGGACGAAGGAAGGGCAGGAGACCGTTCTGGCTGTCGAGATCAGGCGGGCCGGCTTCGAGTGGGCGTTGCGCAACGCGTGCATGTCGCACTACGTACGCGGGCTGCACGAGAGCCGGGACGCCTGGAAGCGTGAGTTGAGCACGGCGCCCGCGCGCGTTCAGTGGGATCCCGAGCGGGACCTGCGGCTCCAGGCCTTGCCGTACCGGTCCCTGCAACTCGGCCTCTCCGGTGAGGCCGCGCGACGCTACGCGGATGAGTGGACGGTCGCCATCCGCGACGTCACCCCGCTCGCCCGCGAGGTCCACGCCCGCGTCAGGGGCGGCGACCTGGACGCGGCCGCCCGACTGCTGCCCCAGGAAGCCCCCTATGCCGGCCAGGACGAACTCATCGCCCACCTCCGGGGATGAGGGAACGCGCTCACCCGACCTCCCGCCCCCCGACCGGTCGGGGCGCCGGCCGAATCGCTTCTGCCTCACTCGTTCGAGCGGAGCGAAAGTGCTCCTGCCCGATAGGCTGAGCCGTGGGACAGAATCGCGCCCATGGGAGCAGCCATGACCACCCCAGCCGCTGAGCAGCCGCTCATCCCTCAGCCGCCTGCAACGGTCGCCACGCTTCGGCAGGCCATCAGCCAGATCGCGCCCGCCTCGCTCCCCGCCTTCACGCGGGAGCTGGACCAGGCGGCCGACCAGTCCCGGCAGGGCTCCGATCTCGCCCCTCTCCGGCGATTCATCACCCAGTGGGCCATCTATGTCCATATCCAGCGCCAGCCCACTCTGGCAGCGGATTTCCGCCGCTGGGAGGACACCGCTGTGGCGGGCGACGCCACGCAGGCACGACAGGCCGCCGCCGAGATCGGACGACTTCTCGACGAAGCCCACGCGGCCGTCGGTCTCACCATCCGGTGAGCGCGGACTGGCACTGGGAGTACGACCCTGACCACGACCACGTGGCAGGCGGTCTCCCCGCCTACGTCGTGGCGGAAGTCGAACGTCTGGCCGGCCAGCTCGTCGACCTCGCCAGTACGGGAGTCGACGTCAGTGATCTCGGCAACGGCCCAAGATCAGGCGGTCTACGTCGCATGGACGCCGCGGGCGGATGGTTCTACTTCCTCGTGGCCCCGCGCGAGCCACTCGTCATCATCGTCCGCATCGTTCCCCCGTTCGACGCTTTGTAGCGACTGCACGATCGCACGACCGCCCCGGCCCGAAACGACAGTCGCTGCACCCCGACGGCATCCGCTGGTGGACCGAGTCGTGGGTGACCGGGTGACGGCGAGCCCCCTCTCCCGTGGCCGGGAAGGGGGCTCGTTGGGGTTCGGTCGGGCGGCGGTGGACGGGTGCGCTGCTCGGACCTGTCCTAGTTCTTCTTGATCGCGGAGATGTCGAACTCCAGGACGATCTTGTCGCCGACCAGTACGCCGCCGCCTTCCAGGGCCGCGTTCCATGTCACGCCGAACTCCTTGCGCGAGATGGTCACCGAGCCCTCGAGGCCCACTCGCAGATTGCCGTACGGGTCGACGGCGTTGCCTGTGTACTCGAAGTCGATGGAGACCGGGCGGGTGGTGTCCTTGACGGTCAGGTCGCCGGTGACGCGGAAATCGGTGTCACCGCGCGGCTCGACCTTGGTGCTCCGGAACGTGATGTCGGGGAAGCTGGGGGCATCGAGGAAGTCATTGGTACGCAGGTGCTGGTCGCGCTGTTCGACGCCGGTGGCGATGCTCTCGGCCTTGATCACCACTTGGCCGGTGGAGCGGGCGGGATCGGTGCCGTCCAGGTGGGCGGCGCCCTCGAACTGGTGGAACGCGCCGCGGACCTTCGTCACCATCGCGTGGCGGGCGACGAAGCCGATCCGGGTGTGAGTGGGGTCAAGGACGTAGTCCCCGGTGAGTTCGGCGAGGCCGGTGCTCGTGGTCATGGTTCCTCCATGAGGCCTGGATCCCGGCGACGGTATGCCCGGATCGTGCCGGACCCACGCTAGGACGCGACCGGCTTCCTGCCTGGTCGGACGCACGGAGGAACCGGAGAGTCCACTCTCACCGACGATCTTGAGCCACCGTACGGTCCGACGGGACCGCCCAGGACCCTCCGGGACCGCCCGAGACCCTCCGGCACCGCCCGAGACCCTCCGGCCATGCCCGGGGCCTCCACGGCCGGGCGGACGACCGCCTTGCGCTCGACCTCGGCGATCCGGGCCTCGACCGTCTTGCGCAGGATCTTCGCGGGCCGACACCCGGTGGCCCTGCGGCCCGTGGCCCGGAGACCCGGTGACCCAGTGCGATCCGAACCGGCGTCGCCCCCCCCGTGCCGGCGTCAGTGCGACAGCGTCGCCGGGCTTCCGCCGTTCGCCTCGTAGCCCGCCACCGCCAGGGCCCGGTATATCGCGTAGTCCGCGGCCGGGTCGGGGTACAGGGTCCAGGGCAGGGCACCGACGTGGCCGTCCACGTGCACCAGTTGCTGCATCGCCTCGGACCAGCGCTCGCCGCGGACCAGGAAGCAGATCAGCAGGTGGCGTACGTGGGCGAGCATCGGGTCGTCCGGGCGGGCCGCGTGGACGGCGTACAGCGCGCCGTGGACGGCCTTGGTGACGGTCTCGCTCTGGTAGAAGCTGCGGACGAGGTTCACCTCGGGGAGGTGCTCGAAGACCGCGAAGAGCGGCATCGCCGCGAGGAGGGAACCCTGCGGCGCGCGGGCGGCGGCGGCCTCCGCGAACGCGTACGCCGTCTCGCGCGAGCCGTGCCACTTCTCGCACCAGTAGTGCAGGGCCGCCAGATGCGCGCCCATGTGAGAGGGCGCGCGGTCCAGGATCTTCAGCCAGAGCTTCTCGAACTCCGGCTGGGAGTAACCGAGTCCACGGGCCACCGACAGCTCGATGATGTACGGGATCGGGTCACCGGGGGACAGCAGCGCCGCGTCGCCGCACGCGGACCGCGCCTCCTCCATGATGATCCGGAAGTCGTCGGTACCGGGCGTCGACGTCCGCCAGGCCTGCTGCACCAGGAACTCGGCGTGCACCGAGGCGCCGCCCGCGTCTTTGGGAGCCTCGGCACGCCACACGCGCAGCCACTGGCCGCCGGGTGTCTCGCTGACCCCGCCGGGGCGCTGCTGGAGCTCCAGGGAGGCGGCGCCCGCGAAGGCCTGCACCCGCTGCCAGCGGGTCTCGCCCTCGGTCTCCGTGCCGGCCAGCAGCTGTGAGGCCGCGCGGTAGTCCTCGGTCCGCTGCACCACGTCGAGGACGTTCAGCAGATCCGCGTCCGGGCCCGGCATGCGGATGTCCAGCTCCTCCTGGCGCAGGAAGCCGTAGTCCGAGGGGTCGGCGGCGTCGGGGTCGCCGGGCGACACCAGCCGCACACCGTTGCGCATGCGCCGCAGCGCCGGCAGCAGGACCAGGCTGAACATGGCCAGCGCCATCAGGACCCAGAGAATCTCCATGGCTCAAGCGAACCAGACGGGTCCGACAATTGGCCAACCCGGTCCCGTCACGCTTTCCGCGAAGGCACACCCCTCGCCCGGGCGTACGCCGTCAAGAACTCCCGGAGAGCACTACGCTCGGGACTCATGAGCGACAGGCACATCAGTCAGCATTTCGAGACGCTCGCGATCCACGCGGGCAATACGGCCGATCCCCTCACCGGAGCGGTCGTCCCGCCGATCTACCAGGTCTCGACCTACAAGCAGGACGGCGTCGGCGGTCTGCGCGGCGGTTACGAGTACAGCCGCAGCGCCAACCCCACCAGGACCGCCCTCGAGGAGAACCTCGCGGCCCTGGAGGGTGGTCGCCGCGGCCTCGCGTTCGCGTCGGGACTGGCGGCCGAGGACTGCCTGTTGCGTACGCTGCTCAGCCCCGGCGACCACGTGGTGATCCCCAACGACGCCTACGGCGGCACCTTCCGGCTCTTCGCCAAGGTCGTCTCCCGCTGGGGCGTGGAATGGTCGGTGGCCGACACGAGCGACCCCGAGTCGGTACGGGCCGCCCTCACCCCGAAGACCAAGGCGATCTGGGTCGAGACGCCCTCCAACCCCCTCCTCGGCATCACGGACATCGCCGTGGTCGCGCAGATCGCGCGCGAGGCGGGCGCCCGGCTCGTCGTCGACAACACCTTCGCGACCCCCTACCTCCAGCAGCCGCTCGCGCTCGGCGCGGACGTCGTCGTGCACTCCCTGACCAAGTACATGGGCGGCCACTCGGACGTCGTGGGCGGCGCCCTGATCACCGGTGACCAGGAACTCGGCGAGGAGCTGGCGTACCACCAGAACGCGATGGGCGCGGTCGCCGGGCCCTTCGACTCCTGGCTGGTGCTGCGCGGCACGAAGACACTCTCCGTGCGCATGGACCGGCACAGCGAGAACGCGGGCCGGGTCGCCGAGATGCTCACCCGGCACGCGCGCGTGACGCGTGTTCTCTACCCGGGTCTCCCCGAGCACCCCGGTCACGAGATCGCCGCCAAGCAGATGCGGGCGTTCGGCGGCATGGTCTCCTTCCAGGTCGAGGGCGGCGAGGAGGCGGCCGTCGAGGTCTGCAACCGCGCCAAGGTGTTCACGCTCGGTGAGTCGCTGGGCGGCGTGGAGTCCCTGATCGAGCACCCGGGACGCATGACGCACGCCTCGGTCGCCGGTTCGGCGCTGGAGGTGCCCGCCGACCTCGTCCGTATCTCCGTGGGCATCGAGAACATCGACGACCTGCTCCAGGACCTCCAGCAGGCCCTGGGCTGAGCCGCGGGCCCATAGGCCTCCTCCGCCCACCCGCGGCCCGGACCCACCGGCGCCCGCGGACGGGGGAGGCCGGTCACCAGCCCGTCACGAGTGGAGTCGTCTGCGACGGCGGCTCCACCCAGGGGCGGGCCGTGGCCGCCCAGACGGCGAAGACGACGACCGCGCCGAACAGCACCAGCCACAGCAGCCGCCGCACCGCCTTCCCGCGGCGCAGCATGCGTCCGCCGCGGCGCACGACCTCGCCGTACAGGTCGGGCGGAACCACGGATGGCGGTCCCTGCTCCAGAAGCCGTCGTACGGCCGCCTCGCGCTCCGACAGGTTCATGACGGCGCCACCTCCATCCGGGCGGGCGCCGGGCCCCGGGGCGGGTGCAGCAGCGTCGCCATGGCGCGGGCGCAGATCGCCCCGACCCGTTCCGCGGGAAGCCCGAGCAGGGCCGCCGCCTGCTCCTCGGCGACCCCCTCGTACAGCCTGAGGACGAGGATCAGCCGTTCCTGGGGCGTGAGCCGGGCCAGGACGTGATCGGGGGAGGCGCGCCGGCGCCCGAAGCTCCCGTACTGGTGCCAGGCGGTGCGCTGGAAACGCGCGGCCAGCTGGCGGCGGGTGCTGTCGTAGGGATCCTCGCCGTGCAGCCGGTCCCAGGAGGCGTACGTGTGGGCGAGCGCCAGCGTCAGCAGCCGCCGCGCGCGCGGGTTGGCGTCCCCGGGCTCCGCGGTGAGCAGCGTGGCGGTGTGCAGCAGCCGTCCCGCCGCGCCCGCCACGAACGCCTCGAACTCCCGGGCCCGGCGGATGCCCTGGGAGGCACGCCGTTCTCGCACCATGCCTCCCGCCTGAGGGTGACCCCGAGAACGGGTCCGCGGCCGCGTGCGACCCGTCGCACCCCGTACGACGAGGACCCGGTCTCATATGAGGCCAGGTGGCGCCTTCCGGTCAAGAGTCCGGCGCACATGCACGCGCGCGGGAGGGCGTGCGCGGGCCCGGCGACACCGGGCGGGCACGGCCCCACCGCCGGGCCTGGGGAGACCGGGTGCGGCTCAGGAGGCGGGCTCGGACTCCACGGTCGGCATGCCCTGGGTCGCCTGGCGGGCGGAGAGCGCGGTGTTGAAGCGAGTGAGGAGCGCGCAGAACACCTCACGCTCCTCGGGCGCCCATTCGTGTGTCAGCTCGGCCATCAACTGACGCCGGGACGTACGCACTTCGTCGAGCCGGGACTGACCGCGCGGGGACAGCTGGAGCACGACGGCGCGTCCGTCCTCGGGGTGCGAGGTGCGCTTGACGAGGCCGGTGTCGACCAGCGGGGCGACCTGCCTGGTGACCGTCGAGGAGTCGATGCCCATGCTCGCCGCGAGCGCCTTGACGCCCATCGGGCCTTCCTTGTCGAGGCGGTTGAGCAGCAGGTAGGCGGCCCGGTCCATGGAGTTGCGCACCTGCCCCACACCGCCGAGCCGGGTCTGTTCCGCACGGCGCGCGAAGACGGCGACCTCGTGCTGAAGGGCTTCGAGAAGACCGGTGTCACCGACGGTCGTCATGTCCATCGACATCTCTGGTGTAGTGGGCATGGCCGGGGGCTCAATTCATGCGTGGGGAGCTGGGTTGGGGGACAGGTTACGCGGCCGGGGCACGGGCCGTACCGGCGCTGCGCAAACCGAGTCTCGCAGCGTGGTCACCACGGAAGTGCGCCCGTGTGAACTGCGAGACTGGTGGTCATGAGCTACAGCACGGCTGACTCCTTTCCCAGTGTCACCCTCGACGACGTGCGCGGCGCGCAGAAGATGCTCTCGGGTGTGGCGCGGGTGACCGCGATGGAGGGCAGCAGGTATCTGTCCCAGCTGGTCGGGGCCCCGGTGCAGTTCAAGTGCGAGAACCTCCAGCGGACGGGATCGTTCAAGCTGCGCGGAGCCTACGTGCGGATCGCGGGCCTGCTTCCGGAGGAGCGCGCCGCGGGTGTCGTCGCGGCGAGCGCAGGCAACCACGCGCAGGGCGTCGCGCTCGCGTCCTCGCTGCTCGGCGTGCGCTCGACCGTGTTCATGCCCGACGGCGCCCCGCTGCCGAAGGTCGCGGCCACCCGTGACTACGGCGCGGAGGTGAGGCTGCACGGGCAGGTGGTCGACGAGACTCTGGCCGCCGCGCAGGAGTACGCGCAGCGGACCGGCGCCGTCTTCATCCACCCCTTCGACCACCCCGACATCATCGCGGGCCAGGGCACGGTGGGCCTGGAGATCCTGGAGCAGTGCCCGGAGGTGCGCACGATCGTCCTCGGGATCGGCGGCGGCGGGCTCGCGGCGGGCGTGGCCGTCGCCGTGAAGGCGCTGCGTCCGGACGTTCGGATCATCGGGGTGCAGGCGGAGGGCGCGGCGGCGTACCCGCCCTCGCTCACGGCCGGGCGGCCGCTGTCGATCGAGAACCCGGCCACGATGGCCGACGGGATCAAGGTCGGCCGCCCGGGGGACGTGCCCTTCCGGTTGATCGAGGAACTCGTCGACGAGGTCCGTACGGTCTCCGAGAACGACCTGTCCAGCGCGCTGCTGCTGTGCCTGGAGCGCGCCAAGCTGGTCGTCGAACCGGCCGGCGCGAGCTCGGTCGCGGCGCTGCTGCGCGATCCCGGCGCCTTCGAGGGCCCGGTGGTGGCGCTGCTGTCGGGAGGGAACGTGGATCCGCTGCTGATGCAGCGCATCCTGCGGCACGGCATGGCCGCGGGCGGCCGCTACCTGGCGGTCACGCTGCGGCTCACCGACCGGCCCGGAGCCCTTGCCACGCTTCTCGGGGTGTTGTCAGTGGCGGACGCTAACGTCCTCGACGTGAGCCATGTACGGACCGATCCCCGGCTCGGGCTCACGGAGGTGGAGGTCGAGCTGCACCTGGAGACGAAGGGCCACGAGCACTGCGCCGAGGTGAACCAGGCGCTGCGCGAGGCGGGGTACACGGTCATCGACTGAGGTCGGAGCCGCCCGCGGGGTCCGGTTGTCCCACTCGGGGAAAATCCATTGAGTGACGCGATACATCGCGTTACGGTGGGTGTCCGGATCGGCGCCTACGGGGCCGGGCCGATGACTTTCCCGCTGTGCACAAGTCCTCAGTACGCACATCCGAAAAATCCCCAACGACGTGGAGAACACTCATGCCAGGCGCCATCTACGCCGAAGGCCTGGTGAAGACCTTCGGTGACGTAAGGGCTCTGGACGGCGTCGACCTCGATGTCCCGGAGGGCACCGTGCTCGGTCTGCTCGGACCGAACGGCGCGGGCAAGACGACCGCCGTCCGCTGTCTGACGACCCTGCTGCGCCCCGACAGCGGCAAGGCCGTCGTCGCGGGGATCGACGTGCTCAAGGATCCCGACGCCGTACGGCGCAGGGTCGGCCTCTCCGGGCAGTTCGCGGCGGTCGACGAGTACCTGACCGGCCGCGAGAACCTCCAGATGGTCGGCCAGCTGTACCAGATGAGGGCGAAGGCCGCGAAGGTCCGCGCGGAGGAGCTGCTGGAGCAGTTCAACCTCGCCGACGCCGCCGACCGCACCGCGAAGACGTACTCCGGCGGCATGCGCCGCCGGCTCGACCTGGCGGCTGCCCTGGTCGTGTCGCCCCCGGTCATGTTCATGGACGAGCCGACGACCGGCCTCGACCCGCGCAACCGCCAGCAGCTGTGGGACGTCATCAAACGGCTGGTCTCCGGCGGTACGACGCTGCTGCTGACCACCCAGTACCTGGAAGAGGCCGACCACCTCGCGCACGACATCTGCGTGGTCGACCACGGCCGTGTCATCGCCCGCGGCACCGCCGACGAGCTCAAGCCGCAGACCGGCGGCGAGCGCGTCGAGGTCGTCGTGCACGAGCGCGAGCACATCGCGACCGCCTCCGAGGTGCTGCGCGGCTTCGGCAAGGGCGACACGACGGTCGAGGAGCACACCCGCAAGCTCACCGTGCCCGTCACCGGCGGCGCGAAGCTCCTCGCGGAGGTGATCCGCGAGCTGGACAGCCGCGGCATCGAGATCGACGACATCGGTCTGCGCCGCCCCACCCTCGACGACGTCTTCCTCTCGCTCACCGGTCATGTGGCCGAGGAGAAGGCCGAGGAGAACGGCAAGCCGGCGGACGCCCGGACCGGCAAGAGCAAGAAGGAGGCCGCGAAGTGAGCGCCGTCAGTGACGCCGTGCAGGTCACGGCACCCCCGAACCCGGTCTACCAGTCCATCCGGGACTCCCTGGTCATCGCCAAGCGGAATCTGATCAGAATGTCCAGGATCCCCGAGATGGTCATCTTCGGACTGATCCAGCCGATCATGTTCGTGGTGCTGTTCACCTATGTGTTCGGCGGGTCCATGAAGATCGGCGGCAGCACCAGCGCCGCCGACTACACCAACTTCCTGATGGCCGGCATCTTCGCCCAGACGGTCACCTTCGCCACCGCGGGCGCGGGCGCCGGCATCGCCGACGACATGCACAAGGGCCTCATCGACCGCTTCCGCTCGCTGCCCATGGCGCGGGGCGCGGTGCTCACCGGCCGCACCCTGGCCGACCTCGTGCAGACCGCGCTGACCCTGCTGGTCCTCGCGGTGGTCGCCTTGATGGTCGGCTGGCGGGTCGGCTCGAACGGCAGCACCGACGCGTTCCGTGTCCTCGGGGCCTTCGGGCTGCTGCTCCTGCTGGGGTACGCGTTCACCTGGATCGGCGCGCTCATCGGCCTGTCCGTGCGGACGCCCGAGGCGGCCACCTCCGGCGGCCTGATCTGGCTCTTCCCGGTCACGTTCATCTCGAACGCGTTCGTGGACACCAGCAACATGACCCCCTGGCTGCGGCATGTCGCGGACTGGAACCCCTTCAGCGCCACCGTGCAGGCGTGCCGGGTGCTGTTCGCCAACCCGGGGGTGTCGACGTCCGACGCCTGGCCCATGCGGCACTCCATCTGGGCCTCGGTGATCTACTCGGTCCTGATCGTGCTGGTCTTCCGCACGCTCGCGGTCCGTAAGTACCGCTCGGCCACGGCCTGACGGGATCGCCGCGATCGACGCGGACATGGCAATGCCCCCGGCGTGCGGCCGGGGGCATCGTCGTCGCTGGTCCTGGGCTCAGCCCTGGTACGGGACGGCCTTGAGGATCTTCACCGAGGCGAGCTTGCCGTTCGGCAGCTCGTACTGGGCGTCCTCGCCGACCTTCTTGCCGCTCACGCCGGAGCCCAGCGGGGACTGCGGGGAGTACGTCTCGATGTCGGAGCTCGCGTACTCGCGCGAGGCGAGCAGGAAGTCCAGGGTGTCGTCCTCGTCGCCGTCGAAGGCGATGGTGACGACCATGCCCGGCGCGACCACGCCGTCCGCCGCGGGGGCCTCGCCGACCTTGGCCTTCTCCAGGAGCTGGGTCAGCTGGCGCACACGGAGCTCCTGCTTGCCCTGCTCCTCCTTGGCCGCGTGGTACCCGCCGTTCTCGCGCAGGTCCCCTTCCTCACGCGCGGCCGCGATCTTGGCGGTGATCTCCGTGCGTGCGGGACCAGACAGGTGATCCAGCTCGGCCCTGAGCTGGTTGTACGCCTCCTGGGTCAGCCAGGTGACGTTCTCGCTGGTCTGGGTCACAGGTGCTCCTCGTAGGTACTGGGATACAAAGCATCGCCCTACCCTGAAGCATGTTCTCTCACGGGTGGGCGAAACCACGAGCCTAACAATTCAGCGGCTCTGAGGGGAGGACATAAGACATCAGAATTTCATCGACGCAGGTCAGCCGCTGGTCGTCCGGAGTGCTTCCGGCCCTGGCCGGCAGCGGCGGGTCGGGTCGGCGGTGCCGCTCAGCCCGAGTGGCAGCCGAGGAGTTCCGCGGTGGAGCCCCGGGCCGTCGTACGCAGGGTAACCACCTTGTCGAGGCGGGACGAGTGCTGGTCGAAGCGGAAGTCCGCGCGGCCCACCTCGACGCCGTCCGCGCTCTGCGACCGCAGCGTGCAGTAACCCTTCGTACCCGCGTCCTTGCGCACCTCCAGATGCGCCTCGACCGCGCTGTCCGAGACCGCCTCGAAGGTGATCACCTGGGCGCTGATCTTGGCCCCGGCGATGTAGTCGTAGCCGAACCAGCCGACCAGGCCGATCAGGGTGACTCCCAGCACGCTGCCGATGATCTTGAGCTTCCGGTCGGCGCGCCCGTCGGCGGAGCGGCCGTACCGGCCCTCGGGCAGCTGCACGCTCGCCGTACTCATGATCGTCCTCCCGGCCGGGCCCCTGGGGCGGACCCCGGAATTATTCGCCCCCCGATTCCGTCACTATAGAAGCCGCCCGCAGCGCGGATTCACGCCGGGCGCCGACAGCCGACTTACTCAGGCGACAGCCGACCGACCGAGGATTGAGTCTTGACTGACCAGCTGCGACTGATGGCCGTGCACGCCCACCCCGACGACGAGTCGAGCAAGGGCGCCGCCACCATGGCGAAGTACGTGTCCGAGGGGGTGGACGTGCTGGTCGTGACCTGCACGGGCGGGGAGCGCGGCTCCATCCTCAATCCCAAGCTTCAGGGCGACAAGTACATCGAGGAGAACATCCACGAGGTACGCAAGAAGGAGATGGACGAGGCCCGCGAGATCCTCGGGGTCAAGCAGGAGTGGCTCGGCTTCGTCGACTCCGGCCTGCCCGAGGGCGACCCGCTGCCGCCGCTGCCCGAGGGCTGTTTCGCCCTGGAGGACATCGACAAGGCGGCCGGCGAGCTGGTCAAGCAGATCCGCTCGTTCCGCCCGCAGGTGATCACCACGTACGACGAGAACGGCGGTTACCCGCACCCCGACCACATCATGACCCACAAGATCACGATGGTGGCCTTCGAGGGCGCGACGGACACCGAGAAGTACCCGGAGTCCGAGTTCGGCCCGGCGTTCCAGTCGCGGAAGCTGTACTACAACCAGGGCTTCAACCGCCCGCGCACCGAGGCGCTGCACCACGCGCTCCTGGACCGCGGGATGGAGTCGCCGTACGGGGACTGGCTGAAGCGCTGGAGCGAGTTCGAGCGCGCCGAGCGCACGCTGACCACGCACGTTCCGTGCGCGGACTTCTTCGAGATCCGTGACAAGGCGCTCATCGCGCACGCCACGCAGATCGACCCGGACGGCGGCTGGTTCAAGGTCCCCATGGACATCCAGCGGGAGGTCTGGCCCACCGAGGAGTACGAGCTCGCGAAGTCCCTCGTGGACACATCCCTCCCCGAGGACGACCTCTTTGCGGGCATCCGCGACAATGCCTGACATGAGCGCAAGCCTGGCACTGACGCACCTCGTCCCCCTCGCCAAGGAGGTCGACGAGAACAAGGTCACCCCCGGCGTCCTCGGCTTCATCGTCTTCGCGGTGATGGCCCTGGCCGTCTGGGGCCTGATGAAGTCCATGAACCGTCACATGGGCAAGGTCACCTTCGAGCAGGACTCCGAGAGCGGGGCGGAGGGCTCCGGCGGCGCGGAACGCACCGGCACCTCCTCCGGCTCCGGCGGGAAGGCCGCCCCCGCGAAGGGCTGAGCCGACGCCCGCGGGACGTTCCCGCGCCCGCGGGGTCACCGGACCCCGTGGGCGCGGCGATTCGGCGTGAGCACGTCACCATGCACCCGTCCGCTCACGCACCCGCCCCGCTCACGTCACCACCCTCACGTCACCACCGTCACGCCCATCACATCGCGGGCGTGACGGCCCGGCACCATGCCCAGGCGCCAGGCCTGCCAGCCGGCGTCCAGGTCCACCCCCCGCTCCAGCAGCAACTGATACGCCTCGATGAAGTCGTCCAGCCTGCCGTCGCGGGTGGCGTGCCCCGCCCGCGAGAGCTGCGACAGCTCCTCCACGGCCACCGCGGCGCCCACCTCATGGCCGCCGGGCGCCGCGTAGGGGAGCAGCGTGCAGCGCAGGAAGCGGGCCCAGTCCTCCCCGCGGCGGTCCCCGTACGAGGCGAACAGACCGACGGCCTCGTCGCACAGGACCAGCGCCTGCTGGGTACGGGCGTTGCCCGCGTCGACCACGGCGAGCTCCAGGCACGTCCACGCCTCACCGTGAGCCACCCCGATGCGCTGGAAGTCCGCGCGCGCGTCGACCAGGAGCTGACGGGCGAAGCCCGAGTTCCGCAGGGAGCCCGTCTGCGCGGCGCGCTGGTCGCGGGTCACGCGGGCCGAGTGATGACGGGCACAGGCCAGCCCGTACACGTCCCGCATGCGCGAGAACATCGTCCGGGACCGCTCCAGCTCACGCACCGCCTGGTCCAGGCTGCCGGTCTCCTCCAGCGCCTGGCCCAGGTAGTAGACCGTCCACGCCTCGCCGCGCGCGTCCTCGTTCTCGCGATGCCGGGAGGCCGCCTGGCGCAGCCCGTCGACCGCGGCGGACGGGTCGCCCCCGACGAGCCGGGCGCGGGCCAGCTGGGTGAGCGCCCAGGCCTCGCCCCGGGCGTCGCGCGTACGGCCGTACAGATCGAGCGCCTCGCGCAGCTCACGCTCGGCGCGCGGCACGTCGCCCATCCGCAGACCCAGCTGGCCCAGCTGGAAGTGGGCCCAGGCCTCACCGTGCACCGAGCCGCTCTCGCGGTGCAGGACCAGGGACTCGGTGAGGAGGCCGAGGGCCTGGCCGAGCCGGGACCTGTCGCGCTCCACCGCCGCCAGCGCGTGCATCGTCCAGGCACGGTCGGCCGCCAGTTCGGGTGACGCCTGAAGATCCATCGCCTCCTGGAGTTTGGCCGCCGCCTCGGCGAGGGTCCCCTGGTGGTGCAGCGTGATGCCGAGGGAACACAGCGCCCGGGCGGCCCCCGCGTCGTGATGGGCCTCGAAATACAGGTCCACCACCGCCGCCAGGGTCGTCCGCGCCTTGTCCAGCTCCCCGAGCTGGCGGGCCGCGATACCGGTGCGCCACTGCACCGAGCGGACCAGGAGCCCCTGGTCGACGGCCTGGGTCAGCTCGCTGATCTCACCCAGCCGGTACAGGTCGCCGCGCAGCAGGCAGTAGTCGCACAGGGCGCCCAGGAGATGCAGCACCGCCGCCTGGTTCACCCCCTCCGCGTGCCGCAGGGCCGCCGTGATGAAGCTCGACTCGTCGTCCAGCCAGCGCAGCGCCGCGTCCAGGGAGGTGAAGCCCTGCGGCCCGAACTGGTCGGCGCGCGTCGACGTCTTGCCGTCCACCAGCCGGATCACCGAGTCGGCGAGCTCCGCGTAGTTCACGATCAGGCGCTCCTGCGCCGCCGAGCGCTCCGAGGCCTCCTCCTCGTCGAGAAGGCGGGCGGTGGCGAAGGTCCGCACGAGATCGTGCAGGCGGTAGCGACTGCCGCGCACATGGTCGATCAGGCCCGCTCGGGACAGGGCGGTCAGATGACGGACCGCCTCGGGCTCGTCCGTCGCGAGCAGGGACGCCGCCGCCGCCGCGCCCAGCGAGGCCCGGCCGGCCAGGGCCAGCCGGCGCAGCAGCCGGCGTGCCATGTCCGACTGGTCCGTGTAACGCAGCCACAGCACCCGCTCGACGGGCTCCACCGGGCCGTAGGCCGCGAGGTCGCCGGCCAGGGCGCGCGGGGTGCGGGGGCCGAGCGAGGAACCCGCGACCCGCAGCGCCAGCGGCAGACCGCCGCACAACTCACGTATCCGGTCGGCGGATTCGGCGTCGTACGGACCCGACGCGTCCTGTGCCGCCGCGCTCAGCAGTTCCTCGGAGCCCGCCGCGTCCAGCGCCTCCACGGGCAGCTGGTGCACCCAGGCCGCGAGGCCGGCGGGCAGGTCGAAGGGCTTGCGCGCGGTGACCAGGACCAGGCTCTCGGAGCGCTCGGGGACCAGGGTGCGCACCTGCTCGGCATCGCTCGCGTCTTCCAGCACGATCGTCACGGGCAGCCCCGTCAGATGCTGGTGATACAGCTCGCTCAGTCGTTTGACCTGATGGTCCTGCGAGGACCGCTCGCGGAAGAGGAGCTGTTCGCGCGGGGCGCCCAGCCGGTTCAGCAGATGGAGCAGCGCGTCGCGGGTGGGGAGCGGCGGATCGTCCGGGCTGTCGCCCCGCAGGTCGACCACGCACGCGCCGCGGAACTGGTCCTTCAGGGCGTGCGCCGCCCGGACCGCCAGCGTGCTGCGGCCGGAACCGGGCGCGCCGTGCAGCACCACGACCGTCGGTTTCGTCTCCGTGCTCGCCCGGGCCGCGTGAACCCACTGCGCGATCCGTGACAGTTCGCTCCGGCGGCCCGTGAACGGCCCCTCCTGTTCCGGCAGTTGACCGAAGGAATGCTCGAGCACGCTGCGCCGGCGGGCGGCCGCGCTCTTGTCGGTGCGCCGCAGTTGGGGTGCACCCTTCTTGGCGCCGGTGGTGGCGCTGAGCACCCGCTGCTGGTCGAGGAACGGGCGGACGCCCCGTACCTCCATGGCCGTCAGCCACTGGAGGCGCAGCTGCTCGGGGCCGCCGGGCTGGCCGAGCGCCCCGGCGCGGCGGCTCGCGGCGGGCACGTGCGAGGCCGTCACCTTGAGGACCGTGGCCGTCGCACCCGCCACGGCCACCGTCGCTCCGGTGCCCACCGCCGTGCCGGTGCCGGTGCCGAGGGCCAGGTCGGTGACGACGGCGGCGAGCGCGCCGACCACGGCCACCAGTAAGGGAGTTCCGGATCCCTCGCGCGCGAACCGTTGCCCGAAGGTCTGCCGTCCCGCCTCGGACTCGTCCAGCGCCCGCGTGTACGCCGTGTACTCCTCGGCGGCCGTCTCCGCCATCGCGTCGAGCGAGGCCCGCGCCCGCGTCAGCAGGGCACCTCCGTCCGCGCGCCCCCCTGAGCGGCGCACCTCCTCCTCGACGGTCCGGACCAACAGCCGCTCGGCCTCCGCCCGATGGCCGTCCCGCATGTCACGTCCCCCTCCGGCAGCAACTCCCTGGCCTATGAGTGTCCTTCGGCGAAGACGCGAGCGCGAGGGGGCGTCGATCATTCGCCGCGATCGTGTGGGCCGGCCACGGGAGCCGGACCTTCGGCCACACGGGATCCGGCGCCCCGACCTCGTACGCGGACACGGGCGCCGCCCGACCGGTACGGCCGCCTTCGTGAAGATGCCCCCGACGGGCCACGCCCGGCGCACCTGCCCTTCTACGTCCTCCCGGACGCCGTGGGAGAGTGGCGGGGTGAACCGACTGGCCCATGAGACGTCCCCGTATCTGCTCCAGCACGCCGACAACCCCGTCGACTGGTGGCCGTGGTCGGCCGAGGCCTTCGACGAGGCCCGCAGAAGCAACCGGCCCGTTCTGCTCAGCGTCGGCTACAGCAGCTGTCACTGGTGTCATGTCATGGCCCACGAGTCCTTCGAGGACGCGGAGACGGCCGCCTATCTGAACGAACACTTCGTCAGCGTCAAGGTCGACCGCGAGGAACGGCCCGACGTCGACGCCGTCTACATGGAGGCGGTGCAGGCGGCGACGGGGCAGGGCGGCTGGCCGATGACCGTGTTCCTCACCCCCGACGCCGAGCCCTTCTACTTCGGCACCTACTTCCCGCCCGAGCCCCGCCACGGCATGGCGTCCTTCCGGCAGGTGCTGGAAGGCGTGTCCGGTGCCTGGGCCGACCGGCGGGACGAGGTCACCGAGGTCGCGGGGAAGATCACGAGGGATCTCGCCGAGCGGGAGATGTCCTTCGGGGACAGCCGGGTGCCGGGCGAGGAGGAGCTGGCCGGCGCGCTGCTCGGGCTCACCCGCGACTACGACGCCGCGCGCGGCGGATTCGGCGGGGCGCCCAAGTTCCCGCCGTCCATGGTGATCGAGTTCCTGCTGCGCCATCACGCCCGGACCGGTTCCGAGGGCGCTCTCCAGATGGCCGTGGACACCTGTGAGCGGATGGCGCGCGGCGGTCTCTACGACCAGCTCGGCGGCGGATTCGCCCGCTACTCCGTCGACCGCGAGTGGGTTGTCCCGCACTTCGAAAAAATGCTCTACGATAACGCGCTTCTCTGCCGGGTCTACGCCCATCTCTGGCGGTCCACCGGGTCCGAGCTCGCCCGGCAGGTGGCGCTGGAGACCGCGGACTTCATGGTGCGTGAACTGCGCACCAACGAGGGCGGGTTCGCCTCGGCGCTCGACGCCGACAGTGACGACGGCAGCGGCAGGCATGTCGAGGGCGCCTACTACGTGTGGACGCCCGGGCAGTTGCGTGAGGTGCTCGGCGACGCGGACGCCGAACTCGCCGCGCAGTACTTCGGGGTCACCGAGGAGGGCACCTTCGAGGAGGGTGCCTCCGTGCTCCAGCTTCCGCAGCAGGAAGGTGTCTTCGACGCGGACAGGATCGCCTCCGTGCGGGAGCGGCTGCTCGCGTCGAGGGCCGGGCGGCCCGCCCCCGGGCGCGACGACAAGGTGGTCGCCGCCTGGAACGGGCTCGCGGTGGCCGCCCTCGCGGAGACCGGCGCCTACTTCGGCCGCCCCGATCTGGTGGAGGCCGCGATCGGCGCCGCCGACCTCCTCGTACGGCTGCACATGGACGACCGGGCGCGGCTGGCCCGTACGAGCAAGGACGGCCGGGCCGGAGCCCACGCGGGTGTGTTGGAGGACTACGCGGACGTCGCCGAGGGCTTCCTCGCGCTGACGTCCGTGACCGGGGAAGGGGTCTGGCTGCAGTTCGCCGGGTTCCTGCTCGACCATGTCCTCGCGCAGTTCACGGACACCGAGTCGGGCGCGCTCTACGACACGGCGGCCGACGCGGAGCGGCTGATCCGCCGGCCGCAGGATCCCACCGACAACGCCACGCCCTCGGGGTGGAGCGCGGCGGCCGGGGCGCTGCTGTCCTACAGCGCGCAGACCGGCGCCGAGCCCCATCGCACGGCCGCCGAGCGGGCGCTGGGTGTCGTGAAGGCGCTCGGGCCCCGGGCGCCCCGCTTCATCGGGTGGGGGCTCGCCGTGGCCGAGGCGCTGCTCGACGGTCCCCGGGAGGTCGCGGTGGTGGGCGAGGGCGGCGACCCGGCGACGACGGCCTTGCGGCGGGCGGCACTCATGGGCACCGCGCCGGGGGCCGTGCTGGCGGTGGGGGAGCCGGGCGGTGACGAGCTGCCGCTGCTCTCCGGCCGCCCGCTGGTGGACGGGAAACCGGCCGCGTACGTCTGCCGCAACTTCGTGTGTGACGTCCCGACGACCGATCCCGACCGGCTGCGCGAGGCCCTGAACAGCCGGAACACGTAACCCCGGCCGGGTCCGGGTCCCCGGGATCCGATCGGGCGCCACGCGGAGGACGGGGGTTCCGGGCGGCCGCCGGTCAGGTTCCGAATTCCGCGAGGGCGCGCTCCACGACGGTCTCCAGCCGGTCGTGGTGCGCGCCCTTCCAGTAGGCGCGCCCGCAGTCGGCGCACTGCGCGAAGACGTCGTACGACCGCTCGGTGCCGCTCTCCAGCTGGTCGGCGACCTGTTCCTTGGTGGCCTTCGCGAGCAGGCCGTTGCACGCGGTGCAGCGAGTCCAGGGGCTGAGTTCGGGCGCGAACCGGCCCAGTACGTCGCGGAGTTGGTCGTCGGGGCGGGTGCTGTAGACGAAGCCGCCCGCCCACAGTTCGCGGCGCCGCAGCAGTCCCCGGTCGCGGCTGAGCAGGACACGCCGTTCGGCCGCCGAGCGGGCGGCGAGCGCCGGGTCGCCGATGTCGACGAACTCGTAGGCGGTGTCGACGCCGAGCAGGCGCATCCGGCGGGCGAGGGTGCCGAGGTGGACGTCCAGCAGGAAGCGCAGCGGCGCGCCGGGGACCCGCTGCGGTCGTTCGACGGCGCGGACCCGCACGGACTCGTCCGCGGCCGGGATGTGCGAGAAGGGCACCTCGTGCCCGTCCACGACCAGGGCGCCGACCTCTGTCAGCGGGACGCCCAGCGACTCGACGACATGGCCGAGGGTGGAGGAGCCGTCGGTGCCGACGGGGGTGAGCCCCGCGCGGCGGGCGTGCGGGACGAACAGCCCCAGTTCGGGGGCGAATTCGATGTGGATCTCCGGTCCGTTCACGCGGTCAGGATGTCACGCGGGGTACCCCGGGGGCCTCCGGGTTTCGCGGCGGCAGCCCGTGCTCCAGGACGTTCACGGCGCGCTCGACGAGGTCGGCGAGGTCGTCGCCCTGGCCGGTCTCGGCCCAGTACAGGGAGGTCTCCATCAGGCCGCCGATCAGCGACATCGCGAAGACCCGGACCTCGAGGCCGTCCGGGTCCCGGCCGGAGCGCTCCCCGATGACCCGGCTCAGCAGCCGCCCGGTGACGGACATGCTCTCCATCATCCGGGAGCGCACCGCGGGCACCTCGACCATCAGCCGGGTGCGCAGGCGGCTGATCTCGGGATCCTCCGAGGTGCCGACGCCGACGGCCTTTCGCAGCACATGGCGCAGGGAGTCGAACCACGGCTCGTCCGCGGGGCGTTCCCGCAGTTCCTGTTCGAGGAGCGGGTCGTACTCGTCCGTGAGGACGATGTCCTCCTTGGTCGGGAAGTAGCGGAACACCGTGGAAGGGGAGACCTCGGCCGCCTCCGCGATCTGCTCGATCGTCGTGGCGTCGTACCCCTGCTGCCCGATCAGCCGGTACGTCGCCTCGCGGATCGCGATGCGGGTCTTGATCTTCTTCCGCTCGCGGAGCCCCGGCTGGGGTTCCGCGGCGGGAGCGGAGGTCTGTGCGGTGGCGGCCATGCCTCTTATTGTCCGGCATCCGCCGGGGCCGGGGCCATGTCGGCGTCCTCGTGCTCCGCCTCGGCGGGCCGCCCCGGGTTCGGCAGCAGTGCCGCCGCCAGCAGCGCGGTGACCAGCGCCGCGATCCCGCTGACCAGCAGCACCAGGTCCATGCCGTGGACGTACGCGGCGTTCGCGGAGGCTTCGAGGGCCCGGTCTCCGAGCCGGGCGGCGACGACATGGGCGCCGACCACCGAGTCGTCGGCGGTCTTCGCGGCGGCGCGCGGCAGCGTGGAGGTGTCGAGCCGGCCGGCGTACGTGCTCGCCAGCAGGGAGCCGAGCAGGGCGATGCCGATCGCGCTGCCCACCTGGCGCACCGACATCAGCAGCCCGGAGCCGCTGCCGGCCCGGTCGCGGGGGAGTGCGCCGAGTGCGGTGGACATCGCGGGCACCACGGCGAAGCCGAAGCCGAGGCCGGCGACGGACAGCCACAGGGCGGTGGCGCCGTACCCGTCGTCGACGGTCGTGCGGCTGCCGAGGAACGCGGCGAAGGCGAGGACGACGAGACCTCCGCTGATCACCGCGCGGGCCCCGAACCGGGTGACCAGCGGCTGAGCGCCCCGGGAGGCGACCAGCAGCCCGCCCATCATCGGCAGCAGACGCACTCCGGTCGCGAGGGCGTCGTGGCCGAGCACGGCCTGGAGGTACTGCGGCAGTACGAACATCAGGCCGGACAGGACGAACATGACGAGCGTCGCGGCCAGTGTGTTGAGCAGGAAACCGCGTTGGGCGAGCAGGGAGAGGTCCAGCATCGGTCGCGCGCTGCGGCGTTCGCGGGCGACGAGCAGCGTGAGCAGGACGGCGGAGGCGGCGAGGCACCCGAGGACGAGCGGGTCGCCCCAGCCGCGGGACGGGGCCTCGATGATCGCGTAGACGAGGACGCTGAGCCCGGTCGCGGTGAACGCGGTGGAGACGGCGTCCACCCTGGGCGAGGCGGGGTCGCGGGTCTCGGGGAGCAGGAGGACGCAGGCGGTGATGCCGATGGCGGCCATCGGCACGTTGACCAGGAACACCGATCCCCACCAGAAGTGGTTCAGCAGCCAGCCGCCGATGATCGGGCCGAGCGGCAGGCCGAGCGCCGAGGCGGCGGAGACGGCTCCGACCGCCTTGGTGCGCTCGTCGGCTCCGAACAGCGAGGGCAGCACGGCGAGCGCGAGCGGCATCACCAGCGCGCCGCCGACACCCATCAGGGCGCGGGCGACGATCACCCAGGTCACGTCGTGGACGAGGGAGCCCGCCAGGGAGCCGACGAGGAAGACCGCGAGGCCGGTGATGAGCATCCGGCGCCGTCCGAAGCGGTCGCCGAGCAGGCCCGCCGGGAGCATCAGCGAGGCGAAGACGACGACGTACGCGTCCGCCATCCACTGCTGCTGACCGGTGGACGCGCCGAGGTCCCGGGCCATCGTCGGCAGCGCCACATTGAGGATCGTCATGTCGAAGCCGAGCACCAGCATGCTCGCGACCAGGGCCCCGAGGGCCCACCAGCGGCGGGGGTCGCGCCGTGGGGCGCTGTCTTGCGTGAGAGTCGCCATGAAATGAAAGTAACTCTCAAAAGATGGTTGCTGTCAATCCGGCACGTCTTTCAGTTGGGGTTGGTGGTGAGTGGCGGGTTGCGGGTGGCGGGAGGTGGGGAGCGGGACGCTGACGAGGGCGCGGAGATGGGGCCGGGTGCCGTTGGCGTCGACGCGGAGGCGTGATGGCCGGGAAAACGCTGCGCCCGGGCGTGTCGTGGCCGGAAAACGCGCAGTGGCCGCGACTGGGGAGCCGCGGCCACTGAGAAGGGCGAGTTGGTGGGGGCGGGGGTCAGCCGTGCTGGTAGGCCACCAGGGAGATGCCGACGTAGTGCACGATGAACGCCGCGAGGGTCAGGGAGTGGAAGACCTCGTGGAATCCGAACCACCGCGGGGACGGGTTGGGCTTCTTGATCCCGTAGATCACGCCGCCCGCGCTGTAGAGCAGCCCGCCGACGATCACCAGGACGAGGACGGCGATGCCGCCCGTGCGCATGAAGTCGGGCAGGAAGAAGACGGCCGCCCAGCCCATCGCGATGTAGCACGGTGTGTAGAGCCAGCGCGGGGCGCCGACCCAGAACACCCGGAAGGCGATGCCCGCCGCCGCGGCGGCCCAGATGCTCCACAGGAGCCACTGCCCCTTGGCCTCGGGCAGGAGCAGCATGGTCAGCGGCGTGTAGGTGCCCGCGATGATCAGGAAGATGTTCGCGTGGTCGAGTCTGCGCAGGACGCCGTCCATCCGCGGACTCCAGTTGCCGCGGTGGTACAGGGCGCTCACGCCGAACAGGAGGCAGGCCGTCAGGGCGAAGATCCCGCAGGCGATACGGCCGCGGGTCGAGTCCGCCAGGGCTGTGAGAACCAGTCCGGAGACGAGGGCGGCCGGAAACATGCCGAGGTGCAGCCAGCCGCGGAGCTTGGGCTTGATCTCTTCCGGCAAGGAGTGCGCGACGGACGTCCGGCCGGCGGCCGGCGAGTCCGTGGGCGCGTCGGGGACGGACGCAGTCATGGGCCGAATCGTACCTACGGAACCGTAAGTTACGTGTCAGTCCCGCGTAAGGGAACCGCAATAGTGGCCATGATCTCACGGCGTCGGCGGGCGCCGCCGGGGTACTCGCGATGAACCCGGGGTGAGCGGGCGGAAACCCCGTGGGGAGTGGCGATGCTCACTCCGCTCAGGTGTGAGGCTCTCTGGACATATGCGCGGATCGGTCCGATCATCAAATGAGTGCGGTCGGCACCGGATGAGCGCCAGAGGTTCCATCACCGAGAAGCATCCGGGTCGCAGCCCCCACGGGGCACAACAACAAAACCCCTCATTTAGGAGCAATCGTGGCGCGCGACATCGCGGCTCCCGTCCCGACCAACCACAAGGAACTGATCTCGTGGGTCAACGAGATCGCCGAACTGACCGAGCCGGACAGTGTGGTCTGGTGTGACGGATCCGAGGCCGAGTACGAGCGGCTGAGCGAGGAGCTCGTCCGCAGGGGCACCTTCAAGAAGCTCGACCCGATCAAGCGCCCCAACTCGTACTACGCCGCTTCCGACCCGACCGATGTCGCGCGGGTCGAGGACCGGACGTTCATCTGCTCCGAGAACGAGGCGGACGCGGGCCCGACCAACCACTGGAAGGCCCCCGCCGAGATGCGGGAGATCTTCTCCGGTGAGCAGGGCGTCTTCCGCGGCTCGATGCGCGGCCGCACGATGTACGTCGTCCCGTTCTGCATGGGCCCGCTCGGCTCGGACCTCTCCGCGATCGGCGTCGAGATCACCGACTCCGCCTACGTCGCCGTGTCCATGCGCACCATGACCCGTATGGGACAGCCCGTCCTGGACGAACTCGGCACCGACGGTTTCTTCGTGCGTGCAGTGCACACGCTCGGAGCGCCGCTGGCCGAGGGCGAGGCGGACGTGCCGTGGCCGTGCAACTCCACGAAGTACATCTCCCACTTCCCCGAGAGCCGCGAGATCTGGTCGTACGGCTCCGGCTACGGCGGCAACGCCCTGCTCGGCAAGAAGTGCTACGCCCTGCGCATAGCCTCGGTGATGGCGCGCGACGAGGGCTGGCTCGCCGAGCACATGCTGATCCTCAAGCTGACCCCGCCGCACGGCGAGTCGAAGTACGTCGCCGCCGCCTTCCCGAGCGCCTGCGGCAAGACCAACCTCGCGATGCTGGAGCCCACGATCTCCGGCTGGACCGTCGAGACGATCGGTGACGACATCGCCTGGATGCGCTTCGGCGAGGACGGCCGCCTCTACGCGATCAACCCCGAGGCCGGCTTCTTCGGCGTCGCGCCCGGCACCGGCGAGCACACCAACGCCAACGCGATGAAGACGCTGTGGGGCAACTCCGTCTTCACCAACGTCGCGCTCACCGACGACAACGACATCTGGTGGGAGGGCATGACGGAGGAGACTCCGGCACACCTGACCGACTGGAAGGGCAACGACTGGACGCCGGAGTCCGGCACCCCGGCCGCCCACCCCAACGCCCGCTTCACCACTCCCGCCTCGCAGTGCCCGATCATCGCGCCCGAGTGGGAGGACCCCCGGGGCGTGCCGATCTCGGCGATCCTCTTCGGCGGCCGCCGGGCGTCGGCCGTACCGCTGGTGACGGAGTCCTTCGACTGGAACCACGGTGTCTTCCTCGGCGCGAACGTCGCCTCCGAGAAGACCGCCGCCGCCGAGGGCAAGGTCGGCGAGCTGCGCCGCGACCCGTTCGCCATGCTGCCGTTCTGCGGCTACAACATGGGCGACTACATGGGTCACTGGGTCGACGTCGCCAAGGACAGGGACCAGGAGAAGCTCCCGAAGATCTACTACGTGAACTGGTTCCGCAAGAACGACGCGGGCAAGTTCGTGTGGCCCGGCTTCGGCGAGAACAGCCGCGTCCTGAAGTGGATCGTCGAGCGCCTCGACGGCAAGGCCGAGGGCGTCGAGACCCCCATCGGGGTCCTGCCGACCCGGGAGTCCCTCGACACCGACGGCCTCGAACTGGCCGACGCCGACCTCGACTTCCTGCTCACGGTCGACAAGGAGGTCTGGCGCGACGAGGCCTCACTGGTCCCCGAGCACCTCAACACCTTCGGCGAGCACACACCGAAGGAACTGTGGGACGAGTACCGCGCTCTGGTGCAGCGCCTGGGCTGACGCCCGCTGTTGCTCCGCGGCCGATCCGAGTTGCCCTGACCTGCGACCGTTGCGGCGGTCGGCCGCGGTGACCGCACCCGCCGGGGTTCCGCGCACATCTGCGCGGGACCCCGGCTTTTTCGTGCCCGCCGTCCCGCCCGTGCCGGAACGGCTGAAAAAGCGAGGATTTCGGGGGACACTCCTGACATCTCGCAGTCGACCCCGAAATGAGGTGGGCGGGGTGCGTACGCCTGTCAGCGACCCCATGAAGATCGGTCCGTACCGCATCGTGGGCCGGCTGGGCTCCGGTGGCATGGGATGGGTGTATCTCGGCCGCTCGCCCGCCGGGCGCGAGGTCGCGGTGAAGGTGGTGCGGCCCGAACTGGCCGCGCAGGGCGAGTTCCGGGAGCGCTTCGCGCGCGAGGTCGCGGCGGCCCGTGTGGTCAGCGGCGCCTACACCGCGGCCGTGGTCGACGCCGACACCGAGGCCGAACTGCCGTGGCTGGCCACCCTGTACGTGCCGGGTCCCTCGCTCGCCGAGGCGGTCCACACCGACGGCCCGCTGCCCGAACCACAGGTACGACGGCTCGGCGCGGGCCTGGTCGAGGCACTCCAGGCCATCCACGCCGCACGCGTGGTGCACCGGGACCTCAAACCGGCCAACGTGCTCCTCGCCTCGGACGGACCGCGTGTCATCGACTTCGGGATCTCCCGCGTGGACGGCGCTCCCGGCCTCACCCAGGTCGGCGTCGTCGTCGGCACCCCGCCCTTCATGTCGCCCGAGCAGATCAGGGGCGCCGCGGTGGGCCCGGCGAGCGATGTCTTCTCCCTCGGCGGGGTGCTGGTGTACGCGCTCACCGGACGGCCGCCGCACGGCAGCGGAGAGGCCGTTCGCTACCGCGTCGCCTTCGAGGAACCCGAACTCGACGGCATCGCGGGGCCGTTGCGGGATCTGATCGCGCACTGTCTGGCGAAGCGCCCCGAGGACCGGCCCCCGCTCGACCGGCTGCTGGCCGGGCTGCTGGAGCAGGAGCCCCGGCAGGCCGACTGGCCGCCGCCCACGGTCGCCCACAGCATCAAGGTGCGGACCAACGATCTGATGAAGCGCCGCAAGCAGAGCACCAGCGTGTCCGTACCCTCCTGTCTGCTGTCGCACGCCCAGGCGCTGCTCGACGCCGGACTGACCGACGCGATGGTCGCCGAGGCGGTGGGCCGTGGCGACGCCTGACTCCTTTGCGGGCCACGGCCGGGAGATCCTCGAAATCGGAACGCACTGGCGTCAGCTGGTGCAGAACTGGGTGGCCAGAAGGAATTTCCACACGGTGACCGACACCGTTTCCGTCTCCATGCGATTCGACATCGAGGAAACGGGCCGGATGGTTACCGTCCGGTTCATGACGACCAAGAGACTGCTGGTCGCTTTCGCGACCGACGGGCATTTCCTGCGTAAGGACCAACTGGCCCTCGCCGCGGCCGCGTCGAACGCGTGGAACACCGAACAGCTCCATCCCATGCTGTCCGTGTGGGACGTACGGGGGCCGCGCCCCTGTCTCGCAGGAGTGTGCGATCTTCCGCTGACCTGTCGCATGACGCAAACAGATTTCGATGCTTTGGCCAGTGATTGGGTGGAGCGGGCGAGACAGATGTTCACCCGATGCCATCAGGTGTTCGAGTTGTAGAAGTGAAGTCCGCCGCGTTCCCCAAACCCTTCCGGACACCCTCCGGTTTCCGCCACTATGGGCGAGTGCCTTTCAGGGCCACGGGGGTGTTCTTTTAAGGCCATGGGGGGTCTTTTCCATGCGGCGGCTTTCCTTCCTGATGCTTTCCGGACTCCTGGCCGCGTTCGCCCCGGCGGTGCCCGCCGCGGCCCGCGAGCAGTGCGGGCCGACCTTCGAACAGCGCCTCGGCTGCTGGTCCGACGCCATTCGCGGGGGAACGGTCCGGGTCACCCTCGACCGGACCCTGCCGTTCGACGGCAGCGCCGAGAAGCGCAAGGGTTTCGAACAGACGCTCTCGGACCAGAGCGGTCGACTCCTGGTCGAGGTGCCGTCGGGCGTCCACACCGGGGCCGGAGGATCGGCACTCCTCGTGCTGGCGGACAGCAAGGGCAGGCTCGTCGCGGACGACGCCGTCATCGACAAGCTGAAGCCCGAGATCGTGACCGAGCTGGCCGGCCGCGGAGCCTGCCACCCGAGGAACGCCGACGACCTGTGCGCGCGGCTCGGCAAGAGCGGGCTGAGCGGCCGCGATCTGATCGACGCCGGGCTGGCCGCCGACCTCTCCCGGCACGCCTACACCGTCACCGGCTCCGGGACCGGCACGTCCGCGACCCCCACCGGTGAGACCGCCGCCGGTGCGACCCCCACCGGCAAACAGGGGCAAGGACAGGGGCAGAACGCGGGCCGGGGCCATGAGACCGGGAACGTCGGCGGCACGGACCAGGACCCCGCGGTCGCGCCCGACCCGGGCGGCGACTCCGGCTGGGACACCGCCACCCAGGTGCTCACCGTCCTGTGCGCGGTGCTCGTCCTCCTGCTCGGCCTGCTCCTCTTCCTGATCCGCCGTTCCGCCCGGTCCGTCGCCATCGGCAGCCTGTCCAGACGCTCGCTCGCCGCACCGGGCGTCGGCCCCCTACCGGCCGCCTCGGCGCCCCGGCCGCGCGGCCGTCCCCGTACCCATGCGCCGGACGAGGCCACCACCGCACTTCGTACCCATGTGCCCGACGAGGCCACCACCGCCCTTCGTACCCACGTGCCCGACGAGGCCACCACCCGGCTGCGGGCCACGCCGGCGCCCCGCAGCCGAGGACGGCGGGTCGGCAACGTACCCGGACCCGCCCGGCCCGCCGTCGTACGCACCGAACTGCACCCGCAGGGCTATGTCGAGGTGGACCACGTGCTGTACCGGGCGGTGTGGGCCGAGCCGGGCCGCCCGCCGCCCACGCCCGGCGGACTCGTCGATGTCACCGAGGCGGGGGAGCGGGACTCCGACGTCCTCTACGCGTTCCCGCCCACACCCGGACGGCACGCCAAGGCCGCCCGGCCCTGAGACCAGGAGAGAACCCATGCACAGCGACTACCCGCCCACGTTGCCGGCGGAATACGCCGACATCGAGTTCGAGAACAACGCACAGCGGCTGCCGCTCGTCCTCTGCCTCGACATCTCCAGCTCCATGGCGGGTCAGCCCATCCAGACGCTCAACAACGCGCTCGCGGAGTGGACCCGCGAACTGCACGACGACGTCAGCCTCAGCTACAGCGTCGAGGTCGCCGTGGTCACCTTCGGCGGCCAGGGCGTCGCCGCCTGGCGCGGGCCGCAGTTCCTCGCCCCGGGCGCCCCGGTGAGCCCGTTCGTGCCGGCGCACATGTTCCACCCGCCGCAGCTCGCCGCCGCCGGGGTCACCCTGATGACCGAGGCCCTCGAACTGTCGATGAACATCGTCGCCGCCCGCAAGGCCGAACTGCGCGCCTCCGGGCTCCAGTACTACCGGCCGCAGATCTGTCTCGTCACCGACGGACTGCCCACCGACGCCACGGGCCATCTCACCGACTCCTGGCACCGGTTGATCCCGGTGCTCGCCGACGAGCAGCAGGCCCGCCGCTTCCGGCTCTACGCGATCGGCGTCGGCGGCATCACGGACCGGGGCGAGCAGGTGCTCCGGTCGTTCGCGCCGAAGTTCAACGCCCGGCTCCAGGGATTCCCGTTCCGCGAGCTGCTCCAGATGATGTCCGCGAGCGCCAACGCCGAGCAGAAGGGCGCGGGCGACGAGGTCTTCGAGAAGATCTTCAGCCAGTTCAAGACGCAGCGCCCGGCCTGGGAATCGTGACCGATGACCCGATGGGATTCCTGACTGATGACCGCAGTCGACGAGCGGGAGACGCCGTGGCGGATCCACGGAATGAGCGTCGAGGGATACCGGCACCGCCGCCAGGGGCAGCCCTGCCAGGACGCCTGCGCGCACAGGGTGACGGCGTCCGTGGCGGTCCTCGCCGTCGCCGACGGCGCGGGCAGCCGGCCGCGCTCCGAGGAGGGAGCCCGGCTCGCGGTGGAGCTGGCCACCGAGCACTTCGCGCGCCGGGCCGCCACCGCGGCGGACCGACGTCCGGGCAAGGCCGTGCGCGAGCTCATGCGGGACGCCTTCCACGACGTCTGCAAGGTGTTCCTGGACCGCACCGGTCCCGACGCGGCGGACTTCGCGACCACCCTCACGGTGGTCGTGCTCGCGCGGGGCTGGCTCGGCCATCTGTCCGTGGGGGACGGCTTCGTCGTCCTGCGGGCCGGTACGGAGGACGGTGAGCGTCAGTTCCATCTGCTGCCGCAGCCGGCCGCGGCCAGCGAGTACAGCAACGAGACGGTCTTCCTCACCTCGCCCGACGCGGCCCGCTGGGTGCACACCGACTGTGTGTCCGACGACGGGATCGACGGGGTGCTGCTGTCCACCGACGGACTGGCGCAGGCCGCGCTCAACCGGTCCACGGGCGGCGCGCTGTCGCCGAACACGTCGTTCGCCGAGGCCGTGTTCCGCTCCCTCGACGTCCCGGGCCCGGTGACCGCGAGCGCCCACGAGGGCCTCGGCACCCTGCTCAGGTCGGACCGGCTCACCGCCCTCAACGCCGACGACAAGACCCTGCTGCGGGCCGTGCTCAAGGCGCGGCCATGAGCGGCCTCACCGTGTTCCTGGACGGCAAGCCGGTCACCCTCGCCGAACTGCCCCTCAAGGGCGGCGGCCAGGCGGCCGTCTTCCCCGTCGTCGGCGACGACGGCATCGTCGTCAAGCTGTACCGCGAACCGCCGGGCCCCGAACAGGAACAGCGGCTGAAGCGGATGCTGACCATGTCCCCGCTCGTGACCCGTCCCACCGACGCCTCCCAGCCACCCGAACTGGCCTGGCCGACCGCCCTCGCCCGGGGCGCCAAGGGCGAGTTCCTCGGCTACGCCATGCGCCGCTTCGGCGAGCCCCAGCACGTCCAGCTGATCGGCCTGTTCACCCGCGCCCAGCGCCTCAAGCTGTTCGGCGACCGGGCCGACTGGCGCTTCCTGGTCGGCGTCGCCTGGAACCTCGCCTTCATGACCGCCCGCATGCACTACGACGATCTCGTCATCGGCGACTTCTCCAGCAGCAACGTCGTCGTCGACGCCAACGGCTTCGTCACCTTCCTCGACTGCGACTCCATCGCCTTCAACGACCCGGTGACCGGGGAACTCTTCCCCTGCCTGATGCACACCACCGACTACTCCTCGCCCGAGCGGCAGGCCGGTGGCCCCGCCACCCGCGCGACGGACGAGTTCGCCCTCGCGGTCCTCGTCTACCAGCTGCTGACCGCCGGGAACCACCCCTTCGGCGGTGTCCCGCACGACAGTGCCTCCGAGTCGACCGTCAAGGACAACATCGCCGCCAGCATCTCCTACGTCGTGCGCCCCGAGCGGGTCGTGATGCCGCGCGGAACCATCGATCCCTCGGTGCTCCCTCCCGAACTCCTCACGCTGGCCCGCACCGCGTTCGGCCCCGGTGTGCAGGACCCCGCCGTCCGGCCTCCGGCGGAGGCGTGGCTGCGCGCCCTGGACAAGGAGCGCGCGCTGGTACGGGTCTGTCCGGGCCGCCCGCTGCACGCGTTCGGCTCGCATCTGACCGTGTGCCCCTGGTGCACCAGGGCGGGGCTCACCGGGCACGACGTGTTCAACGTCCCGGTGGCGGTCCCGACGCCCGGAATGCCGCAGCCGGGGCCGCCCGTGCCGACGCCGGGGGAGCCGTGGCCGGTGGGGCTGAAGGTGGCGCTGCTGGTCCTGCTGTTCGTGATCCTGGTGGTGCTTGTGGCGAGCACCTGAGCCGCCGGCACCGCAGGCGGCCAGGCGGCCGGGGCGTCGCGCGTGGCCCCGGGCACCGCGAGCGGCCCTGGTCACTGTGAGCGGCCGCGGTCCTCCAGATAGCGGGTGTGCGACTCCTGGCGCCGTGCCTCGGTCTCCCGCAGGGCTGCGGCGAGCCGGTCCGACTCCTCCTGGAGCAGGGTGAGCTGACGCTCCAGATGGCGTTCGGGCGGTTCGGTGCCGGGGGCCAGCCGGGTCCACCACCGGGTGCGGACGAAGGTGTCGACCGCCTCCGGGATGTCCTGCCGTACGGCGCGGGACAGGGCGTGCACGCCTTCGGGGTCCTGGGCGAGGATCTCGGCGACCCAGCCCGGATCGAGCAGGGCGGTGAGGACCTCGGTCAGCTCGGTGAGCCGCCCGGCCGCCGCAGGGGGGAGGTCGACGCCGTCGAGATACTCCCGCAGCTTGCCGAAGTCGACGCGTAGTTCGGCGAGTTGGGCGGAGGGGTCCGGGAAGTCGGGCGGGGCCGGGCGTTCCGGTGGCGCGATCAGGGCGCCCGCGCCGTACAGACCCGCGACGACGACCGGCCAGTACGGGCCCGCCGTGCCGGTGAAGGTCAGCGCGAGTCCGGCGATCCCGCACGCGCTGCCGGTGAGGTTCTTGCGCGACTCGAGGAAGCCGAGGAACTTACTGGTAGCCACGGATCTCCTCGAAGGCGCCGTCGAGCGAGCCCTGCCGGGCGTCGAAGAGACGGCCGCCGGTCAGGTCGGCGATGTGCTGGAGCTCGCCGCGGTCGGAGTCGCCGAACAGGATGGGGAAGACGGGGATCTCCCGCTGTCCGCCGGGCAGCCGGCGGTAGAAGCCGTCGAAGTCGGAGGGGCTCGCGCCTCTGGTGTTCTCGCCGTCCGTCATCAGCACGATCGAGGTGAACGTGTCGTCACCGGCGCCCAGATGACCGTAGGCCTTCTCCAGCGAGGTGTAGATGGCGGTGTCGCCGTCGGCGCTGAGCGCGCGGGTGTCCCGGCGGATGGCGTCGAGGCCGGCCTTCGGGTTCTCGGGGCGGACCACATGGGTGCGCACGCTCTTGACCTGCGAGCCGAACGGCATGAGCGTCACCTCCTCGCGGTCGCGGAAGTCGCCGGTCAGGTCGCCGAGGGACTTCTTGAGCCGGGAGAGGCGGTCGCCGTCCATCGAGCCCGAGGTGTCGAGGACGTACACCGTCCTGGACGGCCGGCGCAGTTTGTTCTCGTAGGAGTCGAGGAGATGGTCGGCGACGGACCGGCTTCCGGGGAAGGGGAGTTCACGCCGTCGTCCGGTGTCGAGCCCGGCCGCCGGGGGGACGGAGGCGATGACCGGGCGGCGGTGCGTCCGCTCGGTGATCATCTTCTGGGCGGCGGGGGCGCGCAGGGCCTCGGCGAGGCGCCGGACGTCGTCGCGGGTGTCCTTGGAGGACGCGGCGAGGGAGGAGAGCGGATAGTCGGCCGTCACCACGCCGTCGCGCGGGCGGATGACCGTCAGTCCCTTCATGCCCTTGAGGACGGACTCGTAGTTGAGCAGGGCGTCCACGGTGCCGCGCCGCTCGTAGGCGGTGGCCAGCCAGCCCGACGAACCCGAGGTCAGCTTCTGCCCCTTGAAGAACTCCCGCAGCCGGGGAGTCGCCTTGGCGACGTCGGCGTCCGTGAGCGCGGACTGGGCGCCGGACAGCGCGGAGGCCACCGAGATGAGCGTGGAGAAGCCGGAGTTGGAGCGTGCCGGATCAGTCATGCCGTACGTGAGCTTTCCGTCCGTCACGGCCTTCTCCACCTGCGACCAGGTGACGTCGTCAGGTTTCCAGCCGAGGGCCCGCACCGTGGCCGGCTTGACGCCGATGGCCACCGGGCTCGACATGACCGGCGTCTCGGAGACGACCTTCTTCGCGGCCTCGGGGCGCAGATGCAGATAGGCGTCGGAGGAGAGCCACAGGGCGTCGTACCTGTCGTCCGCCGTGCCCCGCGCGATCAGGTCCACGGCGGCGAGGGTGCCCATGTAGGTGGGTCTGACCGTGATGCCGGTGTCCCGCCGGATCTGTTCGAGGACCGGCTTCATGTCGCCGAGTTCGCTGGAGGCGAGGACGCGGAGGGTGCCGGGCCGCGGGGCGCCGTCGTCCCCGGACTTCGCGTCCCCGTGGGCCGTGCAGGCGGTGAGGGCGAGCAGGGCCGCGGCGGCTCCGGCCGCCCGTCGGAGGCTTCTCATCCGTGCCCGCCCTCCAGGGCGCCCCGGGTGCGGCTGCGCTCCAAGTAGGCTCCGGCGTTCTGGAGTTCGGAGGTCAGCGACTCCACGGTCGCGGCCATCGTCTCGGTCGCCCGGACCTTGTACGTGTCGATCGCGTCGAGGGTGCGGTAGATCTCCTGGAAGGCGGTGCGCAGGGTCTCGGCGCCGACGGCGGGGTCGGCGGCGATGCGCTGGATCTCCCCGCTCTGGGTGGCGAGCATCTCGGCGTTGCCGCGGATGAGGTCCTCCGTCGTGCCGCGCAGGGCGTTGACCTGCTCGACTACCTTGCGCTGGTTGTCGAGGGCGGAGGCGAGCATGACGGAGATGCGCAGTGCGGAGACGGTGGTGGTGGCCGCGCGGTCGACGCCCTTGATGAGTTCCTCGTTGTTGCGCCGGACCACGTCCATCGCCAGGTAGCCCTGGGCGCACACCGCGAGCTGGGTGAGCAGGTCCTGGTTCTTCTGCCGGACCGGGAAGAGCACGTCGGAGCGGAGTGTGTCGGCACCCGCGGGGTCGGCGGCGTCGACGCCCGCGATGTGGGCCTCGACCGCGGTGTCCAGGGCCTGGGTCAGCACGACGTACTCCTGGAGCTTGCCCATCGTCTCCCAGAGCCGGACGCGTTCGGTCTGCAACGCGGCGTTGTCACGGCGCAGTTCGTCCTGGCCGCCGCGCAGCGACCCCACGATCTTGTTCAACGTGCCCTGCGCGGAGGCGTACTTGGCGACGTGGTCGCGCAGTCTGTTGCCGCCGGGCAGCCTGGACAGGAACTTCCTCCCCTTGCTCGCGGACAGGTCGCGCGGGTCCAGGTCCTCGACCACGCGCCTCAGTTCCACGAGCGAGCCCGCGACGTGCGACTGCGCGTCCTCGCCCTTGGAGGGCAGGCTGCGGATCGTCCGCTCCAGCATGCGGTTGGACTGGGCGGCGGCGCCGCGCATCTCGCTCGCCCCCAGGCCGGCGATCTCCCCGACCTTGCCCGCGAATTCGGGGGAGCGGGCGTCCAGGACGGCGAGTCCGTCGATGTACTCCGCGGCCCTGCGCGCCATTTCGTCCTGCACCCCCGGCTCGACGGGTACGAGCCCGCCCGCCTTCTCGCGGGGCACGGGTGCCACGGCCTCGGGCGGTGTGAGGGTGAACGTGTCTTCGGTGCTCATGTGCTCTTCCCCCTAGGGGCTGTTGTGTGGGTCAGGTTGCAGGATGTGGGCGGTGCCTTGTCGGCGGGGGTGAGCGGGGTCTGGTGCGTGCGGCTGCAAGGCGGAGGAGGGAGTCGACGCGGTGGGGGCACCTCCCGGCCGAAGGCTGGGGGACGTCGGCGAGTGACGACAACGCCGCAGGCGTGCGTGCCAGACCCCGTCGTCTGCGGCATGATCCAGACGACAGCCCCTAGTTCCCGGCCCGGCGCGCCATCTCGTGCAGCACCTTGTAGGCGGGCACGGGCGCCTGCCGGACGCCGGTCAGCTTCTGGTTGAGATAGGTGGAGTGGGCGGCGGTGGCCGCGGTGAACTCGCCGGTCGCGCCCTGCGGGCGGAACCCGTGCCGGACGGCGAGCCTGCGCAACGTCGGGTCGGTGCTGAGGAGTTCGCCCAGCGCGCGGCCCTCGGGTGTGAGCGGTACGACGGTGTGGTCGCTGTTGGCCGTGGTGTCCGGGTAGAGGACCGTGAGGTCTCCGGTGTCCTGGCCCTCGGCGAGCAGCGCGGCGACCTGTGACTCGTAGACGAGGACGAGCGGGTTGCCGGCGCCGCTGACGAAGTCGCGGAACGCGGCGTCGGTGCTGGACTGCTGGGCGCCCTGGACGCTGATGAGCCGGTGCATCAAGGGCGCGGTGCGGCCGACGGCGGCGTCGTCGGCGGCGACGCGCCCGCCGTCGGCGACGTAGGACGCGGCGGCGAGGTAGAGGGCGCCCGAGTTGGAGGTCTCCGGGTCGGTGCTGGTGATGTACAGCGTGCCGGTCAGTTCACCGTGTGCCTTGGCGCCCTTGAGCTGCTGCCAGGTCCGCTCGTGCTTCGCCGCGTCGAGGTAGGCGGCCATCTTCAGCGTGCCGGAGTTCTTGCCGAGGGCGGCCAGTCCGTTGGCGGCGAGTACCTGGGCCGCGCTGCGGTGGGCCACCACGACGAGGGGCGAGTAGAAGGGCCGGGGCAGCGGCTGGCGGACGTGGTACTTGTCCGCGAGTTCGTCGGCCGGCGCCTGGCTGGAAGGGAAGGCGAAGTCGTACCCCTTGAGGTCGAGGCCGTCCATGGCCCAGGACCCGGAGGTCTCCGTCTTCACGGTGTAGCCCTTGGCGGCGAGGGCCTTCACCACATCCGGATCGGAGAAGAACTCCGCCTTCTCCGAACCGATCACTCCGTGCACGGTCTTCGTTGCCGTGCCCTTGTCCTGAGCAGTGCGGCCCGCGACGACGGCTGCTGCCACTCCGCCGATCAACAGGACCGCCAGGACGATTCCCGCGATGCGTCTCACGCCTGGAGCGTGCACCTCGGAATCCAACGTTCCCCGTCTCGGAGGGTGAACGAGAGGTGACCACCGGGTCCCGGTACGAAACCGGAGCAAGGGGCGCCGCTAAGCGGGCGGCACGGCGCCCCGGGCGGGGCGGACGGGGTGGGTGTGGCGCCCGGTCCGCGCGTCCTCGAAGACGCGCGGACCGGGGCCGTGCGGGGGCCTCGGGCCGGTGGCCCGGGGTTCAGCGGGCGGCGAGCTCGCGGGGTTCGACGGCTGGCGCGTGGGCGTCCATGCGCTCGGCGGAGAGGATCGCGGCGGCCGTGTCGGCGCGGGAGGCCGCGACGACCAGGGCGCGGCCCGCCAGCGCGTGGGCCCGCCGGTGGAGGGTCACGAGGTGGGACGCCTCGGGCGCCGGCGCGGCCGGGGCCGCCTGGGTGCGGAGCGGGGCGCCGCCACGCAGCCGGGTCACCTGCTCGGTGAGCCGCTCGGCGCCGGCGTCCAGGTCGGCGGACGGGGCGAGCGCGCGGATCTCGTCGGTGACGGCGAGCAGCGCCGCGAGGTGACCGGCGAGCTGGATGTCCAGCTCCTCCTCGCGCGTCCGGTGGGGGAAGTCGGAGGAGGGGGCGCCGGCCATCGTGTGGACCGACTTCGAGCGGATCGGTTCGTACATGGGATGGCCTCCTGTGCCTGACAGGAAGCCATCCTAGCTTGGATCTCGTCTAAAGTTGAGCAGGTTCGCATACTGGGACGCGACGCACACACAGGGTGAGTGGGGCCGCGGCCCCGGCGGGTGTCACGGCTGGCTGTAGCCGTCCAGGAACGTGCCGATCCGCGTCACCGCGTCCGTCAGATCCGCGACCGTCGGCAGCGTGACCACCCGGAAGTGGTCCGGCTCGGGCCAGTTGAAGCCCGTCCCCTGGACGACCATGATCTTCTCGCGGCGCAGCAGGTCGAGCACCATCTGCCGGTCGTCCTTGACCTTGAAGACCTTCGGGTCGAGGCGCGGGAAGAGATACAGCGCCCCCTTCGGCTTCACGCAGGTCACGCCGGGGATCTGCGTCAGCAGCTCGTGCGCGATGTCCCGCTGTTCCTTCAGGCGCCCGCCCGGCAGGACCAGGTCGTTGATCGTCTGGCGCCCGCTGAGCGCCGCCACGACTCCGTGCTGCCCCGGCATGTTCGCGCACAGCCGCATGTTGGCGAGGATCGTCAGACCCTCGATGTAGGAGGTGGCGTGGGCGCGCGGCCCCGACACCGACATCCATCCGACGCGGTAGCCCGCGACCCGGTACGCCTTCGACATGCCGTTGAAGGTCAGGGTGAGCAGATCCGGGGCGATCTTGGCGGTCGCGGTGTGCGTGGCGTCGTCGTAGAGGATCTTGTCGTAGATCTCGTCCGAGCAGACCAGCAGGTTGTGCCGCCTGGCGATGTCCGTCAGCCCCCGGAGCATCGCGTCGTCGTAGACCGCGCCGGTCGGGTTGTTCGGGTTGATGATGACGATCGCCTTGGTGCGGTCGGTGATCTTCCGCTCCACGTCCGCGAGGTCGGGCATCCAGTCGGACTGCTCGTCGCAGCGGTAGTGCACGGCGGTGCCGCCCGACAGGGAGACCGCCGCGGTCCACAGGGGGTAGTCCGGAGCCGGTACGAGCACCTCGTCGCCGTCGTCCAGCAGCGCCTGCATCGCCATCACGATGAGCTCGGAGACACCGTTGCCGATGAAGACGTGATCGACGTCCGTCTCGATGCCGAGGGTCTGGTTGTGCATCACGACAGCCCGGCGGGCCGCGAGCAGCCCCTTGGCGTCGCCGTAGCCGTGCGCCGAGGAGACGTTGCGGAGGATGTCCTCGAGGATCTCCGGCGGACACTCGAACCCGAAGGCGGCCGGGTTGCCCGTGTTGAGCTTGAGGATGCGGTGACCGGCCGCTTCGAGCCGCATCGCCTCCTCAAGAACCGGACCCCGGATCTCGTAGCAGACGTTGGCGAGCTTCGTGGACTGGATCACCTGCATGCCCGTGAGCTTACGGCGGCCCGCCGCGCGCCGGGGCGTGTTTTTCACCACGTGAGACGTGTCGGTTCCGGCGGCTTTGTCCTCCGGCTGCGCCGAACGCCCAGGTGGTCCCTACAATGCGCGATCATGTCCTGGCAGTCCGGAGATCCCGAAGCCCGGCCGACGGTGTACCTCCCGCAGAGCGACGGAGCGACGCCGTTGGCCTACGAGACGTACGCCGACCCCGCCGAGGCGCACGGCTGGCGGAAGGCGTACACGGACGGCGAGGACACCGGCGTCCTGCCCGTCGTGCCCGGTGCGCCCGTCGGCTCGGCCCGGCGGCAGGAGCGGCGGCAGCAGCACAGGCGGAGCCGCCGCGGCAGGCTGACCGGACGGCTGGCCGTGGCCGGGGCGGCGGCGGGCGTCGTCGCCCTCGGTGTCGCGGCCTCCGGGGTATTCGACTCCGGGGCGGCCGGGGGACCGGGCGGCACGACCCGGCCCACGACCCGCCCGGCACACCTCGCCACCGACCCCGCGCAGGCCGGCGCCGACTCCACCGGCACCGCCTCCGCGCGGCCCCTCCGGGCCCCGCCGGCCATTTCGCCGACCACCACGTCGGCGCCCGCGCCGGACCCGTCCGCCGACGCGTCCGGCGCCTCCCCGGGAGCGACCACGACCGCGTCCGCCTCCATGTCCGCTGGCGCCTCCACGGCACCCGTGTCCCCCGCGGCCACCGTGCCCACGGCCTCCGCCACCACCGCGACCCCTCCGGCCACCCCGACCGCCCCGGCGACGAGCGCCCCCGGCGGCCACGGGCACGGCCACGGTCACGGGCACGGCGGCGGGTTCGGTTAGAGGACTCGTCCGGGCCGGCCCCAGTAGGTTGACCCTGCCGCAAGGGGGAGGCAGGGCATGGAATTCTCGCTGTTGAACGACGAGCCGGTCACCGGGCCGGGGGACGACCTGCTGGGCACCGGCCGGGCCGCCCGCGAACTGGCCCGACTGCTGCACGACTCGCGCGCCGCGACCCCGCTCACCCTCGCGGTGGACGCCGGCTGGGGCATGGGCAAGAGCAGCCTGATGCGGCTCGTGGACGCCGAGCTGCGGACTCGCGAGGGCGTCCACACCGTCTGGTACAACGCCTGGACCTCCACCGGCGCCGACGCGCTCGAAGGCCTGATCAAGTCCGTCCTGGCGCGGTTCGACCGGCGGCTGCTGCGACGGGCGCTGCACCGGGTCTCCGGGCAGGGCGCGCTCTTCGGTCTCCTGCGGGCCGCGCTGACGCTCGGGGCCGCGCCGTTCGGGGTCGCCGCCCTCGTCGACCGGCTCTGGCGGGACCTCTCCGCCGACGCCGCGTCCCGCAACGCGATGCGGGACGCGCTGCTGCGGCTGACCCAGGAGTGGGCCGAGTCCACGCCGTACGAGACCCGGCGCCTGCTCGTCGTCTTCGTCGACGACCTCGACCGCTGCTCCGAGGAGACCGTGCTCGCGGTGTGCGAGGCGGTGAAGGTGTACCTGGACGTGCCGGGGCTCGCCTTCGTCATCGGCTGCGACCGCTCCGCCCTCGGGCCGAGCGGGCTCCTGCGGGACCTGTCGCCGGCCGGTTCGGCGTTCATGGAGAAGATCTTCCAGACGAGCTACCGGGTCCCCGTTCCGGCGACCGCCGAGGTGCGCGCGTACGTCGACCGGTGCGCGGAGCGCTCCGGCATCCGGGACCTGCTCGGCGACCACCTCGCCGAGCTGATCGCGCTGCGCTCCGCCCGCAACCCGCGCCGGATCAAGCGGCTCATCAACGGCTTCGGCCTGGAGTGCGCGCTCAACCCCGTGTGGGAGTCCTTCAGCGCGGAGGCGGTCATCCGGGTCCTGCTCCTCCAGCAGCTGTATCCCGACTTCTACCGGCTGCTGCTCGCCCGCGAGGGCGCCGATGTGCACGCGGCCCGTGAGTTCCTGCGCTACCGCGCGGCCCGGCGGGTGCTGAGCCGGCCGTTCGCCCGGCCCACGGAGGAGACCTGGCCGGTCGCGGTGAGCTGTCTTCTCGCCTACGACCTTCTCGCGCCGGACCTCGACCGCCCCGACGACTGGAGCCCGCTCCTCGCCCGGCTGGAGGAGCAACTGCCCACCGGATTCCCCGAGCTGGCGCTGGACGCGAACTTCGTCCGTCTCATCGAGGAGCTGATGGCGCTCACCGAGGTGGACGATCTGGTGGGGCAGTTGCAGCAGGGTGCCTCCCGGCTGGCGCCGGACCCGGCGGACGCTACACCGGAACCGGGCTCGTCAGCGGTGCCGGGTGGCGGCCGGCCGCCGTACGCCGGGATGCGGGTGCTCTGGGTCGACGACCATCCCGAGCGCAACACCCGGTTCACCGAGCGGCTGGAGGCGCGGGGCGCCCGCGTCTGGACGGCCGTGGACCGGAGGCGGGCGGAGCAGATCCTCGGCGCCACCGGGATCGACCTGCTCGTCTCCGACGTGCAGCGCGGCCCCGACCGGGAGGCGGGGCTCGGCGATCTGCGCCGCTGGCGGGAGAGCGGGCGCTACACCGGGCCCGCCGTCTTCTTCACCAGCCGCACCACCCCGAGCCTCGAGGCCGGAGCCGAGGCGCTCGACGCGAGGGTCGCCACGAGCGGCGCCCTGCTCTTCCGCTACGCCGAGGAGGCGTACGGAGTTTCCGCCGCCTAGGCCGGAAACGGCTCCTTGTTCACTTTCCCCTCTCCTATCACAATGCTCATGACAACAGGTGGCCGGAAGACCTCCGGTCAGCGGAAGGCTGCCGGACGACCTCCGGCGGCCCCAAGTCGCAAGAGGGGAGCCCCACATGAGAAAGCCTCTCGTCGCCGTTCTGTTCGCCCTGGTGCTTGCCGGGGCGGGCGCGGCACCCGCGGTCGCGGCACCCGCTCCGCACGCCGTACCCGCGTCCCACCCGGCTCCCGCGCGCGTGTCGGCCCCGGCCGTCACGGCGGAGGCCGGGGCGGCGCCCACGCTCAAGGCCGTCAGCCTCGCCGGGACCGTCGCGCTCAGCAACTGCTCCGGCTCGGTCATCCGCTTCCCCAACTCGGCGGACACCGACCCGGCGCTCGTGCTCTCCAACGGGCACTGCCTGGAGACGGGTTTCCCGGACCCGGGTGAGGTGATCGTCGGTCAGTCGTCCAGCCGGACCTTCGGTCTGCTGAACTCGGCGGGCACCAGGGTCGCGACCCTGCGCGCGAGCAAGGTCGCGTACTCGACGATGACCGACACCGACATCACGATCTACCAGCTCACCAGCACCTACGCGACCATCAAGAACTCGTACGGCATCAGCGCGCTGACCGTGCAGGACACGCACCCGGCCGCCGGTACCGCCATCACCGTGGCCTCCGGCTACTGGAAGCGTCTCTACAGTTGCAGCATCGACGGGTTCGTCTACCGCCTCAAGGAGGGTGACTGGACCTGGAAGGACTCGGTCCGCTACACCTCCGCCTGCCAGACCATCGGCGGCACCTCGGGCTCGCCGGTCGTCGACCAGTCCACCGGCAAGGTCGTCGCCGTCAACAACACCGGCAACGAGGACGGCGAGCGCTGCACGGTGGACAACCCGTGTGAGGTCGACGCGAACGGCACCGTCACCGTCCGCCAGGGCATCAACTACGCCGAGGAGACCTACCAGATCCCGGCCTGCTTCACGACGCGCAACAAGCTCGACCTGAGCCTCGGCGGGTGCGTCCTGCCCAAGCCGTAACACCGCGGGAGGGCGGGCGGTCACGCCGTGCGGCGGACCGCCCGTCCCGCGAGCACATCCGTCCTGCGCCCGTCCTCGACGACGAAACGGCCGTCGATCAGGACGTACGGGATGCCGGTCGGCAGGGTGCGCGGCGCCGCGAAGGTCGAGCCCGCCGCGACCGTCGCCGGGTCGAAGAGGACCAGGTCGGCGCGGTACCCCTCGCGGACCAGACCGCGGTCGGGCAGCCGCAGCCGCGCGGCGGGCCGGCCGGTGAGATGGGCGACGCACTCCTCCAGCGTCAGGACGCCCAACTCCCTGACGTACCGGCCGAGATAGTGCGGGAAGGTGCCATAGGCGCGGGGGTGCGGTTTGGCGCCGTGCAGGATGCCGTCGGAGCCGCCGGTGTGCGCACGGTGCCGCATGATCGTCCGGACGTTCTCCTCGTGGCCGACGTGCTGGAGGATCGTGGGGCCGAGCCGGTCCTCGACCAGCAGCCGCCGCGCGGTGGTCCAGGGGTCCTCGTCGCGCAGGTCGGCGGACTCCCGGACGGTCAGGCCGACGTACGGGCCGAGGCCGGGGTCGTTCACACCCGAGATCTCGATCGTCTCCCACGCGATGGGCACGCCGTGGCAGCCGTCCGAGCCCACGACCTCCATGTGGTGGCGGATGCGTTCGGCGGTGCCGTCGTCCCGCAGCCGGGCGAGCACCGTCTCCGGGCCGCCCTCGCCCGCCCAGCTCGGCAGCATCGCCGCCAGCGTGGTGCACCCGGGGGTGTACGGATAGGTGTCGAGGGTGATGTCCGCGCCCGTCGCCAGCGCCTCGTCGAGCAGGGCGAGCAGCTCCGGCGCCTTCCCCTCGTTCACGCCGAAGTTCATGGTGGCGTGGGCGAGATGGAGCGGACAGCCCGCCTCACGGGTGAGGGCCACCATCTCCGCGTACGCCTCCAGGGCGCCCGCCCCGTACGAGCGGTGGTGCGGGCAGTAGTAGCCGCCGTACTCCGCCACCACCCGGCACAGGGAGGTGAGTTCGGCGTCCCGGGCGTACATCCCGGGGGTGTACGTCAGTCCCGATGACATGCCGACCGCGCCCTCCCGGAGCCCGTCCGCCACCAACCGCCGCATCAGGGCCAGCTCTTGAGGCGTCGCCTCGCGGTTCTCCCAGCCGACGGCGAGCATGCGGACGGTTCCCTGGGGGACGAGATAGGCGGCGTTGACCGCGATGCCCTCGCCGCCGAAGCCGTGGTCGAGACGGTCCAGGTACTCGCCCACCGACCGCCAGTCGAAGTCGATGTCGTCTCCGTGGCCGTTCCAGCCGGTGATCGTCCGGCGGACCTCGGCGAGCGTACGGTCGTCGACCGGCGCGTACGACAGGCCGTCCTGGCCGACGACTTCGAGGGTCACGCCCTGGGCGGCCTTCGCGCTGTGGTCCGGGTCCCGCAGCAGGGCGAGGTCGCTGTGCGCGTGCATGTCGATGAAGCCGGGCGCCAGGACGAGACCCTCGGCGTCCAGTTCCCTTGTGCCGCGCGGCCGTTGGCAGCCGGCCGCCGCGGCCTCCTTGACGATCGCGACGATCCGGCCGCCCTTGACGGCCACGTCCGCGCGGTAGGCGGGGGCGCCGCTGCCGTCGGCGACGTCCACGTCCTGGAGGACCAGGTCGGCGAGGTCCATGGGGCGACTCCCGTGTCGTATGGAACGGATCACTAGAAGAACGTACGGATGTAGTCGACGACCGTGCCGTCCGCCTCGACCAGCGGGATCAGCTGCCACTTGTCGAAGGACGTGCACGGGTGGGACAGGCCCATGCCGACCCAGTCGCCGACCTCCAGGTCCGCCTCGGGGGCCGTGCGCAGCCAGGCGTGCTGGTCGGAGAGTTTGCTCACCTCGATGCCGTCCGCCGGGCGCTCGGTTCCGCCGCGGCGCACCACCTGGGCGAACGGCAGATCGAGGTCGTGGGCCGCGTCCCGCTTGCCGGCGTTGGTGAAGGCCTGCTCGGGGGAGGGACGTGAGACGACCTGCGACCAGAGGCGGAACGCGGGGTGCAGGGCCCCCTCGTCCGGGACGCGGGTGAACGGGGTCAGCTTGCGGTAGTGGCCGTCGTCGTGCGAGACGTACGCGCCCGAGCGCAGCAACTTCAGTACGGGGAGGGAGAGTCCGGGGATCTCCGCGAAGACGTCGGCGACCGCGTCGAACCAGGCGCTGCCGCCCGCGCTGACGACGATCGTGTCGACGTCCTTGAACCGCCCGGCCGTGTCGAACGCCGCCGCGAGCGCGGTCAGCCGCCGCAGCCAGGCGTGCACCCGCTCGGGGTTCGCGTCCGGCACCTCGCCCTCGTATCCGGCGACGCCGACCAGCCTGAGCGTCCCGGTCGCGGCCACCGCGTCGGCGACGGCCGCGCACTCCTCCTCCGTCCGGGCGCCGGTCCGGGCGCCCGCGCCCGCCGCGAGTTCGACGACGACGTCCACCGGGCGGGTGCTCCCGCGCAGCGCGGCGTCCATCAGCTCCACCCCGCGCACCGAGTCGACGTAGCAGATGAACTGGAAGGCGGGGTCCTCGGCCAGCTCGGCGGCGATCCAGCCGAGCGCCGCCGGGTCGACGAGTTCGTTCGCGAGGAAGATCCGGTCGATGCCGAACTCCCGGGCCACCCGCACCTGGTGGGGGACCGCGAGTGTGATGCCCCAGGCGCCGTGCTCGATCTGCCGCCAGAACAGCCGGGGCGCCATGGACGTCTTGCCGTGCGGGGCGAACGCGAGGCCGTGCCGGGTCGCGTACGTCTCCATGAGTTCGAGGTTGTGGGTCAGGCGCTCGGCGGAGAGGGCGAGGACGGGGGTGGTGAAGCCGTCCGTGAAGAGGTTGCGGCGCTGGGCGGCCAGCTCGCCGACGCTCAGACCGCAGGCGTCCGGGGGCAGGCCCTTGAAACGGTGGTCGACGCGCTCCGCCGCGAGAGCGGCGAGTGGTGCGGCGGCGGTGTCGGCGCTCATGGGGCCTCCTCGGCCTGTCGCGTTGCAGTATGTGCAACGGTCATTGCGTATGTCGTTTACAGCTGTCTAACATCCCAGCCGACGCAAGGTCAACGGTGCCGTTCGCCGCCGCCGGCCGCCAGAGCGAGGAGCCCGACCACCGTGAGCAGCAACGGACCCGAGGATGCCGCGTCCCCCGACGACGGCATCGACGCCTACGCCGGTGCCGGCACCGGCACCGGCAGCGTCGACGTGGTGGCGCTCGGCGAGTCCATGGTCACCTTCCTGCCCACCCGGGCCGGACGCCTCGCCGACGTGCCCTCGTTCGAGCGGGGCATCGGCGGCGCCGAGTCGAACGTGGCCTGCGTGCTCGCCCGCTCGGGTCACTCCGCCCGCTGGGTCGGCCGGGTCGGCGCCGACGCGTTCGGCGACCACCTGGTGGAGACGATCACCGCGTACGGCGTCGACACCTCCGCCGTCCGCAGAGACCCCGGCCGGCCGACGGGCGTCTATTTCCGCACCGCGGGCGACCGGGCGACCGACGCCCACGAGGTCGCCTACTACCGGGCCGGATCCGCCGCCTCCGCCATGACGGTGGACACCGTGGACCTGGCCGCCGCGCGCTCCGGCCGCGTGCTGCACCTGTCCGGCATCACCGCCGCGCTCTCCGGCGGCTGTCTGGACCTGATGCGCGAACTGACCACCCGCCGGCCCGGCCGCCCCCTCGTCTCCTTCGACGTCAACCATCGCCCGGGCCTGTGGCACGGCCACCCGGAGGGACCGCGCGTCCTGCTCGACCTCGCGCGCGGCGCCGACATCGTCTTCGTCGGACAGGACGAGGCCGGCGACGCCTGGGGACTGCGCGGAGCCGCCGCGATCCGCGAGGCCCTGCCCGAACCGGACGTCCTGGTCGTCAAGTACGGCAAGGGCGGAGCCGTCATGTTCGACAGGGACGCCCCCCAGGGGACCGAGGACGCCACCGGCACCGCCACCTTCGTCCGTGCCCCGCGGGTCGACGTCGTCGCGGCCGTCGGCGCCGGTGACGCCTTCGCCGCCGGATTCCTCTCCGCCACCCTGCGCGGCCTGCCCGCCCGGGACCGGCTGCGGCACGGCCATCTGACGGCCGCCGCCGCCCTCACCGTCCGGGGCGATCTCGCCGAGCCGCCCGCCCGGGGGCACGCCGACCGGCTGGCCGCTCTGGACGACCGTGCCTGGGAGACACTTCGTCTCGGCCCCGGCTGGACCGAAGCCGACGCACGGGCCGCCGAGGAGGTACGTACGCCATGAGCCAGACCGTCGACCGAGCGCTGAGCATCCTGCCGCTGCTCGCCGAGGGCCCCGCCGACCTCGGACAGGTCGCCGACCGCCTCGGCGTCCACAAGTCCACGGCCCTGCGCCTGCTGCGCACCCTGCACGAACACGGCCTGGTGTACCGCCAGTCCGACCAGCGCTACCGGCTCGGCGCCCGGCTGTTCGCCCTCGCTCAGGAGGCCGTCGAGAACCTCGACGTCCGCGAGATCGCCCACCCCCACCTCGTCCGCCTCAACGAGAGCTGCGGCCACACCGTCCACCTCGCCGTGTACGAGGACAACGAGGTGCTCTACATCGACAAGGTGGAGAGCCGCTACCCGGTGCGCATGTACTCGCGGATCGGCAAACCCGTCGCCATCACCGTCGCGGCCGTCGCCAAACTGCTCCTCGCCGACCTGTCCGAGGCCGAGCGCCGCGCCGTCGCCGACAGGCTCGACTACCCCATGTACACGGCCCGTTCGACCCCGAACGCCCCCGCCTTCCTGAAGGAACTGGCGACGGTGCGCGAACAGGGCTGGGCCACCGACCTCGGCGGCCACGAGGAATCCATCAACTGCGTCGCCGCCCCGATCCGCGGCGCCGACGGACGCGTCGCCGCCGCCATGTCGCTCTCCGCGCCCAACGTCGTCGTCACCGCCGAGGAACTCCTGACCCTGCTCCCGCTGGTGCGCCGTACGGCGGACGCCATCAGCCACGACTACTCAGGCAAAGCCCCCACGAAGGAAGACCCCAAGGCCGGGGCATCCACGAAGGAAGCTCGATGACCGACAAGACCGCCCTCACCCCCACGACCCACACCACCCCGCCCGCGAAGTTCTCGCACGGCGTGCGCAAGGGGAACATCCTCCAGGTCGCCGGCCAGGTCGGCTTCCTGCCCGCCGAGGAGGGCAGGCCCCCGACGCCCGCCGGGCCGACCCTGCGCGAGCAGACCCTCCAGACCCTCGCCAACGTCAAGTCCATCCTCGAAGAGGGCGGCTCCGGCTGGGACGACGCGATGATGATCCGCGTCTACCTCACGGACGTCGGCCACTTCGCCGAGATGAACGAGATCTACAACCAGTACTTCGAGGAGCAGGGCCTCACCGCGCCCCCCGCCGCCCGCACGACGGTCTACGTCGGTCTGCCGGCCGGACTCCTCGTCGAGATCGACGTCCTCGCCGTTCTCGGCTGACGCCTTCCCGCCGGGCCCACGCCCGCACAACTCCCGCACCCCGTACGACGTCACGGTGCGGCACCCGCCGACCCCGGGGTGCCGCACCGCGATCCGCCCTGCCCGAAAGCTCCATGGACCCACGAAAACGAGGCCCCCCGACATGTCGTCGTACCCGCTCGCAGCCACAGCCCCGGCCCCGGAGACACCACCCCACACCGGCGGTCTCCTTCTCCTCCTCGACGGCACGGCCGGACTGCTCACGGTCGCCGCCCTCGGTATCGCGCTCCTGCTCCTCCTGATCATCAAGGTCAGGCTCCAGCCGTTCGTCGCCCTGCTCGCCGTCTCCATAGCCGTCGGCCTGGCCGCCGGACTCTCCGTGACGGAACTGTTCGGCACCGTCCAGCGGTCCACCGCGGTGTCGGTCGTCGAGACCGGCATGGGCGGCATCCTCGGCCATGTCGCGATCATCATCGGCCTCGGCACCATGCTCGGGGCGATCCTCGAAGTCAGCGGCGGCGCGGAGGTGCTGGCCTCCCGGCTGCTCAATCTCTTCGGGGAGAAGCGAGCCCCCCTCGCCATGGGCCTGACCGGCCTGGTCTTCGGCATCCCGGTCTTCTTCGACGTCGGCATCTTCGTCCTCGCGCCGCTCGTCTACGCAGCCGCCAAGCGCTCCGGCAAGTCGATCCTCCTCTACTGTCTGCCGCTGCTCGCCGGCCTGTCGATGACCCACGCCTTCCTGCCGCCGCACCCCGGCCCGGTCGCCGCCGCGGGACTGCTGCACGTCCAGCTCGGCTGGGTGATCCTCATGGGCATCGTCTGCGGCGTCCCCGCCGTGCTGGCCGCCTGGGTCTACGCCGCCTGGATCGGCAGGCGCATCTTCGTCCCCGTGCCGCAGGACATGGTCGAGGCGGCGGCCGAGGCCAGGCGGGCCGTCGTCGAGGAGCAGCGGGCCACCGGAGCCGAGCCGGGCGAGAAGCCGGTGCCGCTCGGCACGGTCCTCGGCATCATCGGTACGCCCCTGGTGCTGATCCTCGCGGCCACCTTCTCCTCGGTCGCCCTCGACCCCTCCACGCTCCGCTCGGTCGTCGAGTTCTTCGGCAGCCCCTTCGTCGCACTCACGATCGCGCTGCTCCTCGCCTACTACTTCCTCGGCATCCGGCGCGGCTGGTCCCGCAAGTCCCTGGAGAAGGTGTCGACTTCGTCCCTCAAGCCGGTCGGCAACATCCTGCTCGTGGTCGGCGCGGGCGGCGTCTTCGGCGCCGTGCTGAAGGCCAGCGGGGTCGCCCAGGCGCTGTCGGACACCTTCAACGACGTCGGACTCCCCGTCATCGTCCTGGCCTACCTGATCTCCCTGGTCCTGCGGGTCGCCCAGGGCTCGGCCACGGTCGCGATCGTCACCACGGCCGGCATCGTCGCGCCGCTGCTCACCGAGGGCCACCACTCCCAGGCCTTCGTCGCCCTCGTCATCATGGCGATCTCCGCGGGCTCCATCTTCGCCTCGCACGTCAACGACGGAGGCTTCTGGATGGTGGCCAAGTACTTCGGCATCACCGAGCGCGACACGCTGAGGACCTGGACCGTTCTGGAGTCGGTGCTGTCCGTCGCGGGGTTCGCCGTGGCCGCTGTGTTGAGTCCCTTCGTGTAACAGAGGCATCGCCAATTCGGGGCTGACTGTGCCCCGCACAGGATCTTCGACCATACTTCCGCTGTGGAGCAGCGCATAGGTTCGAAGAGCCAGCCCCTGGACGCCGCCGCGGTGAACCCGGCGTACATCCCCGGGCTTACGTCACCCGTGCCGGCGGAGCCGGAGGACGCGGTCGCGGAGACCGAGGAGGCCACCGTCGGGGAACCCGCCGCCGACGACGCGGTCCCCGGCGAGGCGGCGTCCGACGATGCGGTCTCCGGCGGCACGGCGTCCGGCGAGGCGCCCGCCGCCGAGGCCCCGGAGAAGTCCGAGGAGTCCAAGGAGTCCAAGGAGTCCGAGGAGTCCGAGGAGTCCGTGTCAGGGGAGGAGACCGATTCCGGGACCGATCCGGAGTCCGGTCCCGTCCCCGACGGTCCCGTCTTCGAGGCCTCCGACCGGCGTGCCTCGATCAGGGCCGACCACAGCGGTGTCCTGCTGCGTCTGGACGACCAGCAGGCGGAGTTCCGCTGGGACGAGATCGGCGCCGTCGAGACGGAGTCGCCTCGCTTCGGCAAGCGGTTCACCATCACGGTGCACACGCCGGAGCGTCGCTGGTATCCGATAGAGATCGAGGCGAACGCCCGGGCACGTTTCAAGGAGTGGGAGGAACAGCTCGACGCCGTCCTGGACACCTACTTCGAGGACGGTGACGGGACCGGGGCCGCGGAGGAGTCCGCGGTGAGCGCCGAGGCCGAGGCGCCCGAGGACTCCGAAGGGTCCGAGGTGTCGGACGACTCCAAGGCGACCGCCGAGGCCAAGGATTCCGAGGACTCCAAGGACTCCGAGGCGGCCGCGCCGGACGACTCGGCGGACGCGGTCGAGGCCGAGAAGCCGTAAGCGGTACGGGGATCCGCGCGCCCCGTCAGGTACGGCGCGCGGATCCCCTGTCCTCGGCCGGGCCGGCACCGGGTCCGCTACGAGCAGTACTGGGCCGCCTTGCCGATGGACCTGTACATGCAGTCGGCGTTCTCCAGCAGCTGGAGCACCGCGTCCCGGTTGCGGGACGTCTCCCGCTCGATGACCTCGTCGGGCGGGTAGAAGCCGCCGCCGGAGCTGGACGTCGGATACATCTCGAAGGTGTAGTCGAAGATCTTCTGGGTGCCCCAGAGATAGTCGTCGATCGAGCCGTCCGTGATGTACAGATCACTGGCCTGCTCGGCCGTGTACCCGTTGCTGGCGGCCATCTTCTGGCCGATGGCCTTGAACGCGGCCGCGTCGTCCGCCGTCATTCCGGTGGCCGTGTCGGAGGTGGTGTACCCGAACGGCCACAGCACGAGCTCGCTGTAGGTGTGGAAGTCGATCCCGGCGGTGATCTGCTGCTTGCCGCCGACGACCCGGCCGCGCACGAAGTCGGAGACCACCTTCACCTCGGGCGCCGACTCGGCCGACGCGCCGCGGTAGGTCTCGGATGACGTGGAACCCGAAGAGCCGCCGCAGCAGCCCCACTTGTAGTTCCAGTTCCGGTTCAGGTCCGTACCGACGTACGAGGAACCGGAGTTGGGCTGGCGATTCTTGCGCCACGAGCGGTAGGAGCCGCTCGCGATGTCGTACTCGCCGCCGTCCGGGTTGAGGTCCGGGACGATCCAGATCTCGCGGTTGTTCACCATGTTCGTGATCCGGGAGTCGCTGCCGTAGCCGGCCCCGAGTTCGCGCAGCAGATACAGCGCCATCTCCACGGTCAGGTGCTCGCGGGCGTGCTGGTGGAAGGTGAGCAGGACCTCGGGCTCGCTCTCGTCGGTCGCCACGTTGTCGCTGACCTTGATGGCGACGATGTCCCGGCCCTGGTAGGACTTGCCGATCACCCGTTTGCTCATGATGCCCGGGTACGCGGCGAGCCGCTGGTCGATCTCCGTGTTCATCTCGGCGTAGTTGTGGTACTTCGAGTCCGCCGTCGGGAAATCGAAGAGGCGTACGTCCCCGGCCGCGGTGGAGCGGTCGGGAGCCGAGCCCAGCGGCGTGACGTCGTAGCCCTGGCGGCGCAGCGCGGCGATCTGGTCAGCGCGGCCCGAGACAACGACGGTCTCCCGGTCGGCCTCGTCCACGGTGACCCCCGACCGCTGGATCTCGGTGCGGGACGCGGGGGTCGAGCTCTGGTGGATCTCGTACTGCCTGACGTCGTCGGACGAGGGCCTGTGGACCCTGGCCCCGCTCGCTGTGGCGTCCGTGGCGGTGGCGGTCAGGGGGGCCGCGAGAGCGAGCGCCGCGAGGACGGCGAGGGCGGCGGAGCGCCGTCCGCCTCTGTCCCTGCCGTCGGCGCTGCCGGTGCCCCTGCCGCGTAGGCGAAGTCGCATGAAGTCTCCTTGTTTCTCCGGTAATCCCGGGATCTCCGGAATTGTGGGGGAGCGGAGCCGGAAGGTGGCTCAAGGTGACGTGCCTGGTACGGGTGTGGCGCTCATGGTGAGGGTCATGGCATGAGCAGGTCAAGAGACGACAAAGGTCCGTCGACGGGAATCGGCCGCGCGAGACAGCGCCGGCCCTGTCCGCCGCGCGCACCTCTGTCGGCCCCGTCCACCGTGCGTACAGGCGCAGGCCCCGCCCGCCGCGCGCAACGGCACCGGCCCCGCCCGCCGCGCGCAACGGCACCGGCCCCGCCCGCCGCGAGTGCGGCGAGCGGGGCCGGAAGGCGAACCCGCCCGGGAAGGGGGGAAGAGGGCCGCCCGGGAGAAGGGCGCCGGACCGCCGGAACTACAGCGCGTGCACGTGCGGGCCCACCGCGTTCGACCAGGCGTTGCCCGCCGAGGCGTCCCAGTTCGTCGACCAGGTCATCGCGCCGCGCAGGGCCGGATAGGCCTTGGAGGGCTTGAACGAGCCGCAGTTGGTGAGCTTGGTCAGGCAGTCGAGGGCGTTGTTCACGATCGTCGGGGAGACGTAGCCGCTGCCCGCGCCACTGGTGGAGGCGGGGAGGCCGAGGCCGACCTGGGACGGGTCGAGACCGCCCTGGAGCTGGATGCAGGCGAGCGCCGTCAGGAAGTCGACCGAGCCCTGCGAGTAGACCTTGCCGTCGCAGCCGAGCATCGAACCGCTGTTGTAGTACTGCATGTTGACGACGGTGAGGATGTCCTTGATGTTCAGCGCCGTCTGGAAGTAGGAGTTCGACGTGGACTGCATGTCGATGGTCTGCGGGGCCATGGTGATGACCAGGGACGAGCCGGCCTTGGCGGACAGGGACCGCAGCGCCTGGGACATGTAGGTCGCGTTGAGGCCGTTCTCCAGGTCGATGTCCACGCCGTCGAAGCCGTACGTCTGCATCAGGGAGTAGACGGAGTTGGCGAAGTTCGCGGCCGACGTGGAGTCGCTCACCGAGATGGTGCCGTTCTGGCCGCCGATGGAGATGACGACCTTCTTGCCCGCGGCCTGCTTGGCCTTGATGTCGGCCTTGAACTGGTCGACGGTGTAGCCGCCGAGCCCGGCCGAGTCGAGCGTGAAGCTCACGGCGCCCGGCGTGCTCGTGGCGTCGGCGAAGGCGACCGCGATGATGTCGTACTGCGACTGCACGGCGGAGATCTTCTGCACGGTCGCGCCGTTGTTGAAGTTCTGCCAGTAGCCCGTCACGGCGTGCGCGGGAACGGTACCGCCGCCCCCGCCACCGCCGGACGCGGCCGTCGTCCCGGTGACGGCCGACGACTTCGCCGACTCACCGGCCGAGTTGGTCGCCGAGACCTGGAACGAGTACGCCGTCGAGGCGGTGAGCCCCGAGACGGTCGCGGAAGTGCCGCTCACCGCCTGGACCTTGGAGCCGCCCTGGTACACGTTGTAGCCGGTCGCGCCCGACACCGTGTTCCAGGCCAGGGAGACGGACGAGGAGGTCGTGCCGGACACCGCGAGGCCCCCGGGGGTCGCCGGGACCGTCGGGGCCGGGTCGCCGCCACCGCCGCCGTCGGGGCCGAACACCGAGACGTCGTCCGCCTGGTAGGCGGGCTGCCCGTACCAGCCGTGCGTCCAGACCGTCACCGAGGTCGTCGAGACGCCGGTGGTGAAGGTGGTCGAGAGCTGCGTCCAGGTGGTGTTGGGCGTCCAGGTCGACACGTCCGTCGTTCCGGTGCCGGTCGTCCCGAGGTAGGTGTAGGCCCCCTGCACCCAGGCGCTCAGCGTGTACGTCGAGTTGGGCTTCACCGCGACGGACTGGGAGCACTGGGCGAAGTCCTGCCCCGCGGGCGTGGCCCGAAGCGCGGCCGAGCCGCTGTGCACCGGGGAGGAGACGGTCGTACCGCTGCCCGCCGAACAGGTCCAGTTGCTCAGGCCGGACTCGAAGCCGCTGTTCTTGACGTTGTTGACGTCGGCGGCCTGGGCCTGGCCGGCCAGGCCCGTGAGGGAGAGGACGGACGCGGTGACGGCGGCGGCGAGGGCTCCCGCCCATCTCCGTCCGGGCATACGGGTGACGCGGTCCACTGGGTCCTCCAGGGAGAGGTGGGGGAGGGGAGGGGGAACGGAACGGTGGCCACCGCCGGTGGATACAAGTTGGTCCAGACCAATCGGGTTGTCAAGCCCCGCGGCATCCTCAACACCCTTATGGGAGGGCCCAGTTGTTTTGAGACGGCTTACTCTGCGTTGATCACGCCCGCACCTTCGGTGAGATGATCTCGGAGATTCTGTGTTGAGCGGGCCATGCCGTGGATATGGTGCTGATGCAAGAGGGCGTCACAGTGGCGATCCGCGGCCGTACGAGACACGTCCGTGAGCGCTCTGTGGCGACAAAGGGGCGATCTGAGGCGGTGGTTGACCACCCCGCCGCAGCGAACGGGGTGTGTGCAGCGTGCCGACCGCGATAGCCGTCACCAGTCCCGATCTGGTGCTCCCGCCGCACGACCGGCAGACCCCGCCGGCGGTCGTCCAGCCGCTCGGCACCCTGGAGGACTCCCTCACCGGGATGCACACGCTCATCGAGCAGCACGGGTACGTCATCTCCCTCTACCCGGCCGGCGGCGAGAGCGCCGTCACCCAGCGGCTGCACACCGTCCGCTCCGTCCTGGAGAGCGACCGCATCGCCCTGCTCGGCATCGACCTTCCGCCGCTCGGAATCGCCCTGCTGGCACAGCAGTTGCGCCAGCTGTCGGTCTGCGACTTCAGCCCCGGCGTGCTCGCCTCCGCCGCCCGGCTGCTCGCCCACTACATCTATGCCGGCGCCCTGCTCGGCTCGGTGGCCAAGCTCGACCGGGTCCCGGTCTCCCTGAAGTCGCACGCCAAGTCATGGGTTCCCGGCGCCCAGTTCGCCGTACTCGCCAATCCCCGGGCCGAGTTGATCCGGGTCGGTCAGGAGGAGCTGCCCGGACCGGAGTTCGGGACCCGGCTGCTCTCGGCCGCGGGCCAGGCGCCCTCCGACTGGGTCACCTCCACCCTCGCGCCCGCCTGGCAGGTCCAGGGTTCGGCCACCGTTCCGCTGCCCGCGGAGTCGGTCCGCTGGTGGGGGACGAACCGGCTCGTCGAGTTCGCCGCCGGACTGTACGACGTCTCGGTCCTCTACCAGCTCGTCTCGTCCGTCCGGCGCGACGAGTGCCGCTGGTGCGGCCTCGAACTCATCGGTGACCGCTGCGGGTTCTGCGCCGCCCCGCTGCCACAGCCCTCCACCGAGGAGCATCCCGCCACCGCTGTCCGGGCAGCCTCTCCGGTACGCGCCCTGCCCCGAGGTGTCACCTAGGCCCCTCGGGCACACCGGAACCGCACACCCGGCACGAGGCAACCGCATACCCGGCAGGACGGAACAGCCCGCCCGGCACGACGGAACAGCGCACCAGGCACGACGGAACAGTCCGCCGGGTACGAGGGGACGACCCGCCCGGCACGACGGAACAGCGCAGCAGGCACGACCGAACAGCACATCAGGCACCACCCGCCCGACCCCGCCGTCCCCGTAGATCGAGGTTGTCCTGAACATGCTGCATCAGCCCGGAGGTCAGCCCCCGGATCCCCGGCAGGAACGACAGCCCGGTCCACTCCCCGGTACCGCCCCACGAGGTGAGATTCAGTGAACTCGCGCCAGCGCCGCGGCGTCATCCTGCTGGTCCTCTCGGTCCTGTGCGCCCTCGGCGCCTTCGCCGGAGTCCTCTCGGTGATCCGCGACGTGAACTCCAAGGTCGGCCCGGAGGTCACGGCGTACCGCCTCAAGAGCGACATCGCGCCCTACAAGGAGCTGTCGGCCGACCAGTTCGAGAAGATCTCGATGCCCGAGCGGTGGCTGTCGTCCACCGCGGTCACCGACCTCGCCCGCATCCGCGGGAAGATCGCCGTCACCCGGCTGGAGAAGGGCTCCCTGCTCCAGGCCGACATGATCGTGGAGAAGCCGACTCTGGGCCCCGGGCAGCAGGAGATCGCCATCATGATCGACGCGTCGACCGGTGTCGCGGGGAAGATCGACCCCGGCTCGCGGGTCAACATCTACGCCACCTTCAAGGCCCAGAACGACAAGGGCAGGGACCAGTCCAAGGTGATCGTCGCGAACGCCCGCGTCATCGACGTCGGCAAGCTCACCGCCCTCGAACCCGACCAGTCCAGCGCCGACCGGCGCAACAGCGCGGCCCAGGCGGTCCCGATCACCTTCGCGCTCGGCACCGCCGACGCCCAACGCGTCGCGTACGCCGAGTCGTTCGCCGAACACGTCCGGCTCGCCCTGGTCGCGGGCGGCTCGGCGACGACCGTTGCGCCGGGCGACCGTACGTACACCCTCGACGAGGACAAGTAGGAGGCCGCGGATGAGGTCCAAGCACACGGGGCGGTGCCCAGGGCCGCGTACGGGGCCGGCCCGTACGACGCGGACGAAGCCGTCGACGGCTCCCCGGGCGGCCGGGGCACGACGGCGGGTTCGCGGAGTGCTGGGCACAGGGGCCGGCGCGCGGCACGCGAGCGAGGAGCTTCGCCGATGACCATCCGTATCCTTCCCGCCGTCGGAGACATCGACTCGGCCCGCGCGCTCACCACTCTGCTGAGCCAGCTCGCCGACACCGAACCCGCCCCGCCCGTACCCGACTCGACCGCCCTCCTCGACACCCTCGCGCGCCTGGCAGCCGACTCCCTCGAGGAGCTCCCCGAAGTCGTCCTGGTGCATGAACGCATCGGCCCGGTACCGGCGTTGGACCTGATCCGCGATCTGGTGATGCGCTTCCCGGCCGTCGGTGTCGTCCTCATCACCGCCGACACCGGCAACGGCGTCCTCACCGCCGCCATGGACTCCGGCGCCCGCGGAATCATCGGCCTCCCGCTCGGCTACGACGCCCTCGCCGAACGCGTCCAGGCCGCCGCCGCCTGGTCCGCCGGAATGCGCCGCCACCTGCACAGCGGCACGCCCGAGCTGTACGCGGGCCCCGGCGGCACCGTCGTCGCCGTGACCGGCGCGAAGGGCGGTGTCGGCACGACCGTCACGGCGGTCCAGCTCGCCCTCGCGGCGAAGGCCTCCGGCCACAGCGTGGCGCTGCTCGACCTGGACCTCCAGTCCGGCGACGTGGCCTCGTACCTCGATGTGCAGTTCCGCCGGTCGGTGGCCGACCTGGCGGCCATCACCGACATCAACGCGCGCGTCCTCCAGGACGCCGTCTACACCCACGACAGCGGAATCGCCCTGCTGCTGGCCCCCGCCGAGGGCGAACGGGGCGAGGAGGTCACCGACCGGGTGGCCCGCCAGGTCCTCGGCGCCCTGCGCTCGCGTCACGAGGTCGTGGTCGTCGACTGCGGCTCCCAGATGAACTCCGCCACCGCCGCGGCCGTCGAGATGGCCGACCAGGCCCTGCTCCTCGTCACCCCCGACGTCATCGCCGTACGCGCCGCCAAACGCATGGTCCGTATGTGGGACCGCCTCCAGATCCGCAAGGCGGAGGAGACCACGACGGTCGTGAACCGGTTCGCCCGAGGGACGGAGATCCAGCCGTCCCTCGTCGAACGCGTCACCGGCACCAAGGTCGCCCGCTCCACGATCCCCGCCGCCTTCAAGGAACTCCAGTCGGTCGTCGACGCGGGCAGGCTCCAGGACCTGGACGCCCGCTCGACCGTCAAGCAGGCGCTGTGGGCACTCGCCGCCGATCTGGGCCTCGTGGTCCCCCAGGAAGGCGGGGGCGGCGGCAGGCGCCGCAAGGCCTCCGCGTCGGACCGGGGCGCGCTCTCGCTCCGCGGCCGGGGCGGCGACCGGGGAGCGGTCACCCTCGAGTTCGCCGGGATGTTCCCGCTGCTGCTCGTCGTCATGACGATCCTGTGGCAGTGCGTGCTGTACGGCTACTCGTACTCGCTGGCCGGGAACGCGGCGGACGAGGCGGCCCGTGCCGCCACCGCGGCCTACGCGGTCCACGGCGACGTCCCGGGCGCCTGCGCCGCGGCCGGGAGCAGACATCTGCCGGGCTCCTGGAGCGGCGCCGAGATCGACTGCGGTCCGGCGGGCTCCGTCATGAAGGCCACCGTCAAGGTCGACGTCCCGTTGTTCTTCCCGGGCTTCGACGCTGGCTGGCACGTGAACGGAAGCGCGGGCGCGGCGCTCGAGGGGGACGTGGGATGAGCACGTACCTCCGGCGCGGGTTCCGTGTCACGCGTGGGTTCCGTTCCTCGTGCCGGCTCCGTTCCGCGCGCCGGCTCAGAGGCGACCGGGGTGTCTCCATCCTGGAGTTCGTCGGATTCCTGCCCGTTCTGCTGCTCATCGGGATGGCGGCCATCCAGCTCGGGCTCATCGGCTACGGCGTCAACCAGGCCGGTTCCGGGGCGCGCGCCGCCGCGCGGGTCGCGTCCCAGGGCGGCGACGGCGGGGCGGCCGGACGCGCCGCCGTGAGCGGATGGCTCGATCCGCGGGTCACGCCCGAGAAGGGTGCCGAGACCACCACCGCGACGGTCCAGGTCCACGTCCCCGGCGTCATCCCCCTCTTCGGCGGCTACGACGTCACCCGCCGCGCCACCATGCCCACCGACGACTGACCGGGAGGAGCCGACACCATGAGCCTGCGTTCACGCATCGCCGCCCCCGACGAAGGGGGACCCGCCCGTGAGGACGGACACCTCGTCGCCGTCTACCGCGCCAAACTCCTCGAAGAGATCGACCTCGCCGAGATGTCCAGCCTGGCCGCGGCCGAGCGCCGGGTCCGTCTCGAACGCGTCCTCGGCCACATCATCAGCCGCGAGGGGCCCGTCCTCTCCACCGCCGAACGCTCCCAGCTGATCCGCCGGGTCGTCGACGAGGCACTCGGACTCGGCGTCCTCGAACCGCTCCTCGCCGACGCGTCCATCACCGAGATCATGGTCAACGGCCCGGACTCGATCTTCGTCGAGCGGGCCGGCCGCGTCGAACAGCTGCCGCTGCGCTTCGCGTCCAACGAGCAGCTCATGCAGACCATCGAACGCATCGTCTCGACGGTCAACCGCCGCGTCGACGAGTCCAACCCGATGGTCGACGCCCGCCTGCCCACCGGCGAGCGCGTCAACGTCATCATCCCGCCGCTCGCCCTGACCGGCCCCACCCTCACCATCCGCCGCTTCCCGCGCGCGTACACGCTCCCGGAGCTCATCGGGCTCGGCTCCCTGGACGAGCAGACGCTGATGCTGCTCGCCGCCTTCGTCCGGGCCCGCTTCAACGTCATCGTCAGCGGCGGCACCGGCAGCGGCAAGACCACCCTGCTCAACGCGCTCTCCGGCCTGATCCCCTCGCACGAGCGCATCATCACCATCGAGGACTCCGCCGAACTCCAGCTCCAGCAGGAGCACGTCATCCGGCTCGAATCCCGCCCCCCGAACGTGGAGGGCAAGGGTCAGATCACCATCCGCGACCTGGTCCGCAACTCCCTGCGCATGCGCCCCGACCGCATCATCGTCGGCGAGGTCCGCGGCGGCGAGACCCTCGACATGCTCCAGGCCATGTCGACCGGCCACGACGGCTCCCTCGCCACCGTCCACGCCAACTCGGCCGAGGACGCCCTCATGCGCCTCCAGACCCTCGGCTCGATGTCCGAGGTGCAGATCCCCTTCGAGGCGCTCAAGGACCAGATCAACTCCGCCGTCGACGTCGTCGTCCAGCTGTCCAGGCACGCCGACGGCTCCCGCAAGGTCACGGAGGTCGCGCTGCTCGTCTCGCACGGCCGCGAACAGTTCCGCGTCACCCCCGTCACCCGCTTCGTGCCCCGCCCGGTCGGCGCCGACCGGGTCGTGCGCGGCCACTTCGAGCATCTCCCGCTGCCGCGCACGGTCGCGGAGAAGCTGTACGTCGCCAACGAGCCGCTGCCGCCCGCCTTCGGCGTCGCCGAGGCCATCGACGTACTCGACACGAGGCAGGCCATCGGATGACGCCCCCCACCACGGATTCCCTGACCTCCGCACCCTCTGTCTCCGTGTCGTCCACCTCCGAAGGGAGGCAGCCGTGAACGACCCCGCACTTCTCGCCCTCGGCGGGACGCTCCTCGGCGGCACGCTCGCCGTCGCGGGTGTGCACACCTACGCCTCGGGCCGCGCCCAGCGCCGGGACCTGCTCGACCGGCTCTCCGGCGGCGGCCACGCCCACACGGCGGGCGGCAGAGTACGCCGCTTCGCGGGCGTCGACCGCCGGCTGCGCCGTACCCGCCTCGGCCGCACGATCCACCTGCGCCTGACGGCCACGGGACTCGATCTCACGGCGGGGGAGTTCTTCACCTACGTCACCGCCGTGGTCGTCGCCCTGTGGCTGATCGCCGCCGCGACCCTGGCCCCCTTCTTCGGTCCGATCGCCGCTCTCCTCGGCGTGTGGAGCGCGGCCGTCTTCCTCAACTGGCAGCGCCAGAAACGCATCGAGGCGTTCATCAACCAACTCCCCGACGTGGCACGCCTGCTGGCGAACGCCACGGCGGCGGGCCTCGCCCTGCGCACGGCCCTCGCCATGGCCGCGGAGGAGCTGGAAGCCCCGGCGGGCGAGGAACTCGCGCACGTGGCGGACCAGTTGATGCTGGGCCGCACGATCGACGACGCCCTCGGCGAACTCTCCGAACGCCTGCCCTCCCGTGAGCTGATCGTCCTCGTCACCACCCTCGTCCTGGCCAACAAGGCGGGCGGCTCCGTCGTCAGCTCGCTGCGGAACCTCACCCAGACCCTGGAGGACCGCAAGGAGACCCGCCGCGAGGTCCGCACGATGCTCTCCGAGGTCAACGCGACCGCCTTCACGGTCCCCTTCCTCGGCCTCGGCTCGCTGGTGCTGATCAACTCCTCGAACGAGGGAGCGCTGGCCCGGGTCACCGGCTCCGCGCTCGGCCAGGGTCTCGTCCTGCTCGCCCTCGGCCTCTACACCGTGGGCTTCTTTGTCATCCGCCGGCTCGGCAAGATCGAAGTGTGAGGGAGGGGTCACATGCTGCCGCTACTGCTCGCCGTCCTGATGGGCGCGGCCCTCGCGGGCGTCCTCCTGGGCGTCCGGATGATCCGCTCCGAGGTCAAACTCCCCAGCGACCTCCAGCTCGCCCTGGAGGTCGGCGGCACCCGTGTCTCCGTGGCGGACTCGGCCGTCGACCGCCTCGGCATGCGCTTCGCGCCGAGCGTCCTGCGCCTGATGGGCCCCCGGCGCGTGGACGCCAAACGCCGGCGCATCGACATGGCGGGCAACCCCGGCGGTCTGACCTTGAACCGCTACGCGGCCCGCCGCGCGGTGTACGGCGTCTTCGGCGTCGTCCTCGGCCTGGTGTTCCTCTCCAACGGCCAGCTCCTGTTCGCCGTACTCACCCTGGTCTTCGGACTGGTCGCCGCGGACGCCCTCATCTGGCAGGCGGTCCGGGAGCGCAAGGAGGTCATCGACCGGACCCTGCCCGACTTCCTCGACGTCCTCGCGGTCGTCGTCTCCGCGGGCCTCGGCTTCCGCCAGGCCCTGGACCGCGTCGCGGAGAAGTACGAGGGACCCTGGGCGGACGAACTGCGCATCACCCTGCGCCAGATGGACATGGGCGTCAGCCGCCGGCAGGCCTTCGACGAACTGCGCAGGCGCAACTCCTCCGAGCAGGTGGCCCAGTTCGTCTCGGCGCTCCAGCAGGGCGAGGAACTCGGCTCCCCGATCGCCGAGACCCTCATCCAGCTCGCCACCGACATGCGCCGCACCGACGCCCAGAACGCCCGCCGCCGGGCCGCCAAGACCATCCCCAAGGCCACGATGGTCACCCTCGTGTTCATGCTCCCGGCGACGATGATCCTCATCGCGACGGGCATGTTCCTGGGTTCGGGCACCGACTTCGGCTCGATCCTGGGGCGCTGATGAAGAGCCTCCCGAAGGTCCGGGGCCGGGGCAGAGGTCAGGGCCGGGGCCAAGGTCACGGCCACTCGGTCCGCGAGAACCCGCGCCGTTCCCTTCAGCTCGCGCGAAGCCGTGCGCGCCGGGTCCTGCGGTGCGTACGAGGCCGCGAACGGGGCACCGGCTACCTCGCGGACGACGCCCCCGCCCCCGGCGGCATCCGCCTTCAGCTCAACGCCCTCCAGGCCTTGTGCCGTCAGGCCTTCGCCGTCCGCCTCGCGGCCATCGCGGTCGGCGCGCCCTTCGCGATGACGAACGCCACGGGCGGCCTCCTGCGCTACGCGGTCCTCGCCGCGGCCGTCCTCGGCGTCATGGGCTCCTACGCCATGCTCAGGGACTGGGACCGGTTCGGCCCCCGCCTCCTCGCCCACCCGACGCTGATGGGCCTGGACCTCACCTTCGGCGCCGTCCTGCTCCTGACCGCGTCCCCGGCCTCCCCCCTCGCCTACGCCACCGTCTGCACCCCGCTCCTGTCGGGCCTGCTGTACGGCTGGCGCGGCGCGGGCGTCTTCACCGGATTCCAGCTCATCGTGCTGCTCACGGTGTTCAGGGCCTGGGAACACCGGCCCGGAGCGGGCTCCAACACCCTGCTCATCGCGGGGTTCTGCGTCGGCGCCGGCATCATCGGGGTCACCCTGCGCAATCTGCTGTTCCGCTTCGGCACGGCCGGACAGGCCCTGGCCGAGGCGACCAGCAGGCTCGCCGTCGCGGAGGCCGTGGAGTCCGAACGGGCCCGCCTGGCACGCGAGATGCACGACTCCGTGGCCAAGACGCTGTACGGCCTCGCGCTGGCCGCCGAGGCCCTGGCCGCCTCCGCGGACGGCGCGGACCCGCGGGCGCTCAAACGCCAGGCGACCGTCGTCGCGGACGCCGCGCGCGTCGCCGCCGCCGAGTCCCGCACACTTCTGTCGGACCTGCGGCGGCACACCGACCTGACCGACCGGGACATCGACCTTCGTCCCGAACTCGACTCCATGGCCGCCGACTTCGAGGCCCGCACCGGCATCGCCCCGTCCCTGCGGCACCGGGGCCCGCACCCTGTCCTGCCCAGCGCCGCCGCCCACCACGTTCTCGCGATCGTGTCCGAGGCCCTGGAGAACGCCCACCGCCACGCGAGGGCGAGCACGGTGACGGTCGAACTCGACGTATCGGCTGACGAGTTCTCGTTGCTCGTCCGGGACGACGGCACGGGCCTGCCCGCGCCCGTGACGCCCGCGCTGCTCGCCGCCTGGACGAGTTCCGGCCATTTCGGCCTGCTCGGCATGACGGAACGCGCCGCGTGCGTCGGCGGCCTCGTCACGCTGGACCGGCCGCCCGGAGGGGGCACCGAGGTCCGGCTCACCCTCCCGCTCGCGGCGGCCGCCCTTTCCGCTCCCCCCACTTCCCAAGAGGAGGCCGCACATGTCTGAACAGGCACTTCACGGCCCGTCCCTGCGTGTCCTCGTGGCCGACGACAACCCGGTCGTACGGGCCGGACTGACCGCGCTGCTGGACGCGCACCCCGACATCACGGTCGTCGCGACGGCCCGGGACGGCGCGGAGGCACTGGACCGCGCCGCCCTCCTCACCCCGGACGTCGTCCTCCTCGACGTGCGGATGCCCGGCACGGACGGCCTCACCGCACTGCCCGGACTTTGCGCGATCGCCCCCGTGATGATGCTGACGTACAGCCGTGAACCCGAGGTCGTGGCGGAGGCCCTGCGCAGGGGCGCGTCCGGCTATCTCGTCCATGGCTCGTTCACGGCGGCCGAACTCATCTCCGCCGTGAGGGAAGTACGCCACGGACGTCCGACTGTCCCGGATTCGCTCGGAGTTTCGTACCAACCACACTCATTCTCTTCGCATCTGCAATCGGCTGTGGGACAGTCTTCGGAGGCTCGGCCCTTACCGGCGGCGGGACTTCACCGCCATGCCGTCCATCAGTCCGAGTTCGGCCTGAGTTCGAGGGAGGTGGAGGTGATGGACCTCATCGCGGCCGGCATGAACAACCGCCAGATCGCCGCCACTTGCTTCATCGCGGAGAAGACCGTCAAGAATCACATCAATCGCATCTTCGCGAAGCTGCACAGTTCTTCGCGGAGCGAAGCGATCGCCCACTGGCTGGGCACGACACGCGAGGGGTGGAGCCGATGACTCCGCCCCGCCTTCCTCACCAGCGAAGTTGGGCCCCTGGGCCCACTCGCGGTAGGCGGCTTCTCACGTACGGTGCTCGGGTCGTTAGTGGCGTCGGCAGGGAGGGCAGTCCTGATGAACAGGTTCACCACATGGACCCGAACGGTGATCTCCCGGACGCGGGGAGCCCACCGGGACGCGGGCGCGGGCTTCGTGGAGTACGCGGGGTTGATGATCATCATCGCGGGGATCTTCACGTTGATCGACCAGATCGGCCTGGACGGAATGATCTCCGGTGCGATCAGGAACGCGGTCACCCAGGTCACCGGCGGCTGATCCGATCGGTCCGCGGCGACCGGGGGCAGACCCTCCCCATCTACATCTGGCTGACGGGGATTCTGCTCTTCGCCGCGTTCGTCTTCTTCGTCTTCGCCCAAGCAGCGTCCGCCCGCAATGGAGCTCAATCCGCGGCGGACGCTGCCGCGTTGGCGGCCGCGCAGGACTCCCGCGACGAGCTCATGAAGGGGCTCACGGGAGCCATCGGCTCGGACGACCACTGGCTGGACTGGCTCAACGGCGACAAGTTCCAGGGCGCCGGGGCATCCGCCGCCGCCGGCCGGCTGGCCGCCGAGAACGACTCGACGGTGCAGGGCGGGGCCCAGCCCGCCGTCGTGAACGGCTTCCCCGGCTATCGCGTGGCGATCGAGACCCGTTACACGGTCGGCGCCTCCATCATCCCGGGCACGGAGAGCCGTCATGCCAAGGCCCAGGCGACGGCTGTCATCGAGCCGCGCTGCACCTTCGCCACCGACGCGGACCCCAAGAAGCCCGTGCGGCTGGATTGTGCCGGGCACAGTGTGGACATCGATCCCGAACATTTCCATTCGGACGACCTTCCCGACGCGTCCGTGCTGTTCTCAGTGCATCTGGCCGAGTGAGAGGAAGCCGTACCGATGGATCTCCGGCACACCATGAAGGGCCGCAGGGTCATGGCCGCGGTGGCGATCAGTACCGGATTGCTCCTCACGGTGTCCGGGTGCGGTGGGGGAGACGGCGGCAACCAGTCGAAGGCGACCTCGTCGTCCTCCTCGTCGAACAAGGGCGGCGGTGACGACGCGAAGCAGGCGTTGCCGACAGCGAGCCAGGATCAGGTACTCGCCGAGGTCAAGGGTGACGACGTGACCCTCACGATCACTTCGGCGGTGAGGGACCAAGGCGGATTCGTGACCCTCAGCGGGACGGTGACGAATGGCGGCGGTCAGTTCTGGGTCGCCGCGAACTGGCGTGGTGACGAGCGCGAGTTGAGCAGGAACGGCGCCTCCATGGCCGGGGCCTCCCTGACCGACAGCAAGGGCAAGAAGAAGTACCTGGTCCTGCGGGACACCCAGGGGCGTTGCCTGTGCACCAAGTTCGACGGGGGCGGTGTGGACGCCGGCAAGTCGGCCGAGTGGTTCGCCCAGTTCCCCGCACCCCCCGCCGGAACCACCGCCGTCGACTTCCAGGTCGGCTCCATGCCACCCGCCTCCATCGAGATCTCCGAGGGCTGACCCATGGCCCTCCCGCCCCGTGCCGCCGCGACCACGTTCACGGCCCTCGCCGTGCTGATCACCCTCGGTCTCCCGGGCCCCGCGCACGCGGACGGCGGTGACCCCAGCGCCCCGCCCGGCAGCGTCACCACCTCCCCGCCCCCCGAGGTCGACGCCAACAGCCCCGGGCTCAAGCTCGCCGACGGAGCGACCCTGGCGCCCGCCAAGGTGCTGGACATCAAGTCGGTCGTGGAGGACCTCGGCGGTGAGGAGCGCCGGGAGGACACCAACGCGGACGTGACGTTCGCGCTCCAGGCGGAAGTCCTCTTCCCCAAGGACAGCTCGACACTGAACCCGGACTCCCAGTCCCGTATCCAGGCGATCGCGGACGAGATCAAGGCCCAGCACGCGACGACCGTCCGCGTCTTCGGATTCACCGACAACCTCGGCTCGTACGCACACGGCCTGACCCTCTCCAAGAAGCGCGCCGAGCAGGTGCACGACCGGCTGGCCGCCGCGCTCGGCTCCGCGGAGTCGGACATCACCTTCGAGGTGCGGGGCTACAGCGAGGACTACCCGATCGCCGACAACACCTCGGAACAGGGCCGCCGCAAGAACCGTCGCGTGGAGGTGACCTTCCCGAGGGGCGCCGCCGACGGGAACAACGCCTGACGCGCGCGTCACCTTCTCCCGGGACCGGCCTCCTGGCAGCATGCCCCCGACGAACGGGTCGCGCACGAGGTCGATGGAGTCCGCCATGAGGAAGATCGTGTTGATGATGTCGGTGTCCCTCGACGGATTCATCGAGGGCCCGAACCGCGAGATCGACTGGCACCGGGTCGACACCGAACTGCACCAGCACATGAACGACACGATCAGGGAGTTCGGAGCCCTGATGTCCGGACGCGTGACCTATGAGCTGATGGCCTCCTACTGGCCGACGGCCGACAAGGACCCGCACGTCAGCCCGGTGATGGCCGAGTTCGCCGGGATCTGGCGGAACATCCCCAAGGTGGTGTTCTCACGGACGCTCGAACGCGGTGACGGGCACACCACGGTCGTACGGGAGGTCGTGCCGGAGGAGATCATGGCGCTGAAGGCGCAGGAGGGCGGCGACCTCGCGCTCGGGGGCGCCGATCTCTCCGCGGAGTTCCTGCGCCTGGGCCTTGTCGACGAGATCAGGCTGTACGTGCACCCCGTCCTCATCGGGACCGGCAAGCCGCTGTTCCCCGAGGCCGAGGCGCCGACCGACCTCCGCCTCATCGAGACGCGGACCTTCGGCAACGGCGTCGCCCTCCTGCGCTACGAGCGCGACCGCGCCGCCGGCACGGGCGATGCCACGGGGACGGCCGGCACCGCCGGTACCGAAGGCGCGTAGAGCGGCCGTCGTGGCGGGTGGCCCGGGACGGGCCCCTGAGCATGATCCGGCCCCGGCCGAGCCAGATTGACCGAAAACCTCCTAATGAGGGGCGCTCGGCGGGAGATGTCCCTCCGGATCGCGGACGGAGGGCCGGTGGTACGACACGCCGTGCGCGGAAGATCTGCACGGGGTTTCCACATCGTTATCCGGCGGCTGTCGCCAGGGATGTTCGGCTCACGTAAGTTCAGACCAAGGTAATTCGCGTGAGCAAATCTGCGCGTGTGGCACCGCGCGGAGGAGGGGGCTGCGCGGTGCTGCCTTGCCTGGTGACGTGATGTCAGGCGTGCCGGACCGTGATCCGCGCACCACGCCGCACACCCCACCGTTCCATCGACCCGGCCTCCGCCTCCAGGACCTGCCGGGCCCGCGGCCGGGGCAGCCCCAGCCGGCCCGGACGCATCGTGCGTACCGCCAGGACCCGCGACGACCGGTCCAGATAGGCGACGTCGATCGCGAACCGCATCCCCAGCGTGTGCACCGAGTTCGCCGGTGTCAGCAGCAGCGCGCCCTCGATCCCCTCGCGTCCGAGCAGCCCGCGCCGCCGGGCCCGCGCCGTGGCGGCGAGCTCCAGGGGCACCGGCTCGGGCGTCCCCTCCGTCGTGTCCGTGGTGAACGTGGCCATGGTGCGAAGTTAGCGGGGAGGTCAAGCGCGAGGCGCCACGCGGATCACTCGCCCGGAGTACGCGTGGGCAAGTCGGCGCCACGTCCCCAGAACGGGCACAGACCCATTGGATCTCTGTCGATCCTCCACGATTCCCTTTGAATCAGCCTTGATTCAGCCATGATCACGCCCGGAATCGATGGTTCCACGCTCATCGCGGCGTCGTCGGGCGACTCCGGAGAGTAGTTGTGGCACGCGGATGCACGCAGCATCACTTACGAAGGGTTATGGTGGAAACCCCCCCTCGGGCCGGTCCGTCTCCCCCCCACGGACCGGCCCGTTTTTTGTGCCCGCGACGGCCCGCTCGGCGGGCGCCCCCCGTGCGCCCCTCGGGCGGGCCGCCCCGCGCGGCGGGGATTTCGGTGACTCAGCGCCGACCGGCCCAGATGTTCGTGCCCGGCGTCGACACCGCGAACGTGTCGATCTCCTTCAGCTCCTCGTCGGTGAGCTCCGGAGCCGCCAGCGCCTCCAGGTTCTCCTCCAGCTGTCGCACGCTGGACGCGCCGATGAGGGCGGAGGTCATCCGCTGGTCGCGCAGCACCCAGGTGAGCGCGAGCTGGGCGAGCGACTGGCCGCGCCGGGCGGCGATGCCGTTCAGCCCGTTCAGCCGGCGTACGACCTCCTCGCTCAGCAGGCCCGGGTCCAGCGACTTGCCCTGGGTGGCCCGCGAGCCCTCCGGGATGCCCTGGAGGTACTTGCCCGTCAGCAGACCCTGCGCGAGCGGTGCGAAGGAGATGCAGCCCATGCCGGCCGCCTCCAGCGTGTCGAGCAGGCTGTCGTCCTCGGTCCAGCGGTTGAGCATCGAGTACGAGGGCTGGTGGATCAGCGGACGGACGCCCATGCCGGTCAGGATCCGGGCCGCCTCCGCCGTCTGCTCGCTGCTGTACGAGGACACGCCGACGTACAGCGCCTTGCCCTGCTGGACGGCGGACGCGAGCGCGCCCATCGTCTCCTCCAGCGGGGTGTCCGGGTCGAAGCGGTGCGAGTAGAAGATGTCGACGTACTCGACGCCCATCCGCCGCAGCGAGGCGTCCAGGGAGTTCAGCAGATACTTGCGGGAGCCCCACTCGCCGTAGGGGCCCGGGTGCATGAGGTAGCCCGCCTTGGTCGAGATGACCAGCTCGTCCCGGTAGGGGGCGAAGTCCTCCCTCAGCAGCTTGCCGAAGTTGAGCTCGGCCGAGCCGGGCGGCGGCCCGTAGTTGTTGGCGAGATCGAAGTGGGTGACGCCGAGATCGAAGGCGCGGCGCAGGATCGCCCGCTGGGTGTCCAGTGCGCGGTCGTCGCCGAAGTTGTGCCACAGGCCGAGCGAGACGGCGGGCAGTTTGAGGCCGCTGCGGCCCGTACGCCGGTATTCCATCGAGTCGTACCGCTCCGTTGCGGCCCGGTACAGAGTGGGGTCGTTCATGGGGACGAACCTATGCCAGGGTGCACAGGGCCCTCGGCAGCCCTCGCGTTTCACGGGGGTAGGCTTCGCCCCGGGGGACCGCCATATGGACAGGGACTGTGCTCGGGCGCGTCTGTCCGATTCGCACGGAGGGGCTGACAACACGTGACCTTGCGCGACAACCTGCGCCGCCTGCTGGTCAGGTTCTATGCACGCAGGGTGGAAGGCCACCTCGATCACGACCAGGTGCCCAAGCACATCGGCGTCATCATGGACGGCAACCGGCGCTGGGCGAAGGCGGCGGGTTCCACCACCGCCCAGGGACACCGGGCCGGAGCCGACAAGATCGGGGAGTTCCTCGGCTGGTGCTCCGAGACCGATGTCGAGGTCGTCACCCTGTGGCTGCTGTCCACCGACAACTTCGACCGCCCGCAGGAGGAGCTCGGTCCGCTCCTCGGCATCATCGAGGGCGTCGTCCGCACCCTGGCGGCCGACGGCCGCTGGCGGGTGCACCACGTGGGCACGCGGGACATCCTGCCCTCCGCGATGCAGTCCGCCCTCAAGGAGGCCGAGGAGGCGACCGCCCACGTCGAGGGGATAGTCGTCAATGTCGCCATCGGCTACGGCGGCCGCCAGGAGATCGCCGACGCCGTGCGCGCGATGATCCTCGACGCCGCCGACAAGGGCACCTCCATGGAGGACCTCGCGGACCGCGTCGACGTCGACCTCATCGGCAAGCACCTTTACACCGGTGCCCAGCCCGATCCCGACCTGGTGATCCGTACCAGCGGGGAACAGCGGCTGTCCGGATTCATGCTCTGGCAGACCGCCCACTCCGAGTACTACTTCTGCGAAGTCTTCTGGCCGGCCTTCCGCAAGGTCGACTTCCTGCGCGCCCTGCGCGACTACGCGGCGCGACACCGCCGTTACGGAGGCTGAAACACCGGGTGTCCCGCGGCAGTAGGGACACCCGGGAGGGACACCCGTCATCGGGAGTTAACGAACGCGCCGTCCTACGCCGTGGCATGGCTTGGCTCGTTCGAGGGCATAAGCCTTGCAGGTCGACGCCCGAACCACGGGTGTCGTATCTCAGCGGACGGCACGGGGCCGTCCGCCCGGGAGGCCCTTTGCACCAGCCCGACCGTGCGGTCAGCACGGACGAAGCGGAGGGCCGGTTTTCGGCCCGTGCATCGGTGCCGGACACCGGTCCAGCTCTCCTTCGTCGCTCCCCGACCTCATCCGAGGGGGTACGTCCTTCCGTGGTGACCAGCACAAAGCGCCGTAAGCCTGACCGGCGCACCTATGTTCTCGACACCAGCGTCCTGCTGGCCGACCCGAATGCCCTGAGCCGCTTCGACGAGCATGAAGTAGTGCTTCCGATCGTCGTGGTGACGGAGCTGGAGGCCAAGCGGCACCATCCCGAACTCGGCTACTTCGCCCGGCAGGCGCTGCGCCTGCTCGACGAGTTCCGGGTCCGGCACGGCCGCCTCGACTCCCCGATTCCCGTAGGGGACCTCGGCGGGACGGTACGCGTCGAGCTCAACCACTCGGACCCCAGCGTCCTGCCCAGCGGGTACCGCCTGGGGGACAACGACTCCCGCATCCTCGCGGTCGCCCGCAATCTTCAGGCCGAGGGATTCGACGTCACCGTCGTCTCGAAGGACCTGCCGCTCAGGATCAAGGCGTCCTCCGTGGGTCTCCTCGCCGAGGAGTACCGCGCGGAGCTCGCCATCACGGGCTCCTCCGGCTGGACCGGAATGTCCGAACTGGCCCTGTCCGGCGAACAGGTGGACATCCTCTTCGAGGAGGGGCACGTCTACGTCCCCGAAGCGGCCGACCTGCCCGTTCACACGGGTCTGACGATCCAGTCGGAGCGCGGCAAGGCCCTCGGCCGTGTCACGGCCGACGGCAACGTCCGGCTCGTACGCGGCGACCGTGAGGCGTTCGGGATCAAGGGCCGCAGTGCCGAGCAGCGCATCGCGCTCGATCTGCTGCTCGACCCGGACATCGGGATCCTGTCGATGGGCGGCCGGGCCGGCACCGGCAAGTCCGCGCTCGCGCTGTGCGCGGGCCTGGAGGCCGTCCTCGAACGCCGCCAGCACCAGAAGGTGATGGTCTTCCGGCCGCTGTACGCGGTGGGCGGGCAGGAGCTCGGCTATCTGCCCGGCTCCGAGTCCGAGAAGATGAGCCCCTGGGCCCAGGCGGTCTTCGACACGCTCTCCGCGGTCACCAGCCGCGAGGTCATCGAGGAGGTCACCGCGCGCGGCATGCTGGAGGTCCTGCCGCTCACGCACATCCGCGGCCGCTCGCTCCACGACGCGTTCGTGATCGTGGACGAGGCCCAGTCCCTGGAACGGAACGTCCTGTTGACCGTTCTGTCCCGTATCGGCGCCAATTCACGAGTCGTTCTGACTCATGACGTGGCGCAAAGGGACAATCTGCGCGTCGGGCGCTACGACGGAGTGGTCGCCGTCGTAGAGAAGTTGAAGGGCCATCCGCTCTTCGCGCACGTCACGCTGAATCGTTCCGAGAGGTCCCAGATTGCGGCACTCGTGACCGAAATGCTGGAGGACGGGCAGATCTGATCCCGGCTGTACCGCCCGGTCAAAGGGTGGTGGATACACGCTGGTTGGCGCCGTCCGGCAAAGGCGAAGAGCCTAGCCGGGCGGCGTCTTGCTGCGCTGGCGTTTCCAGGAAACAGCTGAGGCAAACGGGGTGTGAGCTTTCACACGCGACACGAAATTGCCTTGCGGAGCCGGGTTACGGCTAGAGTCTCACTCCTGTCAGGCCCCGCATACGACACATCCGTACCCCCAGCGGCACGGAGCACCGGAACCTCAGAACTCCATAGAGCCGTCGTATGCCGCCCGCGCACCACGCGGCGCTCCCCCAGCGGGAGTTGCCCACCGGGCCCGTGTCTCCCCGTGACCCCGCAGTTGGGAGGCCAGCGCCGAGGGGCACGATTGCGTCCGCGAGGGTCACCTAAACGGGCGATGCTGGAAGGAAACCGTGTGAGCCGGATTTCGGTCCGGGGATTCGCAGTGGCTTCGGCCACCGCGGTCACCGCCGTCGGAAGCGTGGTCGGAGTTGCCTCGGGCAGCGTCGCCCAGCCCTCGAACGATGCCGAGGCGACGGCGAGCGACTCGACTCTCCTCGCTGACATACCTGCGGGCCAGCAGGCCCAGGTGCAGACCGCGTCCCTGACGCAGCAGGCCGACGCCCAGGCCATCGCCGCCGACGCGAGCGCCAAGAAGGACGCGGAGGCATCCGCACGCAAGCAGGCGGCCGACGACGCCGTCGCCAAGCAGAAGGCTGCTGCGGCGAAGGCGGAGAAGGAAGCCAAGGAGCGCAAGGCGGCCTCGGAAGCGGCCAGCCGCTCCGCGACGCGTGACGCCTCCAGCTTCTCCGTCCAGGCCTCGTACTCCGTCTCGCAGATCCAGGCGATGGCAGCCCAGATGGTGCCGAGCGGTCAGTTCCAGTGCTTCAGCAACATCGTGAACCACGAGTCGAGCTGGAACTACCGGGCTGTCAACGCCTCCTCGGGTGCCTACGGTCTCTTCCAGGCTCTGCCCGGCTCCAAGATGTCGTCCGTCGGCTCCGACTGGCAGACGAACCCGGCCACACAGATCAAGTGGGGCCTCAACTACATGAACAGCCGCTACGGCAGCCCCTGCGACGCCTGGTCCTTCTGGCAGGCCAACAGCTGGTACTAGGTTGCAGGCCGTTGGCCGGCCGCTCAACCTTGCGAAGCCCCTCCCCGTCCTAGGGGGAGGGGCTTCGGCCATGTACGGTCGGATCCGACGACTCCAGGGGGGAGTGGTGGGGAGCAGCGGGGGAAAAGGACGCATCATGTCGCGTGTACCAGGATGGCTCGGTCGGATCGGCGCCGGACTCACCGAACTCGGCGAACGGCTCGACGAACGCCGCGCCGAGGTCGAGCTGGAGTCGAGTGGCCCCCTCGACATCGAGGACGACCCCGGCCGGAGCGCACACCTGGAGAAACCGGGCATCCTCCCGCCGGCTTCCGGCCCAGGGCCCGCCGAGGCCACCGCGCTGGAGGCCGACGCCTCCGCGCTCCCGTTCCAGCGCGAGGCCGAGGAGAGCGCGGCGGCCCACGTGTACGCACCGTCGCCCCACCGTCCCGACCCCGCTTTCGCCGTTCCGTGGGGAGTACGCGTCGCCGCCGAGGCCGGCTGGCGGCTGCTCATCCTCGCGGGCACCGTCTGGGTGCTGATGCGGGTCATCAGCGCCGTGCAACTGGTGGTGCTGGCCTTCGTCGCCGCGCTCCTCATCACCGCGCTGCTCCAGCCGACGGTGGCCCGGCTGACGCACTACGGGGTGCCGCGCGGGCTCGCCACCGCGCTCACCGCGATCCTCGGCTTCGTCATCATGGGGCTGGTCGGGTGGTTCGTGGTCTGGCAGGTCCAGGAGAACATCGACAACCTCTCCAACCAGATCCAGGACGGCATCGACGAGCTGCGCAAGTGGCTTCTCAAGGGCCCGTTCCACGTGACCGACAAGCAGATCAACAAGATCGCGAAGAACCTCCGCGAGGCGATCGGCGCGAACACGGACCAGATCACGTCCGCGGGTCTCCAGGGCGTGACGGTGGTCGTCGAGGCGCTCACGGGCATCCTGCTCACGATGTTCTCGACCCTCTTCCTGCTCTACGACGGCAAGCGGATCTGGGAGTGGTCGCTCAAGCTCGTCCCGGCCGCGGCCCGGCCCGGGGTCGCGGGCGCGGGCCCGCGCGCGTGGCGCACGCTCACCGCCTACGTCCGCGGCACGGTGATAGTCGCCCTGATCGACGCGATCTTCATCGGCCTCGGCATCTACTTCCTCAAGGTCCCGATGGCCGTCCCGCTGGCCGTCTTCATCTTCCTCGGCGCGTTCATCCCGCTGGTGGGCGCGGTGATCTCCGGGGCGCTGGCGGTGGTGGTCGCGCTGGTGACCCAGGGTGTCTTCGTCGCCGTGATGACGCTCCTCGTGGTCCTCGCCGTCCAGCAGATCGAGGGGCACATCCTTCAGCCGTTCATCCTGGGCCGCGCGGTGCGGGTCCATCCCCTCGCGGTGGTCCTCTCGGTCGCCGCGGGCGGCATGGTGGCCGGCATCGGCGGAGCGGTCGTCGCCGTCCCGCTGGTCGCGGTGACCAACACGGTGGTCGTGTACCTGCGTTCGTACGCCAAGGAAGGGGATCTGCGCCACGCGCCCGAACCCCGCGGCGCCACCGCGCTGGACGCGTCCCCGGCCCACCGGCTGACGCCGTAACGCTCTTCGAGGACCGGCTGACGTCCGAACGGCCGTCGAGAAAACCGGCTCTGACGCCGTAACGGTCCTCGCACAACGCACAACGCACAACGCACAGGGCCCCGGCCACCGTGAAGGTGGCCGGGGCCCTGAGAGCTTGAGCGGGCCTTCGGCCGCTCGGAGCGCGCGAGGACTACTCGGCGAGGACCGCCTCGGCGTCCAGCGTGGTGCCGACGGCCTGGAGCACGGCCGCGATCTTGAACGCCTCCTGGATCGTCTCCCGGTCGACGCCCGCCTTGCGGAGCACCTGCTCGTGCGAGTCGAGGCACTGGCCGCAGCCGTTGATCGCGGAGACGGCGAGCGACCACAGCTCGAAGTCGACCTTCTCCACACCCGGGTTGCCGATGACGTTCATCCGCAGACCGGCCCGCATCGTCCCGTACTCCGGGTCGGACAGCAGGTGCCGCGTGCGGTAGAAAACGTTGTTCATCGCCATGATCGCGGCGGCCGACCTGGCGGCCGTGTACGCCTCGGGCGACAGATTGGCCTTCGCCTCGGGCTCCAGCTCACGCAGCACCCGAGGGGAGCGCGAGGCGATGGCGCAGGCCAGGACCGTGCCCCACAGCTGCTGCTGGGGGAGGTCACTGTTGCCGATCACCGAACCGAGGTTCAGGCGAAGATCCTTGGCGTAGTCCGGTATGGCGGACTTCAGTTCGTCGAGAGCCATGGAAGGTCACTCACCGGCCAGCAGGGCGACCGGGTCGAGAGTGGTCTCGCCCTTGGTCCAGTTGCACGGGCAGAGCTCGTCCGTCTGGAGAGCGTCGAGGACCCGCAGGACCTCCTTGGGGTTACGGCCGACGGAGCCGGCGGTCACCATGGAGAACTGGATCTCGTTGTTCTGGTCGACGATGAAGACGGCGCGCTTGGCGAAGCCGTCCTCGCCCTCGATGCCGAGGTCGCGCATGAGCTCGTGCTTCGAGTCGGCCATCATCGGGAAGGGCAGGTCACGCAGGTCGTCGTGGTCCTTGCGCCAGGCGTGGTGCACGAACTCGGAGTCGCCGGAGAAGCCCAGCACCTGCGCGTCACGGTCGGCGAACTCGTCGTTCAGCTTGCCGAAGGCCGCGATCTCGGTCGGGCACACGAAGGTGAAGTCCTTGGGCCACGCGAAGACGATCTTCCACTTGCCCTCGTAGGTCTTGTGGTCGATCTGCTTGAACTCCTCGCCCTTCTCCAGCGAGACGCAGGCGGTCAGGTCGAACGTGGGGAACTTGTCACCGACAGTGAGCACGAACTCTCCTTGCAGCAAGGGATAGCCCTTTTTGGGGGCGTTTCCCCTAGGGGGTGGACGACCCCGATGGTGGCACAGGCAGCATTGATTCGAGAAATAGCTACACTTGGTCGTGTTGATCGAGTGCGGCTATCAGTGACGGCCGGTGAAGCGACCCGGAGTGAGAGGTACGGCCATGGCGAGTCCCACCGGCAGGGCGGGCGGCAAGGGCGGCGGCCGCCGCAGCCCGAGCCTCGCGCAGCTGCGCGCCTTCACCGCCGTGGCCGAGCATCTGCACTTCCGCGACGCGGCAGCCGCGATCGGCATGAGCCAGCCCGCGCTGTCCGGTGCCGTCTCCGCCCTGGAGGAGACCCTCGGGGTGACCCTGCTGGAGCGTACGACCCGCAAAGTGCTCCTGTCGCCCGCCGGTGAGCGTCTCGCCGTACGCGCTAAGGCGGTCCTGGAGGAGGTCGGCGCGCTGATGGAGGAGGCGGAGGCCGTACGGGCGCCGTTCACCGGGGCGCTGCGTCTCGGTGTCATCCCCACCGTCGCCCCCTACCTCCTGCCGACGGTTCTGCGTCTGGTCCACGACCGCTACCCCGACCTCGACCTCCAGGTGCACGAGGAGCAGACGGCCAGCCTGCTGGAGGGGCTCACCGTCGGCCGGCTCGACCTGCTGCTGCTCGCGGTCCCCCTCGGCATGCCCGGCGTCGTCGAACTCCCGCTGTTCGACGAGGACTTCGTGCTGGTGACCCCGCTGGACCACCGGCTCGGCGGCCAGGAGGGCATTCCGCGAGAGGCGCTGCGGGAACTGCGTCTGCTATTGCTCGACGAGGGTCACTGCCTGCGCGACCAGGCCCTGGACATCTGCCGTGAGGCCGGACGCGCGGACGCCCCCGTGACCACGACCGCCGCGGGGCTGTCGACCCTCGTCCAGCTGGTCGCCGGCGGTCTCGGGGTGACCCTGCTGCCGCGTACCGCCGTCAAGGTGGAGACGACCCGCAGCGATCAGCTCCTCACCGGGTACTTCGCGGATCCGGCGCCCACTCGGCGGATCGCGCTCGCGATGCGGTCGGGTGCCGCGCGGAGCACGGAGTATCGGGAACTGGCGGAGGCCCTGCGCGAGGCTCTGCGGCCGCTGCCCGTAAGGGTGTTGGGCACGGAAGTCTGAACTGCCGTGCACAGTCGGTCATTCGAGAACCCGATGGGGACCTTCGTCAGCCGGGATATTTCAACTTCCGTCAGGTAGCGCGACTCCCGCTGGGATATCCGCCCCGGCTGATACACATACCTCCTCAGGGTGACTCGTCAGGCATCTGTGCGAAGTGCCGGTAGTTCCAAGGGGAGTGATGTCGGGCATTCGTGATTCCCTTGGCAGGGTCGGATACGACCTGCTGTCGCGCGCGCTGAGCGAATGCCAGAACGCGGGCGCGACGGGAAAACTGCGGGTGTCCGGAAAGCCCGGCGGAGTCTTCCATCTCCGCGACGGCTGCGTCGTGGCCGTCGAGAGTCCGGGCGCCCCGGGCGCGGAGGCGCGGCTGCTGCGCTCCGGCCGTGTCAGCGGTGAGCAGTGGGCAGAACTGCTCCGCGAGGCCGGCGGCACCCGCTGGCCCGAGGCCGGGCTGATCGCGCACGGTTACGCGGGGGCCGCGCAGCTCCGGGTCGTGTGCATGATGGCGATGCAGGACGCGGCCTTCGCCGTCGTGGCCGGAGACGTCGAGACCTGCGACCCGCTCGACGGCGCCTTCGAACCCTACGCGCCGGTCGCCCTCGGAGAGGCGCCCGGGCGGCTGCTCCAGGACGCGGCGAGGAAGCTCGCGGCCGTCGCCGCTCTGCCGAGGCCCGTACGACCGGACCGGGAACGCCCGGTGCCCGCCGCGGTGCCGGACCAGATACGCGAGCGGCTCCCGCCTCCGCAGCGGGAGTTGCTGGCCCACGCCGACGGCCGCCGGACCGCCCGTGACATCGCCTTCGCGACCGGCCTCGGTGCCTACACCGTCACGGTGGGGATGGCCCGCATGCTCGGCGAGGGGCTGCTGGAACTGCCGGCGGAACCCGATTCCGCCCCCCGTGTCACCGTGCGGGATCTGCCGACCGGAGCGCTCCGTCAGCGGCCGTCCGGCGCTCCGCCCGCCCTGGACCCCGACGTGTTCTCCGCCCTGTCGATCGCGGTGGCCGCCGGAGAGCCCGCGGCGCCGGAACCCCGGCCGGACCCCGCCCCGCCGCCCGGAGCGACGGCTCCCGCCCTGCCCCGCAGAGAGCCCGGCGCGAGCAGCCCGTCGCTGCCCCGCCGTGAGCCCGGCGCCAGCGGAATAACCGAAACCCTCGCCCCGGAAAGGGCCGGAGCGGGCTGGAAAGGATTCTTCCGGCTGCGGCACCGGATCTGGACACCGGACTCCGGTACGTGAAATTCCATACCCGTCATCGATCAAATGCGCACAATGACCAGGGAGTTCAATACATGAATCATGAGGCACTGGCCAGGGAAATGAGGGAACTCCGGGAACGGGTGCCCGGAATCACCGATACGGCGGTGGCGGCCGCCGACGGAATGCTCATCGCGGCCGACACGGCCGACACCATCGACCCGGAGAGCCTCGCCGCGATAGCCGCCGCGGGCCTGGGTATCGCGCGCCGCGCGACCGCGGTGACGGGCCGGGGCGCGTTCCGGCAGACCGTGACCTACGGCAGCCAGGGCCTCGCGGCCTTCTACGCGGTCGGAGACACCGCGCTGATGATCGTCCTCGGTGACGAGGGCATCGACCTCGAACGGCTCCACGAACAGACCCGGCCGGCTCTCGGCCGTATCGGATCGATTCTCACCGGGGCCGGCCCCGACCCGTTCGCCGACGCCCCGGGCGGGCCCGGTCCGCTCGCCTCACCTCCCGCCGCGGCCGACGCACTCGTCGGAGCCGCGACCGACACCGCGACCGAAGGGGTATGACGACATGGCCAGCAAGCGAATGACTCCGGGGTTCTCGGACCAGATCATGGGACTGGTCAAATCTCTGCGCGCCGACGCACCGGACTGCCTCGCCTCCGGAGCGGTCGACATGTCGACCGGCATGCTGCTGAGTTACGAGACCGTCGACAACCATCCGCCGGAGGTACTGGACCTGCTCGCGGGCGCGACCCTCGACCTGTTCCAGGGGCGCACGGTCCAGATGATCGAGGACGTCTTCAAGGAGCGTCGCGGCATCGAGTCCGATTCGCACTTCTTCCAGGAGATCCTGGTCAACAGCGACAACCTCACCCATCTGTTCATCCGCATGAGCGACCAGGGGGACGTGGTCGCCGTGGTCGTCTGCCGCAAGTCGGTCAACGTGGGCATGCTCTTCGCGCAGGTCCGCCGCGTGGTGAAGGAGTACAGCCTCTGAACGCGGACCGGTGGCCCTCCCCGGGCGGGGAGGGCCACCGGCCGCGGACGCCGTCCCGCCGGGCCGGCGGGACGTTCCGCGCCCTATTCCGTACGCAGCCCGTCGGGCCGCATCAGCCGGATCAGCGGCGGCAGGCTGAGCAGGGTCACCAGGAGTACGACTCCCGCGCCGATGCCGGTCATCGACAGCACGCTCGCCCAGTCCACGCTCACCGAGGTTCCCGTCATCTTGAGCAGGACCGTGCCGAGGGTGAGCCCCACGACCGACGCAAGGCCGAGCCCCAGGGCGATCGGGATCGCGGTCTGCCACAGCACCGACAGGCTCAGCGTGCGCCGCCGGGTACCGAAGGCGACCAGCGCCGACAGCAGCTTCCTGCGCTCGCGCAACTGCTCCAGCTGAGAGACCAGCAGGCTCGCGCCGATCAGCATGAGGACGCAGGTCGCGCCGACGGAAAGACCCGTGCGGATGGACGTGAACTTCTGGGCCTGAGTCGTCGCCGTCCAGGTGTTGGCGGCGGTCAGCGGGCCGATCCGCGCGGCGCTGTTGCGGACCAGTTCACGGACGTCCGGCACCGACTCGTCCAGCTGGAGATAGACCGTCTGGCGCACGGCCGACGCGGTCCGCTTCGGCAGCGCACCGGGCGTGAACAGGAAGCCGCCGAGCTCGCTGCCCGTCGGGTCCTTGCGCGACATGGCCTTGCGGATGCCCTTCGGCACCGTCCAGGCGATCTCCTCGCCCTTGTTCGAGCCGTAGGACGGGTTGAGATAGAGACCGGTGCCGGCCTTGTCGAGCTTGGCGGTACCGGTGTCCCATTCGGCGTTCTCCACCGCGAAGACGTCGCCGTCCGCGCAGGAGGGCAGCACGGCCGTCTCCCGCAGGGCCGCGCAGTCGCCGACCGTGGCGGGCGTCGAATTCGACGGTTCGTTCCGCCCGTCTCCGGCGTCGGTCCGGCCGAGAGCGGTCGCGCGGGTGACGCCCCTCGTCCCGGACAGCTGCCGGACCGCCCGGGCCAGGGTGACCCCGGCCGGCAGGTCCACGGACATCTGGGCCCGGGTCAGGTCGTTCTTGTTGATCCTGGTGTAGTCGTCGTCGACCCCGGCGAACAGCATCTGAAGGGCTATCGCGCCGGCCACCGCGACCGCGATGCCGTTGACCAGCCGGGCCGCCGAGCCGCTGCTCAACTGGAGCCTGCGGATCGCCAGTTGCCAGGCGACACCACCGGAGTTCAGCCGGGCGACGACCGCCTCGACCACCCAGGGCAGCAGCGCCGTGATGCCGACCAGCAGCAGCAGGACGCCGCCGACGACGAGGTACTGGTTGAAGTCCCCGTTGGACCGCCCTTGCCCGATCATCGGGTACAGCATCGCGAGGCCGCCCAGCGGCAGCAGCAGCCGCCACCACAGCCGGCGCCGCGAGGGCCGTGCCGTACGCACCACGCCGAGCGGTTCGATGACGACACCGCGCAGCGCGAGCAGCGTGACCGCGACCGCGGCCGCGGGCACCGCGAGGGCCACCAGCGCCACCAGGGCGGGTGCCGGATCGAGATCGTCCGGGAAGACGCTGATCCTGAAGACCATGACCAGGCCCGCAATCTGACGCCCAATCAGGAAGAATCCCGCGCCGAGGGCCAGGCCGACCAGCGCTCCGGCCAGCGCCTCGCCGGCCGCGATCCGCCGGGTCATCCGGCCGTCCGCGCCGACCAGCCGCAGCGCCGCGAGCCGCCGGTCGCGCCGCTCGCCGCCGAAGCGTACGGCGGCGGCGATGAAGACGCCGACGGGCATCAGCAGCACGACGAAGACGATCAGTACGAGGAGCAGCAGGACGGGGTCCATCGCCTCGGACTGCCCCGTGGATCCGAACGCTTCGATCCGTTCGATCCGGCCGGTGCTCGTGCCGGTGACCTTCAGTCCCTCGGCGCCCGCGTAGTAGGCGAGTTCGTGCGGATCGACGAGCCCGCCGTCGGCGATCGTCCCGCTGATCCGGTAGCCGAGCCGCTCGCGCAGAAGCGTGCCGTCCGCGGACTTCAGCAGCCGGTCCAGAGCGGGCGAGACGAGCATCTCGCCGGCCGCGGGGAAGGCGGACACGCCCGGTGGCAACGGCGCCCGGGGGCCATCGGGTACGAGCAGCCGGCCGCGTACGTCCTGGTCGCGGAAGACGGTGTCCGCGTCCGCGACGACCAGCGTGCGGTCCGACTTCTTCTTGACCGCCGAGCTGTACGTCATGTCGTTGCGGGCGCTCTCACGGTCGTGCCGGGAGGCCAGTGCGCTCGGCAGCGCGGTGGTGAGCAGCAGCAGGGCCACCCCGAGCCCGACACCGACGGCCGTCAGCAGGACGCGGACCCAGGCCTCACGGCCCCCGGTCACCGCGAACCTGGCGCCCATGGCGAGATCACGGGACCACTGGCGGGCACTCATACGATCCGCTCCATGTCCCTGGACCTGCCGTCCCGCACGACGACCTCACGGTCCGAGTACGCGGCCACGCGCGCCTCGTGCGTGACGAGCACGACGGCGGCGTTCGTGGAACGGGCCGCGTCGGTCAGCAGCTCCATCACCCGCTCGCCGTTGAGGGAGTCGAGCGCTCCGGTCGGCTCGTCGGCGAACAGCACCCGGGGGCCGGTGACCAGCGAACGGGCGACGGCCACCCGCTGGCCCTGACCGCCGGAGACCTCGCCGGGCCGCTTGCCGCTGAGGTCGTCGACCTCCAGCCGCTCCATCCACGACAGCGCGGTGCGCTCGGCCTCCTTGCGGCCCATGCCGTTCAGGCGCAGCGGCAGGGCGACGTTCTCGACGCAGCTCAGCTCGGGCACGAGCTGGCCGAACTGGAAGACGAACCCGAACGCGGAGCGGCGCAGGGCGCTGCGCTGGGCGTCGTTCATCGTCGCCATCTCGCGGCCGTCGTACGTGATCGAGCCGGAGTCGGGCGTGACGATGCCGGCGAGGCAGTGGAGCAGGGTGGACTTGCCGGAGCCGGAGGGGCCCATCACGGCGACGACCTCGCCGGGGTGGATGGAGAAGTCGGCACCGTCCAGCGCGCTGGTGGGACCGTAGGCCTTGCGGAGCTCCGAGGCGGTGAGCAGGGAGCCCGGGGGAGGGGTGATCGCGGTCATCGGGTCGTCACCGCCTCGGCGAGCTTGTCGAGGCGCGCGGCCGTCAGTTCCAGCCATCGCAGATCGGCCTCCAGATGGAAGAGGGCGTGGTCGCAGATCAGCTGATCGGCCAGGTCGCCCTTGCGCTTGCGTTCGGTCAGCATGCGCATCATCCGCAGATGCTCCGAGCGCTGGGTGTCGAGGAGCTCGCTCGCGTCCCGCCGGGTCAGCAGGGCGAGGACGACCTTGGTGTACAGGGTCGACTGAAGGTACGGCTCGGGTGTCTCGGGCGTGGCCAGCCAGCGCTGTACGTCGGATACACCGGCTTCGGTGATGGCGTACCGCTTGCGCTCGGGCCCGTCGCCCGCCTCGATCCCGTCGATCTCGACGAGTCCGTTCTTCAGCAGCCGCGACATCGTGGAGTAGACCTGGCCGTAGTGCAGCGGCCGGTCGTGACCGAATTTCTCATCGAAGGCCCGCTTCAGGTCGTAACCGTGGCGCGGCCCGGACTCCAGGAGCCCTAGAAGGGTGTGACCGATGGACATGCCAGCACTCTACACACGGCGTATACACGACGTGTATACGCACCGGGTATAGCTCGCGGGGGAGGCGGCTCGGACCGGGGGAACCGGCTGGTCACGGCCGATTGTCACGGTTCTGGAACCGTCCCGCCCGGAGCGGCCGGAACCCCCGCTTCTACTCCTCCGGGGTTCCCGGATCCCCGGAGCCCGGCGGCCGGCCGCGGCGGGGGATCGGTCCGGCGCCGCCCGGCAGGCGGCCGGAGTCGGCGAGCGCGCGGCGCAGCAGGAACTCGATCTGCGCGTTGGCCGAGCGCAGTTCGTCGCCCGCCCACCGGGCCAGGGCCTCGTACACCAGCGGGTCGAGCCGCAGCAGCATCTGCTTGCGCTGCTGCGGCTGTCGCGGCGGGGTCCCTCCCGTGGGAGCCGTCATCGGTGAAGGGTCCTCCTGTTCGGTACGGGCCGGGCGGCGCGGGGCGCGAAGGTGTGCGGCCCGTACGTCACGAAGACCGCGCCGACGGCGCACCGGGCGGCGCGGAGAGGCGGTACCGGCAGGCCGGGGAGCGGCGCGAGCCCTCCGCCGATGCCGTGCGCGGCGAACTCCGGCGCCCGGGGCGCCGGCTCGCCGGCCGTGTCACCCGGGGATCCGGCGCCCCGGACGCGCCCGGCGCGGACGAGGAGTCGTGGGGCGGGTGGGAAGGGTGTGACGGCATGGCGGATCCCGCGCTTCATAAGGCCTAGCCTCGTTCTAGCAAAGTGATAACACTTTAACCGTCGTGGCAACCTTCCACCCCTTCCGCTCGTCGGATTCAGTGGGGCGGCCCCTGTGGCGTGCTGATTCTCACGTCCGGAAAAGACCGGATCGGCGCCCCTTTGTCATAGCGCGCGGTGTTAGCTTGCTGAGCTGACCTGACCGGCGAACTTGTGTGCCACACGAGAATGAAGCGGAGCGGATCGACCCATGGGACGAGCTGAAGAGAGACGAGCGCGGCAGGCGCAGGGCCGCCGCGTGGCGCCCCAGCGCTCGTCCGGGCACGAGTCCGGGGGCGCCGGGCCCAGTGGCAAGGCGAGCGGCAAGGCCGGCGCGAAGCCCCGCCGCACCGGCATACGCCGGTTCGTGAACTGGAAGACGATCCTCGGGACCTTCCTCGGCTTCTGCCTGCTCGGCATGGGCGGCTTCATCGTGCTCTACATGGTCGTCTCGGTGCCCGAGGGCAACGCCGCCGCGAAGCGCCAGAGCAACATCTACGAGTACAGCGACGGCTCGCTGCTCGGGCGCAGTGGCAAGGTCAACCGCGAGATCGTCGACCTGTCCAAGGTGCCCAAGAGCGTCCAGAAGACGTTCGTCGCCGCCGAGAACAAGACCTTCTACGGCGACTCGGGCATCGACCTCAAGGGCACCGCCCGAGGTCTGATCAACACCCTCTCCGGCAAGGGCAAGCAGGGTGGCTCGACGATCACCCAGCAGTACGTCAAGAACTACTACCTCAGCCAGGACCAGACCGTCACGCGCAAGCTGAAGGAAATGGTCATCTCGCTGAAGGTGGACCGGAAGAAGAGCAAGGACGACATTCTCGCGGGCTACATCAACACCAGCTACTACGGCCGCAACGCGTACGGCATCCAGGCGGCGGCGCAGGCCTACTACCAGGTCGACGCCCAGAAGCTCACGGTCGCGCAGGGCGCCTACCTCGCCTCGCTGCTCCAGGCCCCGAGCCAGTACGACTGGGCGGTCGCCTCGAAGACCGGCAAGAAGCTCGTCCAGGCCCGCTGGAACTACACCCTCGACAACATGGTCGAGATGCACTGGCTGGACTCCGGCGAGCGGGCGGGCCTGAAGTTCCCGGTCCCCAAGGACCCCAAGGGCGCCCCCGGCATGGAGGGCCAGACCGGCTATCTGGTTGAGGCGGCCAACAACGAGGTGGCCAAGCAACTCGTCGCCCAGGGCACCGCCGAGAACCTGGACGACGCCAAGGCCCTGCTCACCGCGGGCGGCTGGACCATCAAGCTGAACGTCGACAAGAAGAAGCAGGGCCTGCTGGAGAAGACGGTCAAGCAGCAGCTCACCAGCAAGCTGGACCCGAAGAAGCGCAAGGTCGACGCCAACATGCAGGCCGGCGCCGTCTCGGTCGACCCCCGGAGCGGCAAGATCGTCGCGATGTACGGCGGTACGGACTACTTCAAGCACTACATCAACAACTCGACGCGCCATGACTACCAGGCCGCGTCGACGTTCAAGCCGATGATCTTCGCGGCCGCCCTCGAGGAGGCGGCCAAGACGGGCTCCGGGCAGCCGATCACCGCGAACACGATCTACGACGGCACCAACCGCCGTCCCGTCGTCGGCAGCGCCATCGGCTTCGCGCCGCCGAACGAGGACGAGCACAGCTACGGGCCCGTCACCGTGCAGACGGCGATGAACAAGTCCATCAACTCCGTCTTCGCGCAGATGGGCGTCGACGTCGGCATGGACGAGGTGCTGAAGGTCGCGGGCAAGCTCGGCATGAACACCAAGAGTCTCCAGGCGGTGCCCGCCCAGACCCTCGGCTCCATGGGCGCGAGCCCGCTGGAGATGGCGGGCGCGTACGCCACGCTCGACAACCACGGCAAGAAGGTCACCCCGACGATCGTCGCCTCGGCCGAGCACAAGGACACCACCGTCAGGATGCCGACCCCGATCGGCGGCCGGGTCATCAGCGAGGAGGCCGCCGACACGGTCACCTCGGTGCTGACCGGCGTGGTCGACGACGGTACGGCCCGGGTCTCGGTGCGGGACAACCCGTCCCGCGACGGCCAGGTGGTCGCCGGCAAGACCGGTACGTCCGACAACAACAAGTCGGCCTGGTTCACCGGCTACACGCCGAACCTGGTCACCTCGGTCCTGTTGTTCGGCGAGGACGCGAAGACCCACGCCCAGGTCTCCATGAAGGGCGCCACGGGCCTCTACCTGGAGGGCGGCCGTGTCAACGGCGGTGGCTATCCGGCGAAGATCTGGGCGGCCTACACGTTCGAGGCGATGGCGGGGAACGTCACCAAGTTCGACCTGAACACCACCTCGGGCGCGGCGGTGGCGCCGACCGACCTGCCCACCCCCACCCGGTCGCCTTCCAGCACACCGTCGTCGACCCCGACCACCGCGGAGCCGTCGACGGAGCCGCCCACCACGAGCAGCCCGCCGAGCCCCACGACCGAGCCGACGACCACCGAGCCGACGACGACGAGCCCGTCCACACCGACGGGTTCACCCACCGGCGGCGTCCTCGACAATCCGTTCGGCCAGACGAGCCAGTAGCGCGCACGATTCCTTGACGCGTGAGGAGGAGGGCACCCGGGAGACCCGGGTGCCCTCCCTTTTTTGCTGTGTTGGCACGGAATCCCCCCGGCGCGCACGGACGGCGCGTTTCGGCCGGCTCCAGGCCGGGACGGTGCGGCCGGATCCCGCTCCCCCTCATGAGGTGCGCCCAGGCCATTCCCCGTGTTCACCAGGGGAGTCGGTCCTGCCGGGACCTCGCCGTCGGCCGGCCGGCCGGGGACCGGCGGTGGCCGGACCCGGAAAATGACCTTGTCCCGGTCCGTACGCCTGTGCGTATGGTGGCTGCCGCGCACGGCGGTCCTGACCAGCCCGCCACCGCGCACGTCAGTTCGCGACCGGGGGAACGATGTCGCCACAGGGGGAACACTTCGTCATGCCGTACTTCCGGCTTTTCCGGCGCACCGGACCGTCCCCGTGCGCCCCGTTCCGCCGTATCCGTCGCTCCTGACCTCGGACGGCGGCGTCCCGCGTCGCCCTCACGGGCCTCGTCCGCGGCTTTCCGTGTCCACGGCTCCTGCCGGGCGCCCGTACGACGCCTTCGCCGTCCCCATGACCGGACGCACGACCTCGATATCGCTGTGGAGTGCACATCTTGATACACATACGTCTGACCACCACTCTGCTGGCCGCCGCCGCGACCGGCGCGCTGCTGCTCACCGCCGGGCCGGTGGCGTCCGCGGACGAGTCCACTGCGGAGCCGTCGGCCACGGCCACGCAGGACCCCTCGACGCAGGACCCCTCGACACAGGACCCCTCGACACCCGCCGCGGAACCGGCGAGCCCGGTGATCGCCGAGTACGACGGGCGGAAGATCAACCTCGCCGAGTCCTGGGAAGGTGCCGACAGCTGCACCGAGCTCCCCAGCGGTGAGGTCCACTGCTACGACACGACGCGGGAGGCGCAGACCGACCCCGCGCTGCCCGCCTCGATCCGCAAGGAGACCCGCGCGGCCCTCGCCACGCAGGCCGTCGCCGCCGCGCCCGACCGGTGCATCGCCGACTACTGGTGCCTGTACGCGGACGCCGACTACAAGGGCAAGATCATTCGCCTGAGCAGCAGCGGCAAGCACGACCTGAGCGAGTGGGGCTTCCGCGACAAGGTGAGCTCCGTCTACTACTGGGTCCTGCGCTGGAGCCTCAACTACGGGACCGCCACGATCTGGGACTACCGGTCGGGCGTCCTGCACGACCGGCAGCGCGACATGCTCCCGCCGCATGGCTGGGCCAACTTCAAGAACATGGACTACCCGGGCGGCGGCGACTGGAACGACAAGGTCGACGCCTTCGAGGTCAAGCGCGCCTGATCCGCCCACCGGCCCGTCACCGGCGGGCCCGGCGGACGGGTCGGCCGGTCCCCGCACCGCGGGAACCGGCCGGCCCGTCCACCTCCGTGGGCCTTTCGGACTTCGTCGCCTCAGCCTCAGCCTCCGTCGACGCTCCGCGCGATCCGGTCGCCGGTCTCCTTGTCCACGTTGCGCCAGTACTGGAAGGCGCGTTCCAGCACCGGGCGGGTGACCCCGGCCTTGAGGTGACCGCTGACGTTGTCCACCAGCCGGTCCCGGGCCGCGTCGTCCAGCACCTGGCGGACCATCGTGCCGGCCTGGCCCCAGTCGTCGTCCTCACGGTGGAGCTTGTACGCCTCGCGCACCAGCTCACCGGCGGTCTGCCAGCTCGCCGGGTCACCGAACCGGCCGTCGTAGTCGGCCGCGGGACCGCCGTAGGAGTTCGGCGCGTACGGGCGGGACGCCTTCGACGGCTCGTAGCGCATCGGGCCGTCCTTGGCGTACGAGTTCACCGGGGCGTGCGGCCGGTTGGGCGGCAGCTGGCTGTAGTTGGGGCCGATCCGGTGCCGATGGGTGTCGGGGTAGGAGAACAGCCGGCCCAGCAGCATCTTGTCCGGCGAGGGTCCGATGCCGGGCACCATGTTCGACGGCTCGAAGGCGGCCTGCTCGATGTGGACGAAGTAGTCCTCGGGATTCCGGTCCAGGACCATGCGGCCCACGTCGATCAGCGGATAGTCCCCGTGCGGCCAGACCTTCGTCAGGTCGAACGGGTTGAACCGGTAGTCCGCCGCGTCCTCGAACGGCATGATCTGGACCTTCAGCGTCCAGCTCGGCGCGTGGCCGGACTCGATCGACTCGTACAGGTCGCGCCGGTGCTTGTCGCCGTCCGTCCCCGCGAGCTCGTCGGCCTCCGCCTGGGTCAGGTGGTCGATGCCCTGGTCGGTCTTGAAGTGGTACTTCACCCAGAACCGTTCGCCGCCGCCGTTGATCCACATGTAGGTGTGGGAGCTGTAGCCGTTCATGTGGCGGTACGTCTTCGGGATGCCCCGGTCGCCCATCAGCCAGGTCACCTGATGCGCCGACTCCGGCGAGAGGGTCCAGAAGTCCCACTGCATGTCGTTGTCGCGCAGCCCGGTCACCGGGTGGCGCTTCTGCGAGCGGATGAAGTCCTGGAACTTGATCGTGTCACGGACGAAGAAGACCGGGGTGTTGTTGCCCACCATGTCGTAATTGCCGTGCTCGGTGTAGAACTTCAGGGCGAAACCGCGCGGGTCGCGCCAGGTGTCGGGCGATCCCTGTTCACCGGCGACGGTCGAGAACCGCGCCAGCATCTCGGTGCGCCTGCCCGGCTGGAAGAGGTCGGCCCTGGTGAACTGACTGATGTCGTTGGTCACTTCGAAGAATCCGTACGCGCCACTGCCCTTGGCGTGCACCACCCGCTCGGGCACCCGCTCCCGGTTGAACTGCGCCATCTTCTCGATGAGGTAGTGGTCCTGGAGCAGGATCGGGCCGTCGGGGCCGACGGTGAGCGAGTGTTCGTCGCTCTCCACCGGAATCCCGACGTTGTTCGTGGTGTACGGAGCCTTCCGGGATGCCTGCGTCACGAGCGTCCTCCCGTCGGAGATGAGGTCGTCAGGTCGCTTCGCTCACCCCAGCAGTCAACGCTGCCGACAGCATGTCGGCAACATGGACCACGGCGCGGCACCGGCACGGTCCCTCAGTCACCGAGCGCGCACCGAGAAAGCACCGGCACGGTCCCTTCAGGCACCGGGAGCGCACCGGCAAGGCGCCGGCACGAAAGCACCGGCGCCCACGGACATCGGCACCGGCGCCGTTCGGCGCCGGTCCACCGGGGTGAGGCCGGACGAGTACCCGGTCAGTTCCGGTTCAACTCGAACCAGACGACCTTTCCCGTACTCAGCCGGGTCGCCCCCCACCGCCGTGCCAGCCGGTTCACCAGGAACAGTCCGCGACCGCCCTCGTCCGTGGCCCGCGCCTGTCGCAGCCGCGGCAGCTGAGGCACGTCGTCACCGACCTCGCAGCGCAGCACGTCCGTCCGCAGCAGCCGCAGCGTCACCGGCCGCGAGGCGTACCGCACCGCGTTCGTCACGACCTCGCTGACCAGCAGCTCGACGGCGTCGGTCATGTCCTCCATGCCCCAGCGGGCCAGCGCCCGCCGGGCCAGGCGCCTGGCCCGGCCCGGTGCCGCGTCCTCCGGCTCCAGGAACCAGTACGCGACATCGCTCGGCGCGATCCCGTCGAAGCGCGCGGCGAGCAGCGCGATGTCGTCGTCCCGGTCTCCCGGGCCGAGCATGTCGAGCACCTCGTCGCACAGCGCCTCCAGCGGCGGCGGATGATCCGGCCCGGTCAGCGCCGCGACCGCCGCGAGCTTCTCCCGCAGCTGCTCTATCCCGGTCCAGACGTCACGCAGCCGTGACTCGACCAGACCGTCCGTGTACAGCAGCAGCGTCGCCCCGGCCGGGGCGTCCAGCTCGACCGCCTCGAAGTCGACCCCGCCCACGCCGATGGGGGCACCAGGTGGCACCCGCAGCACCTCGGCCCGCCCGCCCAGATGCAGCAGCACCGGCGGCGGATGGCCTGCGTTGGCGATGGTGATCCGGTGCGACACCGGGTCGTAGACGGCGTACAGGCAGGTCGCCATGCGGTCGGTGCCGAGCCGCTGCGCCTGCTCGTCGAGATGGTGCAGCACCTCCTGCGGCGGCAGATCGAGCCCCGCGAGGGTCTGCGCCGTCGTCCGCAGCTGGCCCATGATCGCCGCCGAGGTCATGGAGTGGCCCATCACGTCGCCGACGACCAGCGCCACCCGGCTGCCGGGCAGCGGGATCGCGTCGTACCAGTCGCCGCCCACCCGGGCCGTCTCCGCGGCCGGCAGATAGCGGGACGCGAGCCGCACCCCCGTGGGCCGCGGCAGAGTCTCGGGCAGCATCGTGCGCTGGAGCTCGTCGGCGATGTACGCCTCACGGCCGTACAGCACCGCCTTGTCGATGCCGAGCGCGCTGTGCGTGGCCAGCTGCGCCGCGACCAGCAGATCGTCCGCCTCGAAGGCGAGCCGCTCCGGCCTGCGCAGGAACAGCGCCGCCCCGATCACCCGGCGCCGGCCGCGCAGCGGGGCGAGGATCGCGCGCTGCCCGCTCGGCACCGGCAGATCGTCGCCCAGCAGCTCGGGCAGCGCGGCACGCGCGGCGGGCGCGTCCGCGAACACCGGACGCACCCCGCGCAGCACCTCGGCGAGGGCGCCGCCGGGGCGCACCTCGCACAGCTCGGCCGACAGCGCCGACAGCTCACTGGGCTCCGGCCGCAGCGCGGGCAGGAAACCGCTCTCGGTGTCCCGCTCCTCGGGAATCCGGTCCGTGCGCCGCAACCGCAGCACGAGAGGACCCGTCGGCCGTTCGTCACCGACCGGCAGCGGGTCGCGCAGATACACGAGGATCGCGTCGGAGAAGGTCGGCACGGTCGCCCGGCACAGCCCCATCACGATCTCGTCGAGGTCGATGCCCCGGGCGATCCGCCGGGTCGCGGCGCCCACGAAGCGCAGCCGGTCCCCGTCCCGCCGCATCGGCATCGGGCCGCCCTGGGGCACACCACCCTGCCCCGTACGGCGCTCCTTGCCGCCCGAGGTCCGTGACGACCGGCCCTGCTCGGCGTCCGGCTGGATCGGGATGCCCTCGGGCGCGGGCCGCGGGCGGTGCGTGTCGGGCTCGGCCGCCGAGGGCTGCGAGTGCTCGGAACCGCGTCCGGAAGGGGCGGGCGAGGGCGGCGGCACGTCCGTGTCCGAGGACGCGGACCCACCGGCGTCGGCGGACACCTGACCACCGGCCTTCCCGCGCTTGCCGCGCGGCTTCGACGCACCCGAACCCCTCGGTGCGTCGCCCGTGCGGGCCTGTACCGGTAACGCGCCGGCACCCGGCAGCCGGTCCGGCGGCTCCGAGGTACGCAGGAGCGCCCCGCGAGGGTCCGCGGGGGCGGGCGGCCGGGCGGCGCCGCTCTGCCGTCGCTCGTGCGAGGTGGGGTGCTCCGTCACGCGTGTCGAGTCCATCCGTCCGGGGCTGCGCGCCGTGCGTGCAGTTCTTCCCGCAGCCCCGATACCCGGAATGTGTGCCCCAGGAACGGATTCTGCGTGTCGTCAGGGCCGGGACCGACGGCGCGAACGGCCGTCGCCCGGCACGGTACGGCTCGCCCACGGCCGAAAACGGCCCGTGCCGACAGCGGGGCGGCGGCAAAAGCCCTGGTCCGCACGGTCGTCGTGGCGAGCCGGCGCGGTTCGACCTGTCCCTGGCCGGCCACGCCGCCGTACGCCTCGTACCCCTCGCTCACGTCCTGCCGCCCCTCGGTGACATATGGTCAAGCCCGGCTCAGCCTGCGGGAGTTGTCGCTGCCGTGTGCCCTTGCGGAAGACGATCCTACGGTTGTACCACGGGGGCGCATCAAGGGTCTCATGAGGACACGTGCGCGGGCGTACGGTCCCAGTCATCCGGCAGAACGGGAACCGGCCAGCCCGGATCCGGCCTCCAGTGCTGCCATCCGTCCGAGAACGGCGCGCCCCAGGAACGGATCACCTCCACCGCCGACCACCCCGCTTCCCGTACCTGTGCCGCCAGTTGAGCATCCATCAGACCCACCCGCTGCGCCATGGCGAATTCGTCCTCGTCCAGCCAGCGCCAACTGCGGTCCGGATGGACCGAAATGTCGAGGAAATGATCCTCGGAGTCAACCCCGCCGGCCCAACGGGCCAGCGGAGCCTCCAGGTTCACGTACCAGTTCTTGAAACGCCAGCCCTGTTCCCAGAACAACCACACCGACCAGGCCTCGCCAGGCCGCGCCAGCTTCAGGACACCGGCCCCGAACCAGCGGTCGCGCAGTACCGCGCGGGGCTTCGTGTAGCGCGACTCCAGCGGCTCTCCGTGCACGGGCGAGCCGTCCGCGAGCACCGGCTTCACACACTCCGTGCCCGGCGCCATCCACACCGCGAGCAGGTCGGCGTCGTCCCGGGCCACCGTGACCGGGCGGCAGATGTGGACATGCTCGCCGGCGTTCTCCCGGTACCGCCACAGGATCTGGCTCCCGGGTTCCCAGTACGCCGCCGGCCCGCCCGCTTCCGTCCGTCTCACCGCTCCACCCTCTGCCATGAACAGATATTAGGTGCCCCAGGCATACGGCGCTGCGGTACCCGTCATGGTTCGCGCCAACGGCCACCTGCTGTTACGGAGCCGTCATCAGGCGTTTCTCCCCGGACGCGCGCTGTTACGGGTGCGTCATCCGCAGGACATCCAACGCCTCGTCCAACTGCTCCACGGTCAGGTCCCCACGCTCCACGTGCCCCGACTCCAGCACCACCTCGCGAATCGTCCTGCGCTCCGCCAGCGCCTTCTTGGCGACCTTGGCGGCCTCCTCGTACCCGATGTACTTGTTCAGCGGCGTCACCACGGACGGCGACGACTCCGCGTACTCCCGGGCCCGCTCACGGTGCGCGACGATCCCGTCGACCGTACGGTCGGCGAGCAGCCGCGAGACGTTCGCGAGCAGCCGCACCGACTCCAGGACGTTCCTGGCGATCACCGGCAGCATCACGTTGAGCTCGAAGTTCCCGGCCGCGCCCGCGACGGCGACGGTCGCGTCGTTGCCCGTCACCTGAGCGGCGACCATCAGCACCGCCTCGGGAATCACCGGGTTCACCTTGCCCGGCATGATCGAGGAGCCCGGCTGGAGGTCCGGGAGGCTGATCTCGGCCAGCCCCGTGCGCGGCCCGGAGGCCATCCAGCGCAGATCGTTGGCGATCTTCGTCAGTCCGACGGCGATGGTCCGGAGCTGCCCGCTCGTCTCCACGATCCCGTCGCGCGCCCCCTGCGCCTCGAAGTGGTCACGTGCCTCGGTCAGCGGCAGCCCGGTCGCCCGCGCCACCTCCGCGATGACCGCGGCGGAGAACCCGGGCGGGGTGTTGATCCCCGTCCCCACGGCCGTGCCGCCGAGCGGGAGTTCGGCCAGCCGCGGCAGCGAGGCCTCCAGCCGCTCGACCCCGTACCGCACCTGGGCCGCGTACCCGCCGAACTCCTGGCCGAGCGTCACCGGCGTCGCGTCCATGAGGTGGGTGCGCCCCGCCTTCACGACGTCGGCGAACTCGTGCGACTTGCGCCCGAGCGCGGCGGCGAGGTGCTCCAGCGCCGGGATCAGATCGCGGGTCACGGCGGCGGTCGCGGCGATGTGGATCGAGGACGGGAACACGTCGTTGCTCGACTGCGACGCGTTCACCTGGTCGTTGGGGTGGACGTCCCGGCCAAGACGCTCGCCGGCGAGCGTCGCGATGACCTCGTTGGCGTTCATGTTGGAGGAGGTGCCCGAGCCCGTCTGGAAGACGTCGACCGGGAAGTGCGCGTCCCAGCGGCCCTCGGCGACCTCCGCCGCCGCCTCCTGGATCGCCTCCGCGACATCCTTGCCGATCACGCCCAGCTCGCCGTTCACCTTCGCGGCGGCCCCCTTGATCCGGGCGAGGGCCTCGATGTGGGCGCGCTCCAGACGCTGCCCCGAGACGGGGAAGTTCTCCACGGCACGCTGCGTCTGCGCCCGCCACTTCGCGTCCGCGGGCACCCGCACCTCGCCCATGGAGTCGTGCTCGATCCGGTACGCGCCTTCGCCCTGGCCATCTGCCATCGGTGACACCTCCATGCAGGACAGCATCCCGGAGGCCGCCGGTGTTCCCGCCCGCGCGCGCGAAACCGTTCGCCCGGGTGGACCAGCGTGGCAGGGCCGCCGTACGGCGAACGGCGAACGGCCGCCGGACCGGCGGCCGTTCACGTGTCCCGTACGAGGTACGGCTCGTACGACGTCACCCAGGACGCCGTACGAGCCGTACCGGCAGCCTTAGCCCAGTCCCGGACCCCGCACCGGGATCGTGGTGAAGGTCGGGGCGGGCGCCGGATCCTGGAAGAAGTCGTTGCCCTTGTCGTCCACGACGACGAACGCCGGGAAGTCCTCGACCTCGATCTTCCAGACGGCCTCCATGCCGAGCTCCTCGTACTCGACGACCTCGACCTTCTTGATGCAGTCCTGGGCGAGCCGGGCGGCCGGGCCGCCGATGGAGCCGAGGTAGAAGCCGCCGTGCGTGTCACAGGCGTCGGTGACCTGCTTGCTGCGGTTGCCCTTGGCCAGCATCACCTTGGAGCCGCCCGCCGCCTGGAACTGCTCGACGTAGGAGTCCATGCGGCCGGCGGTCGTCGGGCCGAAGGAACCCGAGGCGTAGCCCGCGGGGGTCTTGGCGGGGCCTGCGTAGTACACCGGGTGGTCCTTCAGGTACTGCGGCATCTCCTCGCCCGCGTCCAGCCGCTCCTTGATCTTGGCGTGCGCGATGTCGCGCGCCACGACGAGCGGGCCGGAGAGTGAGAGACGGGTCTTGACCGGGTACTTCGTCAGCGCGGCGAGGATGTCGTCCATCGGCTGGTTGAGGTCGATCCTGACGACCTCGTCCTCGGCCGAGTCCAGGTGCTCGTCCGTGGTCTCCGGCAGGAAGCGCGCGGGGTCCGTCTCCAGCTGCTCCAGGAACACGCCCTCGGCGGTGATCTTCGCGACGGCCTGGCGGTCGGCCGAGCAGGACACGGCGATCGCGACCGGGCAGGACGCGCCGTGGCGGGGCAGACGCACCACGCGTACGTCGTGGCAGAAGTACTTGCCGCCGAACTGCGCGCCGATGCCGATCTTCTGGGTCAGCTCGAAGACCTTCTCCTCCAGCTCCTTGTCCCGGAAGCCGTGGCCGAGGTCGGAGCCCTCCGAGGGGATCTCGTCCAGGTAGTGCGCGGAGGCGTACTTCGCGGTCTTCAGCGCGTACTCGGCGCTCGTGCCGCCGACGACGATCGCCAGGTGGTACGGCGGGCAGGCGGCCGTCCCCAGCGAGCGGATCTTCTCCTCCAGGAACTTCATCATGGAGCCCTCGTTGAGGACCGCCTTGGTCTCCTGGTAGAGGAACGACTTGTTGGCGGAGCCGCCGCCCTTGGCCATGAACAGGAACTTGTAGGCGCCGCCGTCGGTGGCGTACAGCTCGATCTGGGCCGGCAGGTTCGATCCGGTGTTCTTCTCGTCCCACATGGTCAGCGGGGCCATCTGTGAATAGCGCAGGTTCAGGTTCTTGTACGCGTCGTAGATGCCGCGCGACAGCGCCGCCTCGTCGCCGCCCTCGGTGAGCACGTTCTGCCCGCGCTTGCCCATGACGATCGCCGTGCCGGTGTCCTGGCACATGGGCAGGACGCCCGCGGCGGCGATGTTCGCGTTCTTCAGCAGGTCCAGGGCGACGAACTTGTCGTTCGCCGAGGCCTCCGGGTCGTCGATGATGCGGCGCAGCTGGGCGAGGTGCGCGGGCCGCAGGTAGTGCTGGATGTCGTGGATGGCCTCGGCGGCCAGCTCGCGCAGCGCCTCCGGCTCCACCTTGAGGAACGTGCGCCCGTCGGCCTCGAAGGTGGAGACACCCTCGGAGGTCACCAGCCGGTAGGGGGTGGTGTCCTCTCCCTGGGGGAGCAGATCGGTGTACGCAAACTCAGGCATCTCGCCCATTCCTCACTCGACAGACAGCTTTGGGGCCTCGCCTCGGGCGCACCCCTTCGGCGCACTCGCCGGAGGCCGGCCGTCATTGGCAGCGTCCACCAGCGTAGAACCTGGCGCGGACGCCGAGGCTGTGAGGTAAGGCTCAGTTCGGACACCGGACCGGCTGCCCGGGCCGGAGGGCGGGTTTCCCGCCGTTGACGGGAGAGGGGTAGTCGCGATCTATCGCGTTTGGGTACGCTGTCGCCGTGGACCTTCAAAAGAGCCCCGACGCGAGTGCCGCCACGGCGGCGAAGCCGGCCGAGCTGCGCGCCTCCGACGCCGACCGCGACCGGATCACCGACATCCTGCGCGAGGCCGTCGCCGAGGGGCGCCTGACCGCGGAGGAGCACGCCGAGCGGGTCGAGGGCGTGCTGGCCACCAAGACGGTCGGCGAGCTCGACCAGTTCGTCCGGGATCTGCCCGCCGCCCACATCGGCCGCGCGCCCTCGTCGTACGCCTCCGCGCCCAATCGCCCCACCCAGGGCGCGATCCCGGTGGAGGTCGACGAGAACGTGGTGGCGGTCTTCAGCTCCGCCGTCCGCAAGGGCCGCTGGCGGGCGGGCCGGCGCATCCACGCGTACTCGGTCTTCGGCAATGTCGAGATCGACCTCAGCGAGGCGATCTTCGAGTACCAGCAGGTCGTGATCAAGGCGATCTCGGTCTTCGGCAACGTCGAGATCTTCGTGCCGGAGAACGTCTCGCTGCGCGGCAGCGGCGGCGGTGTGCTCGGCAACTTCGAGGTGGACACGCTGGATTCGGGCGACCCCGACGCGCCCGTGGTCTACATCGACGGTCTCGCCGTCCTGGGCAACGTCGAGGCGAGGCCCAAGCGGGGCAAGCTCATCGCGGACATTCTCGACCGGGTCACGAGCCGGGTGAACGAGCGGGTGGCGGACCGGCTGGACCGGAGTTTGCGCAAGCACCTCGACCGTTGACGCTTGTGAATATGCGGGTGGCGGATGCGGGCGGCTCCGGCGGCGGACGATCGATCACGCGCGAGAACGGCACGCTTCGGCACGCAGTGCATAGGCGCGCGCACAGCGGGTAGGGCTTGCTGCATCGTCTCTTGGAGGGTGCTGCGGAACTCCCCCGGTGCCCGGCACGCTCGCGAAGCCGTCGTCAGGAGTAGACCGTGCTGCAACCGCCGCATCAGTCCCTGCATGTAGCTGCCGTTCCGGCCCAGCGGGCGCCCGTGCGGGACAGGGATCAGGAAGCGCCATGGCACACGGAGGCGGTGTGCAGGCGCGACGAGGCCGGCCTGTTCTTCGCTCCCTCCAAGGAACCGACCGCTTCACGGCTCTCCCGCGAGGAGGCGGCGAAGCGCGTCTGCGCCCGCTGCCCGGTCATGGTCGAGTGCCGCGAACACGCGTTGCTGCAACCCGAGCCGTACGGCGTCTGGGGCGGCCTGACCGCCGCCGAGCGCCGCGTCGTGCTCGCCCGGCGCCGCCGCCGCGACCTGGAACTCAACAAGACCGCCCGCGGCACGATAGCCGCGGCCGGCTGACCCGGCCCCGGGCAGCCTGCGCGACACGCGCACCCGCGGGAGCCTGAGCGCGGAAAGCAGGAAGAAGGGGCGCCCCTCCGCACAAGGGGCGCCCCTTCCGTTGCCTCGTGGGCGTCGGCCCGCCGAGGCGGCGGTGGTCCTACTTGGCGCGGTCGAAGTCGATCGCGCTGTACGCACGCAGCTTGCTCAGCCGGTGCTCGGACCGGATCTGGCGCACCGTGCCCGACTTGGACCGCATCACGATCGACTCGGTCGTCGCGGTCTCGGAGCGGTACCGCACTCCGCGCAGCAGCTCGCCGTCGGTGATTCCGGTCGCGACGAAGAAGACGTTCTCGCCGGAGACCAGGTCGTTCGTGGTCAGGACGCGGTCGAGGTCGTGCCCGGCGTCGATCGCCCGCTGCCGCTCCTGCTCGTCCTTGGGCCACAGCTTGCCCTGGATGGTGCCGCCGAGGCACTTGACGGCGCAGGCCGAGATGATGCCCTCGGGTGTGCCGCCGATGCCGAGCAGCAGGTCGATGCCGGTGCCCTCGCGCAGGGCGAGGATGGAGCCCGCGACATCGCCGTCGGAGATCAGCTTGATGCGCGCGCCGGTCTCCCGGATCTCCTTGATGATCCCGTCGTGGCGCGGCCGGTCGAGGATGACGACCGTGACGTCCTCGGGCGTGACCCGCTTGGCCTTGGCGACCCGGCGGATGTTCACCGCCACGGACGCGTTGATGTCGACGAAGTCGGCGGCCTCCGGGCCGGTGACCAGCTTGTCCATGTAGAAGACCGCGGACGGGTCGAACATGGTGCCGCGGTCGGCGGCGGCGAGGACGGCGATGGCGTTCGTCATGCCCTTGGCGGTGAGCGTGGTCCCGTCGATCGGGTCGACGGCGATGTCGCACTCGGGACCGGTCCCGTCGCCCACGCGCTCCCCGTTGAAGAGCATCGGGGCCTCGTCCTTCTCCCCTTCGCCGATGACGACGACGCCGTTCATCGAGACGGTGGAGACGAGGGTACGCATGGCACGGACGGCGGCGCCGTCGGCGCCGTTCTTGTCGCCGCGGCCGACCCAGCGGCCCGCGGCCATCGCGGCGGCCTCGGTGACGCGGACGAGTTCGAGGGCGAGGTTACGGTCGGGAGCTTCCGACGGTACTTCGAGTTCGGAGGGCAGATGATGCTCGGTCATCGACACGCACCTTTCTGATACGACGACGGCCGGATGAGGGTGATGCCCCGACTCTATCGCCAGGCTTACAAAATGAGCAGGGGGCCCCACGGATGAGCAGGCCAGGGCACCTGCGACGATAGGTGCGTGGCAGGTATGAAAGGCAAGCAGTCGGTCCGGGACATGATTCTTTCCCTGGGCCTCATCGGGCTCATGGCGGGCGTCATCTACATCTTCATCCCCCATGACGACTCCAAGCCCGATCTCAAGCGTGTCGACTACCGGGTCGAGCTGCTGACGGCACGCCGTGCGGCGAGCTATCCCGTGGCGGCGCCCGAGGGGCTGCCCTCGGCGTGGAAGGCGACCTCGGTGCGCTACGACGGCAGCGAGTTCGACACCTGGCATCTGGGTTTCCAGGCCCCCGACGGTCAGTACGTGGCGGTCGAGCAGTCGACTCAGCGGCCGGCCGTGTTCATCGACACGGCGAGCCAGGGCGCGCGGCAGACGAAGGGCACCCAGCAGATCGGTGACCGGACCTGGCGGCGCTACGAGGGCGACCACTACGACGCCCTGGTCCTGGAGGACAAGGGCGCGACGACGGTGGTGACCGGCACCGGGTCGTTCGGCACGCTGGTGAAGATGGCGGAGGCCCTGAAGACCTCGTAGGCCCGTGTTCGTACGTACGAGAAGGGCCCCCGGCCGTGTGGCGCCGGGGGCCCTTCTCGTGCGGGTGCGGATCGGACGGCACCGCCGTCCGACCGGGACCGTCGGTCAGACGGTCGTGATGACCTGCTCGGCGTCCAGGCGCGGGGAGCGCGGGAACCAGGCGTCCTCGCCCGGCTTGCCGATGTTGACGATCATCAGCGGGGTGTGGTCGTCGTCCAGGAACTCCTTCTGGATCCCGGCGAGGTCGGCACCGGTCATCGGACCGGCGGCGAGGCCGGCGGCGCGGACGCCGATGATGAAGTACGCGGCCTGGAGCGCGGCGTTCATCGCGGCGGCACCCTCGCGGACCGGACGCTCGGAGAAGAAGAGGTCCTTCGCGGCGGGGAAGTGGGGGAGGAGCGCCGGCAGCTCCTCGTGGAACTCGTTGTCCGCGGAGAGGATCGCGACGAGCGGGGCCGCGGCGGTCTTCGCCTGGTTGCCCTCGGCGAGGTGCCGCACCAGGCGCTCACGGGCCTCGGGGGAGCGGACCAGGGTGATGCGCAGCGGCGACTGGTTGAAGGCGGTCGGCCCATACTTGACCAGGTCGTAGATCGCCTGAACCTGCTCGTCGGTCACCGGCTCGTCGGTGAAGGTGTTCGCCGTGCGGGCCTCGCGGAACAGCAGGTCCTGAGCGGTGGGGTCAAGGACGAGAGACATGAAGAACCTTCTCGGTATGTGCGGTGGATCCCGGGGGATCTGCTTGCGTCTACGACAGTACGTCGAAGAGGTTTAAAGTTCAACCAAAACCGGGGCGTCGTGATCCGCTTCACAGACGTGCGAACGGAAAACACGAGGCCGCGCGGCATCGCGGGGCCTCACCGGAGCTGTCGCGCAGCGCCGCGCCGAGCCGGTCGGGGTGCCTCGTAGTGCCCCCGCCGAGCCGGCCGCAGCTGCTGCCGGGCGCGCGCCGGAGCCGCTCGTCCCCCGCGACGGGCGTCGGAGCCGCTCCTCACCCGGACGGGGGCCGGTACCGCTTCTCACTGGGACGGGGCCGAAGCCGCTTCTCACCCGGACGGGACCGAAGCCCGCTCTCACTCGGGACCGGGGCCGGACCCGTTCCTCACTCGGAGCCCGGGCCGGACGCGCTCCTCACTCGGAGCCCGGGCCCGTGTTCCCTTCCGGGGACTCCTCCTCGGCCAGGGCCGCGTCCAGGCGGGCCCGGGCGCCCTCCAGCCAGCGCCGGCACACCTTGGCCAGCTCCTCGCCGCGCTCCCAGAGCGCCAGGGACTCCTCCAGGGTCGTACCGCCCGCCTCCAGGCGGCGTACGACCTCGATCAGCTCGTCCCGCGCCTGCTCGTACCCGAGCGCCTCGTCCACCTTGCTGGTCATGCGCCCACCCTATGCATCGACTCGAACCGTGAATTCACCCTCGGCGACCCGCGCCCGCAGGGTCTCGTCGGCCGCGACCTCGGCCGGGTCCCGGACCACATCACCATCCGCCCGCTGAAGCACCGCGTACCCCCGCTGGAGTGTCGCCGCGGGGGAGAGGGCCACCACGCGCGCGTGGGTGTGCGTCAGCTCCGAGTCCGCGCGGTCCAGCAGGTGCCCGAGCGTGCGCCGGCCGCGGTCGAGCAGGGCGGAGACCTGGTCCGCCCGCTCGTCGATCATCCGGTGCGGATCCTCCATCGAGGGCCGGGCCAGCGTGTGCGCGAGGCCGCGCTCCTCCCGGTCGACGAACGCCCGCACACAGCGCCGCGCGCGGTCCCGCAGGAACCGCACCCTCTCGTACTCCTCGCCGACGTCCGGTACGACCTTCTTCGCGGCGTCCGTCGGTGTGGAGGCCCGCAGGTCGGCCACCAGGTCGAGCAGCGGGGTGTCAGGCTCGTGCCCGATCGCGGACACGACCGGCGTGCGGCAGGCCGCGACCGCGCGGACGAGCTGCTCGTCGGAGAACGGCAGCAGATCCTCGACGCTGCCGCCGCCGCGCGTCACGACGATCACGTCGACCTCGTCGAGAGCGTCCAGCTCCCGCACCGCCTGTACGACCTGCGGTACGGCGTGCACGCCCTGCACGGGGACGTTGCGCACCTCGAAGCGGACGGCGGGCCAGCGGTGCCGCGCGTTCTCCAGCACGTCCCGCTCGGCCGCGGACGCGCGCCCGCACACCAGCCCGATGAGCTGCGGCAGGAACGGCAGCGCCTTCTTGCGCTCGGCGGCGAACAGCCCCTCCGCCGCCAGCGACTTCTTCAGCTGTTCGAGGCGGGCGAGGAGCTCCCCCACGCCCACCGGCTTGATCTCGGCGGCCCGCAGGGACAGTTGCCCCCGCGGTGCGTACCACTCCGGCTTGGCGTGGACGACCACCCGGGCGCCCTCGCTGACGACATCGGCGACCGCGTCGAAGACCTGGCGGTAGCAGGTCACGCCCACCGAGATGTCGTGCGACGGGTCGCGCAGCGTCAGGAAGACGACGCCCGCGCCGGGGCGCCGCGACAACTGGGTGATCTGCCCCTCGACCCATACCGCGCCGAGCCGGTCGATCCATCCCCCGATGAGCCGCGACACCTCGCCGACGGGCAGCGGAGCGTCCGCGGACGTGTTGAGAGCCATGCGCCCGAGCGTAGTGGCCCCCACCGACAACGCCCGCGCACCCGGACCGCCCCGGCCCGGGCCGGTGAACGACGGCCACGGAGCCGGCCGCGCTACCCGGTCGCGGCCCCCGACCGCCCCCGTTGGGCGAGCAGAACCACCAGACCTGCCGTCAGCCAGAGGAGACCCGCCAGCTGGGCCGTTCCCGACGCCTCGACGATCACCGCGACCGTGACCGCGGCCCCCAGCACGGGGAGCAGGACGTGCCGCCACCACACCACGGGCCCGCCCAGGTGCCGTACCGCGAACCAGCCCACCACCGACGCGTGCAGCAGCGTGAACGCGGTCAGCGCGCCGATGTCGACCACCGAGACCAGCCTGTCGAGGCCGTCGTCGCGGCGCGCCGCCCAGACCGCCGCGACCAGTGTGATCACCGCGGCGCACAGCAGAGCCGCCCGCGGCACTCCGGAGCCGGTCCGCGCCAGCGCCCTGGGCAGCCGCCGGTCACGGGCCATGGCGAAGACGATCCGCCCGGCCGCGGCCTGCCCGGCCAGTGCCGCGAAGGCCGCGCCGACCGCCTTGCTCGCCGCCACCAGATCGTGCAGCCACGAACCGACGGAGGCGTCCACGACGTCGTAGAAGGCCGGACCCTGGAGGGCGGGGTCGGCGGCGAGCCGCGCGGACGGCAGCGGTTCCAGCAGCGCCGCCAGATAGGTCTGCGCCACGAACAGCACACCCGCAAGCGCCAGACAGAACAGCACCGCGCGGGCCACCTTCTCCGAACCGCCCGTGACCTCCTCGGCGAAGGAGGCGATCGCGTCGAAGCCCAGGAACGACAGGACGGCGACCGAGACCGCGCCGATCACCGCCGACAGCGCGAACGCGCCCTGGGTGCCGTCACCCGTCAGCGGCGACAGCCAGCCGCGCTGCGCCCCGTCGCCCCCGAGCACCACGGCCGCCGACACGACGAAGACGGCGAGGACCACGATCTCCGTCACGAGCACCAGGAAACCGACGCGCGCCGCCGTACGGACCCCGCGGAGGTTGAGGAACGTCGTCACGACGACGGCGAGCGTGGTCCACACCCACCGGGACACCTCCGGGACCAGTGAGTTCATCGCGATCCCGGAGAACAGATAGGCCACCGCCGGAATGAGGAGATAGTCCAGCATCACCATCCACCCGGCGACGAACCCGGCCTCGGGGCCGAGTCCCGCGCGCGCGTAGGCGAACACCGAACCCGCCAGGGGGACCACCCGGACCATCTGGGCGTAACTGAAGGCGGTGAACGCCATGGCGGCCGTCGCGACCACGTAGACCAGCGCGACCGCCCCGTGCGACTTCGCGTCCAGCGTCCCGAAGACCCCGACCGGCGCCATCGGGGCGATGAACAGCAGCCCGTAGACGACCAGGTCCCGGAAGCCGAGGCTGCGCCGCAGTTCCCGCTCCGCCGGGTCCGTGCCGGCGGTGGTCCGCGCGTCGGACATCGTGCCTCCCGGGAATCGCCTGGTCCCGCCCCCACGACTGCCCACAGTCTCTCCGAGGAGGCGATCCTCGACCTGCCGGGCGCGGCCTTACGATGGTGGGCATGACTGCTTCGCCCGGCCGCCGTGTCCTGCTCGCCGCCCCCCGTGGCTACTGCGCGGGCGTGGACCGCGCCGTGATCGCCGTAGAGAAGGCCCTCGAGCAGTACGGGGCTCCGATCTACGTCCGGCACGAGATCGTCCACAACAAGTACGTCGTGCGGACCCTGGAGAAGAAGGGCGCGATCTTCGTCGAGCGGACGGCGGAGGTCCCCGAGGGGTCCATCGTCATGTTCTCGGCCCACGGCGTCTCCCCCGTCGTCCACGACGAGGCCGCCGCCGGCAAGCTCGCCACCATCGACGCGACGTGCCCGCTGGTCACCAAGGTCCACAAGGAAGCCGTCCGCTTCGCGAGCGAGGACTTCGACATCCTCCTCATCGGGCACGAGGGCCACGAAGAGGTCATCGGCACCTCCGGAGAGGCCCCCGACCACATCACCCTGGTCGACGGCCCCGAGGACGTCGCCAAGGTCGAGGTCCGCGACCCCTCCAGGGTGGTCTGGCTCTCCCAGACCACCCTCTCCGTGGACGAGACCATGGAGACGGTCGACGCCCTGAAGGAGAAGTTCCCGCTGCTCATCTCCCCGCCGAGCGACGACATCTGCTACGCCACGCAGAACCGTCAGCTCGCCGTGAAGCAGATGGGCGCGGAGGCCGACCTGGTCATCGTGGTCGGGTCGCGCAACTCCTCCAACTCGGTGCGGCTGGTCGAGGTCGCCAAGCTCGCCGGCGCCCGCGCCGCGTACCTGGTCGACTTCGCCGACGAGATCGACGAGGCCTGGCTGGAGGGCGTGAGCACGGTCGGCGTCACCTCCGGCGCCTCCGTCCCCGAGGTCCTCGTCGAGCAGGTCCTGGAATTCCTGTCCGGGCGTGGCTTCGAGGACGTGGAGATCGTCAAGGCCGCCGAGGAGTCGATCACCTTCTCGCTCCCCAAGGAGCTGCGCCGCGACCTGCGGGCCGAGGCGGCCGCACTGGTGGAGGCGCGCACCGGTGGTCCGTCCGGGAAGTGACGGTCAGCCGTACGACGTAACGTAGGGCCATGAAGATCTTCGGTGTGGACATTGGCGGATCCGGGATCAAGGGCGCCCCTGTGGACCTTGATCGCGGGGACCTCGCGGAGGAGCGCTGCAAGGTGCTCACCCCGCATCCCGCGACGCCCGACGCGGTGGCCGACGGTGTGAAGGACGTCATCGACCACTTCGGCTGGACGGGCCCGGTGGGCATCACGTTCCCCGGTGTGGTGACCGGCGGTTCCACCATCCGCACGGCGGCCAATGTCGACAAGTCCTGGATCGACATCGACGCGGGGGCGCTGCTCGGCGAGCGGCTCGGCGGTCTGCCGGTGACCGTCCTGAACGACGCGGACGCGGCGGGTGTCGCCGAGATGGAGTTCGGCGCGGGCAAGGGCCGCCGGGGCACGGTCATCCTGCTGACCTTCGGCACCGGTATCGGCAGCGCCGTCTTCACCGAAGGCGAACTGGTCCCGAACAGCGAGCTCGGTCATCTGGAGCTGAACGGCCACGACGCCGAGACGCGGGCCTCGACCAAGGCCAAGGACGACCACGAACTGACCTGGGAACACTGGTCGCGCCGCGTCACCAAGTACCTCGCCCACGTCGAGATGCTCTTCTCCCCTGAACTCTTCATCATCGGTGGCGGTGTCAGCCGCAAGGCGGACAGGTTCCTGCCGCTGATCGAGGGCATCAAGGCGGAGATCGTCCCCGCGCAGCTCCAGAACAACGCCGGCATCGTGGGCGCGGCTATGCGGGCGGCGCAGGTCTCCCGGTAGCGGCCGGGCCGCCCGCGAGGCTACGAGGGATCAGCGGGCCTGCCGGTCTGACGGCAGGTCGCGCGCCCGGTCCCGGCGCTGGGCGGCGCGGCGGCTCAGCAGCCGGATCCTGCGGACGGCCACGATCAGGACCGCGGCCAGCGTTCCCCCGTACAACCAGCCCGCCTGGAGCGCGAGCGCGGTGACCAGGCCCATGAAGTGGCCAGCGAGGCCGCCTCCGCCGTCGTCGGCGATCGGTGGTAGCCCGAAGGCGAAGGCGATCGGTACGGCCACGGGGGCGGTCACCAGGTCGCCCGGCCGCACCCACAGCGCGGTCAGCACGCACACCGGCAGGAACAGCACCCCGTACACCGTCGCCGACCCGCCGAACAGCAGGGCGTCCAGGCAGGCCAGCGCGAACATCGACGCGCCGCAGAACAGGCCCCCGCCGAGCCCGGTCAGCCGGGGGTGCGACGTGCGGCGCGGCTGCCGGAGACGTGCGGGCGCGGGCCGCCGCGCCGCGGGGCCGTCCCTTCGGACTCCGCCGTCCGCGGCTCGCCCGGCCTGTGCCGGAACCGGTGCCCCGCGTCGCGGTCTGTACTGAGGGGGACGCGTCCTGTGTTGCTCCACTGGACCAACTTAGGTCGTTTTATGTGTGGAATGGCTCATCGGACACGCCGGAGACCGGCCGAAGGCGAGGCTGTGGAAAGAGCTTGGCCATGCGTTCGATACCTCGCCGGTCCGGTCCGGGTCACGCCGTAGACTGGTGGATCGGCCCGCTCTCATGGAGGGCCCTTCGCCCACCTCTCGTACGGGAAGTCGCAACGTGTCGCTCACGATCGGAATCGTCGGTCTGCCCAATGTCGGCAAGTCGACCATGTTCAACGCCCTGACCAAGAACGACGTGCTCGCGGCCAACTACCCGTTCGCCACGATCGAGCCGAACGTCGGCGTGGTCGGCGTGCCCGACGCGCGGCTGGCGAAGCTTGCCGAGATCTTCAGCTCCCAGAAGATCCTTCCCGCCACCGTCGACTTCGTCGACATCGCCGGCATCGTGAAGGGCGCCTCCGAGGGCGAGGGTCTGGGCAACAAATTCCTCGCGAACATCCGCGAGTCGGACGCGATCTGCCAGGTCATCCGCGCCTTCAAGGACGAGAACGTCGTGCACGTCGACGGCAAGGTCTCGCCCAAGGACGACATCGAGACGATCAACACCGAGCTGATCCTCGCCGACCTCCAGACGATCGAGAAGGTCCTGCCGCGCCTCCAGCGGGAGTCGCGCATCAAGAAGGACATCGGCCCCAAGGTCGCGGCGGTCGAGGCGGCCCAGGCCATCCTGGAGAAGGGCGAGACCCTCTTCTCCGCGGGCATCGTCCAGGGCTCGGGCAAGGAGGAGCTGCTGCACGACCTGCACCTGCTCACCACCAAGCCGTTCCTGTACGTCTTCAACGTCGACGAGGACGAGCTGGTCGACGACGACTTCAAGGCCGAGCAGCGTGCCCTGGTCGCGCCCGCCGAGGCGATCTTCCTCAACGCCAAGCTGGAGGCGGACCTCGCCGAGCTCGACGAGGAGGAAGCGATGGAACTCCTGGAGTCGGTGGGCGTCGAGGAGCCCGGCATGGCGACCCTGGCCCGGGTCGGCTTCGACACCCTCGGCCTCCAGACGTACCTGACGGCAGGCCCCAAGGAATCCCGCGCCTGGACCATCAAGAAGGGCGCGACCGCCCCCGAGGCCGCCGGTGTCATCCACACCGACTTCCAGAAGGGCTTCATCAAGGCCGAGGTCATCTCCTTCGCCGACCTGGTCGAAATGGGCTCCGTCGCCGAGGCCCGCGCCAAGGGCAAGGCCCGCATGGAGGGCAAGGACTACGTCATGCAGGACGGCGACGTGGTGGAGTTCCGCTTCAACGTGTAGGGCGATTTGCCTTGATCGCTAAGAGGGCTGGTCAAGGGGCATAAGCGCAGGTCAGAGGTCAGATCTTCGGATCTGGCCTTTCCTCGTTCATCCCCGTTGAAACCCGCTGTTACGCGTTCCCGTGGTGACTTGGTGGTGACTCCAGGCTGGAGGCTGCATCGCTCTGACCTGGGGTTTCTCTTGGGGGCGGTTCAGGCTTCAATGCGGTGCCCTCCGTGGCGCCGACGCCACCTTTGAGGCTCCCGATCATTGTCACGCAGAGTGGTGATGTTGGACGTATGTCATAACGTGCTGTAAGTTCACCGCGCAAAACAAAGCCCCCCAGGGACTGGAATCCCTGAGGGGCAACAGCAGGCCCGGCAGCAACCGGGCGCTACTACACACCTGAAGGGTTCAGCTTCAGATGCGGATTCATCGTACGCGTTTGGCGCGTCAGTACGTCCAAATCCCGAACGCCATAGCGAGGCACGGGAACCTCTCCCTTGAGGCCGTGGGCCTCCTCGTTCGCCTCCTCTCCCTCCCCGATGGCTCGGGGGCAACGGTCGAGAAGATCACTGGCCAGGTGCCCAACGGCCGGCGCACGGTTTCCATGGCCATGAACGAGCTGATCGAGGCTGGCTACGTCAAGCGCGCGAAGGTGCAGGACCCCGAGACGGGCCGATGGGTCACCATCACCACCGTCACGGACACCCCCGACGCTGAGACCTCTCCGACTGACCGGTTCCCGACGGTCGGGATAGCGACTGGTCGGGCTGTCGGCGGTTCTCCCATAGGGAGTAAGACGGAAGAAGAAAAGAACACCACCCCTCCCACCCGCCAGCCTCAGGAAGCCGCTCCGCTCGCTCCTGAGAGCGCCGAGAAGGGTGGGGAGGGGGATGACACCTTCCTGACCAAGATCAGCCGCGAGATGGGCCGTGAGGCCCGCCGCGTCCTTGAGCGGCTGAGCCTGCACAAGAGCCTCACCCTCTCCGACCAGGAGATTGCTCGCCTGGCTCCCAAGGTCGTGCCGTGGCTGCGTGAGGACTACCGCAGCGACGAAATCCTTCAGTGCCTCACCGCGGCCCTCCCTGAGCAGATCGGCTCTGTCCCGGGCCTGATCTCCCACCGGCTGAAGACCTTCACGCCGGAACGCATGCCCAGTGCTGGGGTTCCGACGCCTCGTCCTGTTGCCCCCGTGCGGGTCGAGTGCGGCGGGTGTCAACGGCCCATCAAGAACGGCACCCCGGGCGACGTTTGCTCTGACTGCCGGGCCGAGATGACCCGTGCCGCCGATCACCTCGGCGTTGAGCTTCAGCCCTCTCTCTGAGCTGAGAACCCCTTCGACTTCCCTCGATTGAGAGGACTCCCATGCCTACTTCAGCCATGCCCTGGTATATCAAGGCCGTCCTGAGGTTCGCCCTCCCCGCGGCCTGCCTCGCGGCCCTGTACCTGTCCATTCCCGGTGAGATCTCCCTTGCTTCCACTGCGGGATGGTCTGCCAGGTACGCCCCTGCCATGCCGGTCTGCCTGAGCGTCTACGCGCTCTCAGCAGGCGCCATCGCCACGTACCGAAGGAAGGCCAAGCTCCCGGGGCAGGCAACAGCTCTCATCGGGGCCCTGATGGCTCTCCTGCTGGCCATGTCGGCGCAGTCGATCTCTCACCTGATCGAGCAGACGTACATGGCAGGCTCAGCGTTCCTCACTGTGGCTGTCTCCTGTATCCCGCCTCTGGTGATCGGTCACCTGATCCACATGGCGGAGACGCCCTCTCAGGCCGTCTCCGCTTCCGAGGAGATAGACGAACTGAGAGAGACCAACTCTCGCCTGCTTACGGCCTTGATCGAGCACGAGGGGAAGGCTCTCCTCTCTCGCACCGTCGCCGTTCTCGGCGTGACCAAGCACCTGGAATTGAAGGCCGGCGCAGCCGTTGAGGAAGCCGCGGAGACCATCGACAGCATCGAGCTGGACATGACCCCGAGGAAGCGCGGGGGTACCAGGGTGACGGGCCAGGACATCGAGGAAGCCCGCGAGAGGCTGGCCAGGGACAGCGGTGAGAAGCCGACCGTGGCCCGTGTCTGCGAGTTCCTGGGCATCTCTCCGGCCACCTACTACCGGCACCATCCCCGGACTGCCTGACGCCCCGCCAGAGGCTCTGTGAGGCCCACTGGCTGAGGTAGAGGGGTCTACCTTGGGTGAGAAAAGGAAATGTAAAGCCCCCGGCTGAAGCCGGGGGACTTTACATTGTTTCAGTTCTTGGGCTTGCCGCCCATGGGGACGGTGATGAACTTCGGGCGGCCCTCTCGGTCAACGACCTTGAGCCGCTGCAACACCGTGAGATGTTCGGTATATCCCCGCAGGACGGCGGCCTTGATGTCTTCCACCGTCTGATGCTCGGCTTCGTCAACGGCCTTCTGGACGGTCTTGCTGTAGCCGAATGCAGTGTCGATGGCGACCTCGAACTTGCCGCTACGGAAGTTCAACCTGACCAGCCCCACCGTGCTTCCGCCCATCACGATGTCCCAAGTAGGTGCCTCGGCCTCGACGTGTATGAACTGAATGCTGGGGGCTTCTGCTGTCTCACTCGCCGGCATATCAGTACTTGTGCTCCGCGTTCGGGTCTCCGAGGTAACCGGGGTACTCAACCGTGATCCGAGTTATGTGCTCGGTCTTCGTAACCTGCATAGGGCGGGATTCCCTCACAAAGTTGTTCGACAGCAGGTGCATGAGCAGCCTGGCTATCTGCCACTCCTTCTCAGCAGGCACGAGGAAAGTCGCGTCATAGTTGCCGTCCTCCTTCCGTTCGCCCACCTTGATTCCAAAATCCTCCGGGCCCATGCCGGCGAACCCGGCAGGGAAGAACGCCCAGTACTCCAGATTCGTCTTGTCGCTCACGTCAGTTCTCCCAACTCTGCTGCGGCACCTTGTAGTCGGTCAAGTTGCGGAGGGCATCGAGACAGCCGTGCGACCATTCCTTGCGCTGGTGGTCGCTGTAGTCCCAGTGGCTGTACAGCGCGGAAGTGGCACCGTTCGGGGAAGTCTTGTACACGATCGGAATCTTGCACACGTCGGTATCACTCTGGATGACCCGACTAACGCCGTCCGGAAGGCCGAAACTTACAACGGTGTTCCACCCCTGCTGATACTCGGACGAGGTGGTGTCCAGGCCGGACGACGACGAGCAGCCGACGAGCACCAGACTTGCGATGCAGGCAACTGCCGTCAGCGAGCGTCTCATTAGGTGTACCCTCCACATGGTTCGTGTGATAGATGATCATACGTAGTTGATCGTTTGGCGAGAAGAGGTCTGGATGACCTCTCTGCCCTGTAAGGTGAAAGCGAACGGCCCCGGACACTTACCCTGTCCGGGGCCGTTCTTTTTTTACTTGCTTCCCTCGTCCTAGCTCTGATCGTTGCCGAGACGGTTCCACTTGCTTGTCACTCTGCCGTATCGCCCCTGAACTAGCCTTACAGGCTGCTGCTTTGGCATCTCAGAGGGATTCACTTGCCGGTCCGGCTGTACTGCTCGCAACGGCGCTTCCGGTACGTCTTGGCCTCATCGGTGTTGTCCTCCGCAGCCAGTTCGAGGAAGTTCTCCGGGACCTCGTAGCCACCGGCCGGCACCTTCTCCTCGACGGCCGCGGGCGCCTGGTCCTCCGACCGCCAGCAGGAAGCACAGACGTAGAAGCCGACCGCGGCCCACATCTCTGAGTTCCTGCGGATCTCCCTGGCCATCAGTCGAGTACTACTAGAAGGCGTCAGATGCGAACGTCGTCCTCCGAACGCACCTTCTAGAAGGACGCGGTGACGCCTGATGCCCCGTTCCGCCCTGCGCTATGTCGAGCACCGGATCACCCAGCACCCGGACACTGACGTGACCTTCGAGGTCGAGTGTCTGACATGCGAGTGCGGTTGGCAGGCCACCCCCGTCGACGGACGGGGCCGCCGTCGATGTCGAGTACATGAGCCATACCGGCCGGACCGGACACGGTGGCTCCCGGCGCCTCTGCACGTCCTTCGCCCTGGTGGTGCGGAACGATCACTGCACTTGATTGGGCGATGTCGGGTGATTGCCTGACAGGTGAGGGATGGGTCCGGTAGATCTGTGCAGGTGAATGCGCCCACGCCCAGCGAGCCCACCCCCGAGGACGGCGATCCCGCCTCCTTCGCTGAGACCGCGAAGAACTGGTGCCGGAAGCACTGGAAGACGACGCTCGGCGTCGTCGGCGTCGTGGGCCTGGCCGCTGTGCTCGCCAGCCTCGACGGAGAGGAGGACGAGACCGAGGACAGTGAGGTCTTCGAATCGTTCTCCGAGCCCGTAGCCGGGGACCAGAAACGCCAATCCCCTTGCAAGCACGAGGTATCCGGGTATCAGAGGACGACCAAATACGGGACTCAGACTGTTCAGTCTTATTCCCGGGGTGGCTCCACGCCGGCCTGAAGCGGACTGCGCTCCCGCCCGGTCCTAAGGGCATGTGCATTAAGAACGAGGAAAGCCCCCGCCAGTCGGCATCAGCGATGCTGACGCCTAGCGGGGGCCTTACATCCGAGCGTTACTAGATCAGGGCAGCAAACGGGTTGTCAGTCTGAACGGCCACAGGCGCAGCCGGGGCAGGGATGCGAACCGTGACCCGCTTCGGCGTGGCCCTGACCGCGGCAGCCACCCTAGGCGAGGCAGGACGCTGCGTCCCGCTCTCCGAGCTGGCCGGCCCATGCTTTTCCCCGAACGAGTAGAACGTGACCGGGCGGCCCTGCTTCCCGTTGCGGGCGTGGATCATCACGATGCCTGGGATGGCTTCCACAGCAGCCTTGGACACTCGCAGGAACGGCAGCAGATCACTGGAAGACGCCTTGCCTCCCAGGCTGGCAATGCGCTCCCGAACCTTCTCCTCAAGCGTCCTCACGGGCGCCTTGGCGGCAGTCGCCTGCCCACGGGTGAGCACCAGGACGTCACGCACGGAACGGCGCACCAATGAAAACGCAGCCAAGAGGATGTCTTCCGTGATCACCTCGGTCATGTCGGCTGCTGCGAGGCAGGCCGCAACTCTGAGCGTCTGCTCTGCCGTGCGCTGGATCATCGCAGCCTCAACCTCAGGCAGGGACTCACTGAGAATGGACCCGTAACGGCGGATCACGAAATAGAGGTCTTCGGCCCAAGCGTCCATCACCATCACGCGACGCTTGGCCGTGGCCCACGCGTAAGCCTCAGAGAACGGGTCGACGTGAGGTAGGGCCGACCGCTTCCGGATCAGGTGTGCACTGCCCAGGATCACAGGCAGGATGCGGTTGTACGAGCCGCCCGCAGCCTCATCAGCACTGACGTACTTGTTCCAGTCAGACGGGGTGCAGTGTGTGTGCATGACCATGCGCGGGTCACGGACCTCCTGAGGGCCCTCCTTGGTCGTATTCCGCAACACGGAACCGTCCCAGGCCAACCGAAGCTTGCCCGTGAAAGACGGGTCACGCTTCACGCGCCGAAGCGTCTCCTGCCATTCCTCCTCCTCCACGAACATGCGCACATCGGTGCCGTGCTCAGTCTCGGAAGAGGTCTCCTGGGCCTCGAAGAGAGCGTTCACCAGGGACGCCCCCGAGGTGAGGCCAGAGGCAGTGTGTGTGCCCAGGAACCGACCGATGCCGGGCCCAGCTATGTGCTTGGCTGCCCGCAGCGCAGTGCCCTTACCGCGGCCCGTCTTGGCCACCAGGGCGGACCACACCAGGGGCGCACGGCCCTCCACCGTGACCGTGCCACTGATGGCAGCAGACCACAGGCTGAGCGCCGCCAGGTAGATGCCGACCGGGTCAGTCTCGACCTTGGGAGCAACGGCCTTCACGGCCTGCCCAATGGGGCCGTACATCTGAACGTCACTCACGCTGCGTCCTCCATATCCATTCGCTGTACCTGCATCCATCGGCCGGCCTGCTTGGCCTCTGCCTTGTAGTGGTTCGCATTAGGCAGTGCCAGAGGCAGAATCTCTGAGCCATCGGCCGGGATGATCACGGCCTTCACCCGGGCCGACCGGGGCCCGAACGGGACCTCACGGCTCACGTGGTGAAGCGTCTCCCGGTCGGTCGACACGATGCCCTGGTAGTCACGGCCGTTCGTGCCGGTCCACCTCACCCACGAACCAGCGGTGAATGCCTTACGGCTGGGCTTGGTGGGAAAGCTGCCTCGGGCCGACCGCCATACGGTCGTGTCCTTGGGCGTTGGGTGCTTGCGAGCGACCCTCTTGGGAGCGGGGGCCGCCGCTACCGCGGCCCCGTTCTCAGACTCCCTCAGGCCGCATCCGCTTTTCCCGCTGCGTCCGCCTTGTAAGCCTCACGGATCTTGGCACTGATCCGGCCCTTGGATGCACAGTGCACACCGTTGGCCTTGGCCCACGCACGGATCGCTTCCGGGCTACCGGCCTCGGGCTCAGTGCTGCGAACGGCGTAGACCTTGGCCACAGCAGGCACAGCGTGAGGGAACGTCAGCACACCGGCCGAGACAGCGGCCCTGAATGCGCCAGGCTGCTCATTCGTGTCCAGGCACGGGAGCGCCTTCTCACTGGCGTCCAGCAGCTTGCCAACGGCGTTGGCTCCGTTGGTGCCGACGATGATGCCTACGGTGTCGCCCTGCGCCTTGTGCACCGTCTTGTAGCCCAGGTTGGTCAAGGCCGCCCGGTAGTCAGTCACGCTGTAGTCATCAGGCAGGCCAGCCACAACCACACTGCCCTTGCGCTCCGCTTCAGCCACAGGCGCAGCCTCGGCGGGCTGCTCAGCAACGGCCTCGGGCTCAGCCTCGGTCACGCCCTGGTGCTCGTCCACCTCAGGCACGGAAACAGACTCGGCAGCAGCCTCGGACACAGTGCCTTCACCCATGCCCAGGGTGTCTATGAGGTAGCGACCGAACGTGACGCTGTGGACAAGGCACAGGTCCCATGCACGGTCAGAGGCGCCCTCAGCAGAGGTGACCAGGGACAGAACCTCGGTCGCCTCCACCTCCACGCCCTTACGCACGCAGGCATCGCAGAACGTCTTCTCGACCTCAATCACAACCGTCTTGCGCATTTGCCTGCTTCCTTTGCCTTGAGAGTCGACTCATATCGGCTCGTCGCCTGACGTCTTCCTACGTCTCTATTCTCTCATCCATTCAAAGAAAACCTATCCCGAGACGGTCACGCTAAGATTTCGAAGCGATAACAGAAAATGGAGTGAATTTGAATTGCATTCACAATGCATACGGGGGTAATACCTAATTCGAAAGAGAAAGGACCCACCGGGGGTGCCGTCTTGTCATGGTGTACGGGTTTGTATTATTTGGCGTCTTTCTCGGAATGCACAAAAAAGGGGCCGCTGGAGCTGTCGATGCGGCTCTGACCTGCGTGTTTGTCGTGATGGAACGGGTCTGAGGAGTGACCTGAGTCTCATCTTCGACAGTTCCTGTCCCGGAATCTGAATATTGACACCGAGGGTTCTCGGCGTCCGATGAGGCAGTCGTGAAACAAAGTAAAAGGTGTCCACCTTGGTGCGCCAGCAATGGCGCAGTTCGAATCCAAGTGAGCATCACGGCCAGGTAACAGACTGGACAATGCCAGGGTATATATGTACCTTGAAATTAGGTACAAGAGTGCCTCAGAAGCGAGCGCAATGGAGAGGAGAGAGACCATGACCAAGGCCGAGAAAGACGCCTTCCTAGAGGGCGTCACCGTGGCTGTGTACCAGGGCGGTATGGACCGGGACTGTGCGGCCTGGTTCATGAAAAAGGTTCTCCGCTACAGCCTCCCCCTGGCGTACCGGACCATCGATGACGCCATGGTGCCGATGGTCCTGGAGGACGCGGACGAGCTGATACAGCAGGCAACAGGCAGGAACGTGAATGAGATCTGACACCAAGACGGAGGCCGGCCCGCTCAAGTCGGACGGCAAGGCGTGGCAACGCCAGACAGCAGAGCAGCCCTACGAACCAGGGATGTTCTGGAAGATGCACAAGCACGGAGGAGTGCACCCCGTGGTCTCGCAGTCGACCCTTCCGAAGGAGTGGCGAGTACACACCTTCATCTGCGACCAGATGAACAACGTGGGGCATGTCCACCTGGAGGCCGGGGAGCTGGAAGCAGTCTTCCCAGACATCTCCAGAGCGAGCCTCTTCCGGACCCTCAAGACCCTCAGGGAGACAGGGATGCTGGCCCCGGACTCCACGACCACCTTCCTCGCGGTACCCACGGAGATAGCCTCACAGGGCCTCAAGAGGAGACAGAAGTGCTCCCGTGACTGCCACGGTCACTTCTGGTCGAACAGCCTCGGGGGTTGGGTCGACCCGGGGGACATGGACCGTACGGGCATCGGCAACGCCGACTGGGCGGCAGGAGTTCGGGAACGAGCCGAACGGCACAAGCAGTCTCAGAACTGAGACTGCACATACCTCCTGACCTGGGAAGATTAGAAGCTCCCTCTCTAAATAGAGGGAGCCGCCTTTAAGGGGCGGCTTTCTGTACCTGGGCCGACCTGGTGGAGGACCAGCAGAACAACTAAACAAGATCACTAGTAGGCGCCCCCTGAAGGCGCCTTTTGTATGTCGTCAGTAGGCCAGGGCCTCTCAAGCCCTGGCTAGCTGTGTAGTTAGTCCTTGGTCTGCTTCAGGGCAGCCCAGGCAAGAGAGTTGAGTGCCTTTCGTGCGCCGGCCGCCACACCGCGAGAGGCCACAGAAGGCGCTCAGAGCGCCGTGAGCGCCTTTGATGACTCAAGGGCGCCCAGGCTCCAGAAGTAAGCTTCCGGGCCCGCAGAAGGCCGTACGGGGCCTCTTGCTTCCCTGCGGGCTCCTGCCTCGCCTTGGCCTCTGTGACCTCCGTCTCAATCTCCGGTGGAGGTGTCCCAGATCCCACAGATGGACACCGACATTATCTATGAAGAGAGTTTTTTTAGAACTCCTCTTTGTTGAGCTGTTAGTTAGTCAAGAGTTGCCCCCTCGCTCACGAGGGGGCTTTCTCATTTGGTCTTTGACCATCACACCTACACCACCTAACTGGGAGGGGACTCCGATGACTTATGACCCGGATCGGTTTCGAGAGGCACGGCGAGCCCGGGGCTGGTCTCAGGTCCGCCTCGCTCAGGAGGCCGGACTGAGTGCGAGCACCATCGAGAAGTACGAGCAGGGCCGCCGAACCCCGTCGGCGGAGAATTTCGAACGCATGGCCAAGGCTCTTGGCCTCACTGAGGAGGCCAGCTGATGGCAGCTGTAACGAACTGGCAGGGTTTCGAGCGCGACAAGAAGGCGGAGCGGCTGATGGACCTTCATGCCCCGTATTGGGAGGCAGCGACGGCCCGCGATATTGAGCGAGCCGCGGAGGCTCCTTCCCCTGTCCAGGAGAACGCAATGTACGCCCAAGACATCGGCCTCGGTCGGCAGGGTGCTCCCGGTGCCAATCAGCTCTCCCGGGCCGATCTCCGGAACATGTCCCACCAGGAAATCATGCAGGCCCGTAAGGACGGGCTCCTTGACGGTCTTATGAAGGGTCTCTGATATGAAGCTGACTGATGAACGACTCGAATTCATTCGGGGCAATTTCGAGCCCTCCAGTGATTTTGCGAAGCTGCTGAAGCAGTACGACGAGGCGCAGGAATCCCGGGATGCGTTCGTGAAGGCCAACAAGGACTGTCACGCTCTTCGGTGGACTGAGAACGGCCCTGAGCAGATCACGCCTCAGGTGATCGTGGATGCCAAGGTGAAGAAGCATGAGAAAGACAAGACTGATGTTGCGGCGGGTAAGCCTCTGGGTGATCACTCGAAGCTGGTGAGGGACGCTGAGGCCAAGGTCGCCAAGTATCGGCAGACTCTCAAGCTGCACGACGAGCTGATCGCTGACGCTCGTAAGGCGATCGAGGACGCCTGGCCGGCCGAGCTTCCCCAGTGGGCGGAGAAGGCTATTCCCGCTGCCGATGCTGCCAAGGAGAAGTACCTCAAGGCCCAGGCTGCCCTGCGGGCCGCGGACGCGGAGCTGGGGAAGGCAGTGAAGGCCGCTCTGTTCGCGGTGACGCGAGGCTCTGAGACGGCTCAGGGTGCCTTTGTTGGCTCGGCGAACCAGGGCCGTACGCACCTGCACCCTGCGCAGGCGTGGCAGACCAGCGGGGGAGTGCTGACCGAGGAGTCCATTCAAGCCCTCCAGATCGCCACGATGGTGGATCGGAAGATTCGGCAGGTTCCTACGTTCGACGCCAAGGCGATGCAGCTCCATGGTTGGGATCGGCTCGAATACCTCCGGTCTCAGATCCTTGAGCTGATCCCTGCCGCCCATCTCCGGGTGAAGAACGAGGTTTTCCAGAGCTTTCTGGACGAGGATATTGAGCTTGGTCGAGTCACTGTCTCGCAGGAGATCAGGACGGCCAACGGAGAGTCGAAGATGACTCAGCGACCCTATTCCGACTGGCCCGCCGAGGCTAAGGAAGCTCTGGAAAATTTCGACTTCTCGGATTGGGTGAACATCTGATTCCCCAAAACCGATAGACCGCCCGCTACCTCACGGGATGGATAGAGGGGCCCTGGCTAAGCCGCCAGGGCCCCTCGCTCATTTGGAGTGAAAACAATGCTGAATCCCTGCTGGTCGTACGAATGCACCGCCTCTGGGGTGATTACTGCCCCTCGTTCTGTGGCTCGGTACTGTCCCGAGCACTGGCTAGAGCTTTTCGGGCGTCCCTCTCACAAGGACGCACGGCCCGAATCAAAGTCTTGCGAGGACTGCGGGGAAGAGTCGCCGATCGGTTCCTTCCCTCGCAATATCGCCCAGCCTGACGGCTTTTCTGTTCGCTGTCACCCGTGCTCCTCGGCCTGGCATAAGCGCCGTGCCTTGGAGCAAGAGATGGGGGTCCGGTGATGGAAGAGGAGTGGAAGCCTGTTCCTGGCTTTGATGGTTGGTACGACGTCAGCTCTCTTGGCCGCGTCCGTTCTTGGAAAGCTCGCGGCCGGCCTGACCGTGCCACAGAGTCAACGATCCTTCGGGACCAGCCGCACAAAAAGGGCCTGCGTTACGTGTCGCTCCGGAGAGACGGGAAGTACCTGCGTCAGCTCGTGCATCGTCTCGTGATGCTTGCCTTTGTGGGGGAGCCGTCCGAGGCTGAGGCCCTTGTGCTCCACCTCAACAAAAACAACAACGATAACCGGCTGGTGAACCTCGAATACGTGTCTCCAGAGGTGATGTCTGCGTTTCATCTGGATGGCCAAGTCCGCGGTGAGGATCATCCGAACGCCAAGCTGACTGAGGGCATCGTTCGGTTCTGTCGACGCGTTTATGTGCCTGGTGATCATCGGACGGGCGCATCTGCTCTGGCCGAGGACTTCGGAGTGACACCAGCCGCGATGCATCTGGCATTGACCGGTAAGACGTGGCAACACGTCGAGTAGATCGGGAGAGGAAATATGGCGGCTGGAGGATCTAACCGTCTCATGGGTCCGAACGAGATGGCGGAGTACCTGGCAATATCCAAGAAGACGTTGTATGCGCAGTATCGGACCTGGGGCATCCCCCATGTTCGTGTCGGCCGCCATCTGAGATTCCGTGTTCGGGATGTTGAGCACTGGTTGGAGCAACACGAGAACCAGTAGTGAAAGCCCATTGTGCGGTTTGGTCTTTGTGGTGTAGGAATTTGGTTCAGTCGAAGGAACACCCTCCGGTGTTCGTTAGGGCAGAGGAGAACAACGCGCGTGGCGAGCATCTTCCAGAGGTGCAAGACCGATCAGCAGAGCAGAGATTTCCCGTGCGAGAAGACGCGGTGCGGTCACTCCTGGACTGTCTCATATCGAGAGCCCGGAGGTAGGCAGGGAAGGAAGCGGGAACGCTCATTCAAGCTCAAGCGTGAGGCTGAGATATTCGCGGCCCAGACGGAAAGTGACAAGAACCAGGGCGTATACGTCGACCCGGACCGCGGGAAGATTCCCGTCCGTGTCTGGGCTGAGGAATGGCTCTCTCGCCACATCGTTCATGAATCCACGCGCCGGAACTACCAGGGCTTCATCACGAACCATCTGGTGCCGAACCTTGGGCGGAAGACGATAGCCGGTCTAACTACCGCAGATGTCAAGACGCTTCAGGCCGAGATGGTGAGGGGTGGCCTTGCTGCTGCCACGGTCAACGACCGCATGAACGTCCTGCGCGGGATGATGTCGGCGGCCGTGAAAGAACGACGCATCCCGTTCAACCCTTGTGATGACGTGCCCCAGCTCAAGACAGGGACGCTCGCAGTAGACCAGGACGAGATCCCGACCCTGGCTGAGGTGAACGCTCTGGCAGATGCGATCTCACCTCAGTACCGGCTCACCGTGTGGTTGATGGCCGGTGCCGGCCTCCGGATTAGTGAGGCCCTGGGCTTCTCGAAAGACTGTCAGCGTGACGGTTTCCTGCGGCTGCGTCGCCAGGTCAGCGCCAAGGCCAACCGCGGCGACTGCGTGACCCGGCTGGTGCCTCTGAAGCACCGCACCGCCGAGGAGTACCGGGACATACCCACGGCCCCCTTCCTGGACGAGGAGATCAATGCTCACCTGGAGCGGTGGGGCACGGTCGAGGTAGACGGCCTGGAAGTGCTCTTCTCGCCCCGTGAGCGGGGCAAGGGCACGATGCCAACGGCATCGACCTACGGCTACCACTTCAAGAAAGCCTGCATTGCGGCTGGCCTGGTGGATGGGCGGGGCGAGGCACGGTTCACCCCGCACTCACTGAGGCACTTCTTCGCCTCAACGGCTCTGGCAAACGGCGTCAGCCTCCTGGAGGTCTCCCGGTGGCTCGGGCACAGGTCGATCAACGTCTCGGCGGATACGTACGGTCACATCGTCGCTGAGGCTTGGGACCGGTGTCGGGACGTAATCCAGGGTGCGCTTCGTCCTGATTCGCCGGTTTCCCTGACTGTAGCGGCCTGAGCGGCATCTCTCCGGACGGTGGTGACTTGGTGGTGACTTGGCGGCCTGAGAGAGGGCGGAACCCTTGGGATTACTGGGCTGCATGGCCCTCGTTGAAAGTTCCGCTTCAACGTGTGAGTGGATGAGATAACACCACGTCGCTGACGTGGCAAACATGCAGGTCAGAAGGGGTCGACTCTATCGAGGGTCGGCCCCGTCGTCCATCCCGTGCTGGATTTCCTGACGCCCAGTCACCCTCGCTCAGCCCTGCCGGTGGGATCGCTGTCACCTGATCGGTTGTGTGCTCTCCTGCCCTCCGGCGTCGCCGGCGGCGTACTGCCCAACTGACCGCAGCTGTCAAGCCAGCAGTGATCAGGGTTGCGGGTAGCTGAGTGAGCAGGCCCTCGATTAGCAGTGGTTGCAGAGCCATTTCGCGTCCTCTCGCTCGATCTTGACTCATCGAGAGTGACCCGTTGTGAGTGCGGTTTTGATAGTTCTGGACAGTGTTGGACAACATCAGACGTCACTGGACGGGATCAGACGCGTGTTACGTGGAGTGGGCGAGGTTCGCGCCGGAGGGGGAGGCTGTGGCAAGGCTGAGGGCGCCGGAGTTGCCGGATGGGCCCATGCGAGGGCTGAGCGAAGAGCTGCATACGCTGCATCGGAAGGCTGGGTTTCCGTCAACGCGTGAATTGGCCCGCAGGACGAACGGGATCGGTAGTCACGGGCGCGTGCATGACCTGTTCTCAAAGCCGGTGCCTCCCGCCTGGGGTTTCCTCGCGCTGATCGTTCTTATCCTTGCTCAGGATATTGCTGGCTTGGAAGCTGAGCCTGAAGTGGCTCGGTTCCACATGCTTTGGGATGAAGCGGCAATAGGAGGGCAGGAGGATGCTCCCAGCGATAGTGCTGAATGCGCTGGGACGGCTGACGCTACAGGTGGAACACCCGTTGACTGGGGCGACGATGTAACTAGTGCGTTTGCAGATCACGACGACGCTGTAAGGCAGGCGGCTTCGGCTCACACCACTCAGCCGATCAACTCTTCCAGGAGGCCGTGGGGGCCGCCCCATGCGGATTCCCTGGGCGCTAGAAGGAATCTAGGACGCTGCCTGTACTTTCTGTATGTCGATGCTGGCACGCCAACGTTCGCCGAGGCTGTCGTTGTCATGGGCCTCAAGCTGAACACGCGTGAGACGCTTCGCAAGAACTTTATGCAGCCTGAAAAGTTCTCCCTCGGCATGCTGCATAAGTTTGTCAGAGCACTTTCGGAGATGGCTCCCTATCAGGATCCCGAGCACATGGTTCCTGTCATCACGTCGCTTTGGAACAGTGCTCAGTGGGAACGGAGTAGCGAGATGGAGTAATCCCCACCTGTGCAGAAGACTCCCTGTAAGAGGCCTGCCCGTGCCGGACCTGTGCTGGATGTTCAGACGCTGGATCAGTCGGGATCAGGTGTCGTAAACGGTGGAGCGATGCCCGACGTGGACGACCCACACCACGACCTCTCCGTTGTCGATCGTGTAGACGACCCGGTAGTCGCCGACTCGCAGGCGACGGCGTTCTGGCTGTGACACGAGCGCGGTGGTGTTGAAGCCGAGGGGGTCGCTCTCCAGTTCGGTCAGTTTGGCCAGGATGCGCAGGGCCATGTCGCGAGGGATCTTCCGGAGCTCGGCCTGTGCCTCAGGGTGGAAGACCGTTCGGTACTCACTCACTGCGCGCCAGCGTCTCCCTCATGATGTCCTCGATCGGGATTCCGGCCGCCGGGCTCGCCATGCGCTCGTCGATGATTCGGTTGATCTCGCGCTCTTCCCATTCCTGGTACTTCCGCAGTACCTCGATGGACACCACGGCCGCTACCTCCTTGCCTCGGCGCGTGATCACCGTGGGCACGTCGTCGCGGTCGGCCCTCTCCACGACCTCGGCCAGGTGCGCCCGGACATCGCGGATGGACTCTATGGGTAGTGGCTGCGTCATGCGCCCAAGGGTACCGAGTGTCGCATGTGTACACAACGGCCGCCGGTTGCTCGGGCGTGCTGGATGAACCGCCACCGTGCTGGATGCGTGCTGGATGGGACCTTCGAAATCGACGTTTCCGCAGGTCGGAGCGCTGTGCTCCACGTTCCGCTTCAACGTGTGACCGTGTGAATTGGCACCACGTCCCATGCCGGCCGGCAATGCAGGTCAGAAGGGTCCACCTCCTCGCGAGGCGGACCCTTCCTTTTTTCCCGTGCTGGGATGGTGCTGGACTACACGTCCTGGCTCAAGAACGACCGCAAGATGCTCGCCCGGATCAACAAGCTCATCGAGGATGTCAAGCCGGATCCCTTCACGGGGATCGGCAAGCCCGAGCCGCTGAAGTACCACCTGCCGGGGGTGTGGCCGCGGCGGATCGACGACGAGCACCGCCTCGTCCACCTGGTGACGGACAAGGAGATCATCATCCTCGCGGCCCGGTATCACTACTGACGGACGGGCCGCCCGAGGGCCGGTGTCCCAAGTGAACGACCCAGATCACCAGTTCCCCGTTGGCGATCGTGCAGACGACGCGGTAGTCGCCGACCCGTAGCCGGCGGCGGTGGAGTCGGTCGGCCTGTGACCCTTGGGTCAGGAGTGGCCCGACGTCGGGCCGACCGGGTGTGACCGTGAGCGTCAGAGGTCGAGCCCCGAGGCCGGGGATCAGGCCCGTGCCATTCCCGTCTTCACCCCGGCGCCGCACAGCGGCACCACCGCCTCGCGCCGGCCGAGCGCGCCCTCACGGACCGCGGCCCAGCAGGCCACCCCCGTCGACTCCACGTACAGCCCGCGCCCCGCGAGATCCGTCTGCGCGTGACGGATCTGGTCCTCCGTCACGGTCAGGAAGGCGCCCCCGGAGGCGCGTACCGCGCTCAGGATCGCTCGGGCCCGCGGTGGGTGCGGGATCGCGATGCCCTCGGCGAACGTGGGCTCCACGGGGGTCGCGTCGAGAAGGTCGTCGGCACCCTCGGACCAGGCACGGGCCAGCGGCGCGACCGCGGCGGCCTGGACGGCGTACAGGGCGGGCCTCTTGTCGATCAGTCCCGCCGCGTGCAGTTCGGCCACGGCGAGGGCGGCGCCGAGGAGCAGCGTGCCGTTGCCGACCGGCAGCACGAGGACGTCCGGCAGACGTCCGCCGAGGTCCTCCCAGAGCTCGTGGACGTACGTCTTCGTGCCGTGCAGGAAGTACGGGTTGAAGACGTGCGAGGCGTAGAACACGCCGTCCTCGTCGGCCGCCTCGCGTGCCGCGCGTGCCGTCGCCTCGCGGTCGCCCTCGACCACCCGTGGCCGGGCCCCGTGCGCCTCGATCTGCTCCAGCTTCTTCGCGGAGGTGCCCTCGGGGACGTAGACGGTGCAGGGCAGTCCGGCCCGCGCGCAGTACGCGGCGACCGCGGTGCCCGCGTTGCCGCTGCTGTCCGCGATCACCTGCCGGGGTCCGAGCCGCAGCGCCAGTTCGGCCAGCAGTACGGCCCCGCGGTCCTTGAACGACAGCGTCGGCATGAGGAAGTCGAGCTTGGCGAGGACGCCCTCGCGCAGGGGGACCAGCGGAGTGCGGCCCTCGCCGAGACTGACGGTGGGAGCGGCCAGCGGCAGGCACTCCGCGTACCGCCACAGCGAGTTCACCCGGCCGGTGAGGGAGGCGAGGGGGGCCGGCGTCGGCGCGAAGTCCAGATCGAGCGGGCCGCGGCAGACCGGGCAGCACCAGGTGAGCGAGCCGGCGGGCACACGCGTGCCGTCCCTCGGGCAGAAGCAGTCCGGCGGTGCAGTCATACGTGGAGGTTAGACGCGTCGCCGGGGGACGGGCCGCTCCGAGCTTTCCGGAGCGTCCGCCGGCCCGGTCGTCGCCCGGACGGCCTCTGTTGGGACCCCGCCCGTGCCGCCCTTACGATGCGCGCAGCCGTTCGGGATTCGTACGTGCGTTCCGTCATGAATGGATGAGGAGCAAGGCAAACCGTGGCCATACCCCCGCCGCCCGGCCCCCAGCAGCCCGAGGGGCAGTACCCGCCTCCGGGGACGCCGCCGTATCCGCACGCTCCGTATCCCCAGGGACCCGGCCCGCAGGGCCCCTACCAGCAGGGGCCGTACCAGCAGTCCCCGTACGCCGGCCCGTACCAGCCCTGGGAGCAGGGCTACTCACCGTACAACCGGCCCGTCGCCTTCAACGGGCTCGCGATCGCGGCGCTGGTTCTCGGCATCCTCTGCTTCCTGCCCGGCGTCGGGCTGGTGCTGGGGATCGTGGCGCTCGTCCAGATCAAGAAGCGCGGCGAGCGCGGCAAGGGCATGGCCGTGGCCGGAATGGTGCTGTCGTCGATCGGGATCGCGCTGCTCGCGCTCATGGTGGCCACCGGGGGCGCGCGCGACTTCTGGGACGGTTTCAAGGAGGGGGCGCACAGCAGCGGCAGCACGTTCGCCCTGCACAAGGGCGAGTGCTTCGACGCGCCGAACGGCACCCTGGAGGGCGTCGCGTACGACGTCGACGTCGTGCCGTGCGCGGGGAAGCACGACGCCGAGGTGTTCGCCGAGGCCACCGCGCACGACGGCTCCTATCCCGGCGACTCCGCGGTCTCCGCCGAGGCCGGGGACATGTGCTACTCGCTCACGGACACGTACGCGATGGACGGCTGGGCCGTCCCGGACGACGTCGACGTCTACTACTTCACGCCGACCCGGCAGAGCTGGGGCATGGGCGACCGCGAGATCACCTGCATGTTCGGGAACACCGACGAGCACGGCACGCTGAAGGGTTCGCTGCGCAAGGACTCCACGATGCTCGACGCGGACCAGCTCGCGTATCTGGAGGCGGCGCGGATCCTCAACAGGGCGATGGACTCGGCCCCCGAGGCGCAGTACGTCGAGGACGACCTGCCGGGCCACAAGAAGTGGGCGACCAGGGTGTCGGGGGCTCTCGAGAAGCAGACCGGCCTGCTCCGCGGCCACACGTTCTCCCCTGCCGCCGGCAAGCGGGTCGCGGCTCTGGCCAAGGATCTCGACGGGGCCCGGAAGGAATGGGCGAAGGCCGCTCAGGCGGCGGACGCGGACACCTTCTACGCCCACTACGACAAGGCCATGAAACTCATGGACCCCCACAAGACGGTCACCACCCGCAAGGCTCTGGGGCTCGCCACCACCCCTCCGAAGCTCGACCAGGGCGGGAGCGCCGGTAGCGGCGGCGAAGACGGCTCCGGAATCGAGGTGTGACGGCAGCCACAGTGGGGAGAAAACGCCTGCGTAATGCCCTCAAGGGGCACACGTCATCACATCGAGTGATTCTCTGGCCTTCGCTTGCATGGCACAACCCACGGTTGCCACGCTGTTGCTGTCTGTACAACCTGATGGGAGCGGCCAAGTGACATTCGGTGAGCAGCCGGCGTACCTGCGCGTCGCAGGTGATCTCCGCAAGAAGATCGTCGACGGGTCGCTGCCACCGCACACCCGGCTCCCCTCGCAGGCCAGAATCCGCGAGGAGTACGGAGTCTCGGACACGGTCGCCCTGGAGGCGCGCAAGGTGCTGATGGCCGAGGGCCTGGTCGAGGGCCGCTCCGGTTCGGGCACCTACGTCCGCGAGCGGCCGGTGCCGCGCCGCGTGGCCCGTACGGGATATCGGCAGGACAGCGGTGCCACCCCCTTCCGCCAGGAGCAGGCCGACCTGGCCGTGCGGGGCACATGGGAGTCCCACAGCAGGCAGGTCGAGGCGAGCGGCGCGATCGCCGAGCGGCTCGCCATCCAGCCCGGCGACCGCGTGATGTGCACGAACTACCTCTACCGCGACGGCGGCGAGGCGATGATGCTCTCCACGTCCTGGGAACCCCTCGCCGTGACCGGGCGTACGCCGGTGATGCTCCCGGAGGAGGGTCCGCTCGGCGGCATGGGTGTCGTCGAGCGCATGGCGGCCATCGACGTGATCGTGGACAACGTCACCGAGGAGGTGGGCGCGCGTCCCGGCCTCGCGGAGGAACTCCTGGCGCTGGGCGGTGTGCCCGGTCATGTGGTCGTCGTCATCCAGCGAACTTTCTACGCCTCGGGCCGTCCGGTGGAGACGGCGGACGTGGTGGTCCCGGCGGACCGCTACCGCATCGCCTATCACCTGCCGGTGAAGTGACCGCTCGTCACCTTCGCGGGGCATGTCGTCCGGCATGCCCCGCGGCATCTCGTGCGGCACCTCGTACGGCCTTTCGTGCGGCACCTCGTACGGCCCGGCGGGCCCGCGTGTCGGCCCGGCCGCCGACGTCCTGACGAGGCCGCTTGCGGGCCCGGTTGGAATCTGGCCTTTCTCGCGTGGCGGGCCGGGGGCGGCTTCGCGCTGCCCGGGGGCGTGCGGGAGTCGTGAGCGGCGCGTTCGATGGCGCGCGCCCCCTGGGTCCGCGTTCCTTACTGGCCGGTTGCGTATCTCTTTGTGTAAACCCGTGTTCGCTGCGTGAAGGTAAGGCGTACGCTCGGGCATATGCGGATTGCGGTTTCGGTGGAATGCGGGGTTCGGCGGGGGCCCGGGGCGGGAAGTGGAGGGGCTCTATGAACGACAGCATGATCACGCTTCCCTGGCTCGTCATACGGCAGGACGACAACGGCAATCGCTACCGCGTCGGCAGGTACGCGACCCGCGCCGAGGCCCAGAAGATCGCGGACAGCCTCGACCACCGCGGGCACAAACAGCTCTACTGGGTCGAGCGGATCGCGGCGAACGGAACCCGGTGAGCCGGCCGGAGCCTGGGCCCCTTCCGCTCCCGTAGGCTCCGGCGCATGACGGAACGGATCGTGGTGGTCGCGGGCGCCGTGGTGCGCGACGGGCGCCTGCTCGCGGCCCGCCGCAGCGCGCCGCCCGACCTCGCGGGGCGCTGGGAGCTGCCGGGTGGCAAGGTCGAGCCCGGCGAGACCCCCGAGCGCGCCCTCGTGCGCGAGTTGCGCGAGGAACTCGGCGTCGACACGCGCGCGCTGGAGCGCGTCCCCGGCGAGTGGCCGCTGAAGCCGGGATACGTCCTCGTGGTGTGGGCCGCCCGGCTGCTGCCCGGCTCGGCCGAACCGGAGCCCCTCCAGGACCACGACGAACTGCGCTGGCTGACGCCCGAGGAGATCTGGGACGTGGACTGGCTCGACCAGGACGTGCCGGCGGTCAAGGGCGCACTGCCGTGGCTCGATCCGGGTGTGTGACGATCCGGCTGCCCCCTCGCGCGCTGTTCGCGCCATAGTGTGCCCCGGGGTGCGGTAAAGCTTCCCCGATACCGGGTATGTCCCCATTAACCACCCGAAACCGGGCATGGGTGGGTTTCTGGTCTGGGAAGTGATCGGCTTGATCGACACTGACGGCTACCGCGCCGAGTGGACCTTTCCCGCGGAGCCCGGTGCGGTTGGCACCGCCCGCGCCGTCGTCCGGGGACAGCTGCGTGACTGGGATCTCGACTCCCTCGGCGACATCACCGCACTGCTGGTCAGCGAACTGGTGACCAACTCCCTCCGGCACGCGACCGGTCCGATCGGCGTCCGCCTCGTACGTCCCGAGGACCTGCCGGGCGCACTGCGCGTCGAGGTCTCGGACCCGCTGCCGGACCCGCCCCGGGAACGGGCCGCCGACACCTCCGACGAGAGCGGGCGCGGACTCCAGCTCCTGGCCGGCTCGTGCAGACGCTGGGGCACCTGGCCCGCGGACACCGGCAAGACGGTCTGGTTCGAGCTGTCCGTTCCGGAGTGAGGGGCGGAGGCCGGGGGGACCGCGCGCCGCGCGGCCGGATCACGCTTCGGACCGGAGTCCCCTTGTTTGGTTCGACCGGGCGCCACCTGGTTAGAAGACTGGGAGTATGTCGCGGCCGGTCCAAAAACCATCGGGACCGTGCTGTGATCGTGAACACCGTGTCGTGCGGCCCCGTAGTGCTGGATACTGCGGGCAGCCGCCCCCGGTGACCGGTGCCGGACGCGGTGAGCTGGAGGGGACGGTTCGCGTGAGCGAGATACCAGCGAAGGCCACGGAGTCCGAGGACCCGTCGGACGGCGCGAGGTCCGATGCGGCGGGCGGATTCGCGCGCGGGGTTCCCGGCGACGCCGTGGACACCACGGGTGGGACGGTGGACGGCGCGGCGGCGGATGCGGCCGGCGACGAGACCGCGGAGGCGCCGGGCGACGAGACCGGCGAGGCGCCGGGCGACGCGATGTGGCAGAGCAGTCCGCCCGGTTCGATCTACGACTACATCAAGGCCGCCTCCTTCTCCATCGGCGCGGACGGGCTCGTCGACCAGTGGAGTCTGCGGGCCGAGCAGCTCTTCGGCATCCCGGCGGAGCGGGCCGTCGGCATGGACCCCATCGAGGCGTTCGTCGCCGCCGACCGGCGCGAGTTCGGCCAGCGGAAGATGGCGGAGATCCTGGACGGCCGCGAGTGGACCGGTCTTGTGCCGTTCCGCACGCCCGGCTCCGAGGGCGCCGGCGAGGGCGCAGAGGACTCCGGCGGCAGGGAGGGCCTCGCCGAGGTCTATGTGATGCCGACGACCACCGAGCACGGCGAGCGGGCCGCCGTGTGCATCGTGGTGGACGTCCGCACGCTGCGCACCATCGAGACGGACCTCGCCGCCTCGCAGGCGATTTTCGGTCAATCTCCGTTCGGCTTCCTGCTGATCGACACGGATCTCCAGGTGCGGCGCGCCAACCAGCGGTTCGCCTCGATCTTCGGCGGCAGCGTCGACGACCACCGCGGCAAGGGCGTCCACGACTATCTCCCGCGCGCGGAGGCCGAGCGGGTCACGGCGGTCCTGCGCCGGGTCCTGGAGACCGGCGACTCCATCACGGACATGCACGTCACCGGGCAGGTCCCCGGTTCCGACGAGCGCCGCCACTGGTCCATCAACCTCTACCGGGTGCACAGCGGAAGCGGCCGTCCCATCGGTATCGCCTGGCTCGGAACCGACATCACCTCCCGCCGCGCCGCCGCCCGTGAAGCGGCCGCCGCCCGGCGCAATCTCGCCCTGCTGAACGAGGCCGGCGCCCGCATCGGCAACTCCCTCGACCTGGAGGTCACCGCACGCGAACTCCTGGACGTCGTGGTCCCCGGCTTCTGCGATCTCGCGACGGTCGACCTGTACCAGGGGCTGGTGGCCGGCGACGAGACCCCGCCCGGCCTCGCGGACGGCAGTGCCGAACTCCGCAGGGTGGCCTTCGCCAGCGCCGTCTCCGACGCGCCCTTCGCCGGTGGCCCGGCACCCGTCGCCGTCGGTGCGGTGCACCACTACCCGTTCAACTCGCCCTGCGCGGACGCCCTGCGCACCGCGCGGCCGCGGCACATCCCCGCCGACGACGGCGGCCTCATACAGTCCACACTCGCTGTGCCGATGGTCGCCCACGACACGGTCGTGGGACTCGCCCAGTTCTCCCGTACGAAGGGCAGCGAGCCGTTCGGGGAACGCGACCGGGCCCTGGCCGTCGAGCTGGCCGCCCGCGCGGCCGTCTGTATCGACAACGCGCGCCTGTACCGCCGTGAGCACGAACGCGCCCTCATCCTCCAGCGGTCCCTGCTGCCCCCGGGCGACCCGGAGGCCTCCGGTCTCGACATCGCGTGCCGCTATCTGCCGGGCAACGCGGCGACGGAGGTCGGCGGCGACTGGTTCGACGTCATCGAACTCCCCGGTCACCGCACGGCTCTCGTGGTGGGCGACGTGATGGGCCGCGGGCTGCGCGCCGCCGTGGCGATGGGCGAACTGCGCACCGCGGTACGCACCTTGGCCCTGCTCGACCTCGAACCCGCCGAGGTCCTCTCGGCGCTGGACGAGATCGCGCGCGGCCTCGGCACCCCCGGAGGGGTCCAGCAGGCCACCCGCTCGGCCCGCCAGCCCCGCGACGCCGACCTCTCCGAGGTGTACCTCGCGACCTGCGTCTACGCCGTCTACGACTCCGTGACCCGCCGGTGCACCTTCGCCAACGCCGGTCATCTGCCGCCCGTGCTGGTCGAGCCCGGCGAGAGCGCGCTGATGCTCGACGTGCCGCCCGGCATGCCGCTCGGGGTGGGCGGCGAGCCCTTCGAGGAGGTGGAGGTCGAACTGCCCGAGGGCGCGCTCCTGGCGCTCTACACGGACGGCCTGGTCGAATCGCGCGACCACCCCCTCGACGAGGGCCTACAGGCGTTCGTCGGCGCCCTCACGGACCCCTCCAGGCCGCTGGAGGACGTCTGCGACCACGTCCTGAACACCCTCGACACCCACCACGGCGAGGACGACATCGCCCTGCTCATGGCGCGGGTCCAGGGACTGCCCGCCGACTCGGTCGGCGACTGGACCCTGCCGCGCGAGCCGCGCAGTGTGGGGCGGGCCCGCGAGTACGCGCGTACGCAGCTGGTCGCCTGGGACCTGGAGCCGCTCGTCGACACGACGGAGCTGCTGGTCAGCGAGCTGGTCACCAACGCGCTGCGCTACGGCGAGGGCGAGATCCGGCTGCGGCTGCTCCTCGACCGCACCCTCGTCTGCGAGGTCTGGGACGCCGGACTCGTCCAGCCGCGCCGCCGCCGCGCCCGCGACACCGACGAGGGCGGCCGGGGCCTTCAGCTCGTCGGCCTCCTCTCCGCCGGCTGGGGCTCCCGCCGGACCCCGCGCGGCAAGACCGTGTGGTTCGAACTCCCCCTGCCGGACGGAGGCACGAGCCTCACCGACCCGGCGGAAGCACTGCTGAGCCTGTTCTGAGGGCGCACGCGGGCCGTCGTCGGCTCAGGTGAAGAACGCGCCCCGGCGGCCCCGCGTGCGGGGGCCGCCGTAGCTCATGGGGCCGCCCTCGCCGTCGCTCAGGAGGATCCCGCCGAGCACGGCGCCGCCCGCTCCGGCGCCACCGCGCCCGCCCGAGGGGTTGCCGTACGCCCGTACGTCCCGTTCGGCGAGCCGGCGCGCCTCCCGGGCGAGTCCGTCGGCCCGCAGCACGGCGGAGAGGGGGACAGGCCCCGGTCCGAGCAGCCGCCGCGCCTCCGCCAGCCGGGTCCGCGCCTCGCTGCCGACGGCCCCGCGGTGCGTGCCGATGAAGCACGCGGCCCCGGCGAGCGCGCTGTGGGCGGGCAGAAGCGTGTTCCCCCGCCCTTCGGGGACGTCGGCGCCCCCCGCCCCGGCCGGAGCCGCCGCCGCCTCCGTCACCCGGCGCAGCGCGTCCAGCGGATCGTGCGGCCCGGCCGCCGTCTCGTGACGCACCGCCGAGAGTAGCGACTCCGCGTGCCCCAGCGGCCCGACGAGCCCGGCACGGACGTCCGGGGGGAGTGCCATGGCCGCGTCCCGCGCCGCCTCCGCCGCCGCGATCGCCGCGGGCAGCCCGGCCGCCGCCGAGGCCAGTTCGTCGGCGAGCCGGTCCACGCCGTCCACCAGGTCGAAGGCCTGCGCCAACGCCCCTTCCGCCGCCCGCAGATGGGCCGCGGCCTTCGCTCCGTCGCCCCGGTCCGCGTACTGCCGCGCCTGGTTGAGATGGGAGGTCGTGAACAGGAGCCGGTCCTTGGCCTGTTCGGCGTCCCCGGCGACCGGGAGCGAGGCGGCGGGGGCGTACCGCTGATGAAGACCGGCGATCGTGGCCTCGGCGGCGCGGGTGCGCGCGGCGGCCTCACGGAAGCGGGTCTCCGCGGACTCCAGCGCGGCCGCCGCGTTCCGTTCCAGCGCCCGGATCTGGTCGAACCCCGGAGCCGCCGCGTCCAGCCGCTGCCCGGCGTCCTGGCACCGGGCGACGATCTCCTCCAGGACGTCCCTGCGGTCGTCCTCGTCCCCGGCCGGGTCCGGACCGGCACCGGCCGCCTCCGCCTCGTCGAGGCTCTGCCGCAGCCGGAAGGCGGCGGCGAGTCCGGCCTCCGCGTGCCTCAGGTCGTACACGTACGGTTCGACCGCGTCGCCCGCCGACCGGTCCGCGGCGAGGGCGAGCTCCTCGGCGCCGACCCGTACGCAGTCGTCGGTCTCGACGAGCAACCGCCGTGTCTGCCGGTCGAGTTCGGGCAGAGGGGTGAGCCCGGGGTCGCCGCCGGGTGTCGTCCGGGTCGTCGCCCGCCGTCTGCGCCGCCCGTACCCGTACGCGGCGACCGCGCCCGCGGCGCCGGCCGCGACCAGGGGCGGCACGAGGTCGCCGGTCGACGTCGCGTCCTGCGCGGTCGCGGTCGCGGCCGCGGGAGCGCCGGCCCGCGTGTTCCGCGACGCGGCCGCCGGGGCGTCGGCTCCCGCCCGCGCCAGCGGCAGCAGCAGCCAGCCCATCGCGACCAGCCCCCCGAGCACGGCATGCGCCACCCGCACGGCTATCTGCGACGGGACCCGGCGCGACCGGCTTCGGCTCAGGGGCGACGTCACATTTGGGAGCGTATGGCCGTTCGAGCGCCTCCGCGACCGGTATACGAGGACTTGGGGTCACTCGGGGTACGGGAGATACGGGGGTGCAGGGGAGGGGCTCGAGGGATCCGCTCCCGAGCTCTCCGGCGCACGGAGACCCACGGAGACCTACGGAACGGCGTACCGCGGACGACGCCTCGCGAGGGGTGACCGCCGCGGCTCCGCATGTCATGATCGGCCCGCGTGCTCCTTTCGGCACGCGGGGGAACGGGGGCTCGATGCACTGGTATCTGGTGGGGATCGCCGCAGTGTTCGTCGCCGCGCACGCCGGATTCGGGATCGCGGCCGTCACCGTCTACTGGGTTCCTCCGTGGCTCCGCCGCCGGGTCGTGCGCCCGAAGCTGTACGGGTGGGGCGCGCTGGCGGGGGCCGTGGGCCTGGGTCTGATCATGTTCCCGGGTCCGTTCCACGGACGCGACGCCGACCTGACACCCACCGCCATGACCGGAATCCCCTTCTTCGTCGTGGGCATGGTGCTCCAGGGGATGTCGCAGCATCCCGGCAGGCGCGGCGCGCTCCCGGCGGACACCGGGACCGGATGACGGCAGGGCGCGCGAGGCTGGGGATGGCAGGCGCGTGAGGCCGGATGACGCCGGGGTGCGCGAGGTCGGGATGACCGGCGCGCGAGGCCGGATGACGCCGGGGTGCGCGAGGCCGGATGACGGCCGGCCACGCGAGGCGGGAGATGGAAGACGTGAGGCCGGATGACGGCCGGGCGCGCGACGCCGGGGACGGCAGGGCGTGCCGGGCCGGGGGGCGGCGTGCCGCCCCGGCCCCGCTCTCGTTCCTGCCTGCTCCCGGCTACGTCCGGCGTCTGCCGATCTTCGATCCCAGCCACACGAGCGGGTCGTACTTGCGGTCGACCGCCCGTTCCTTCAAGGGGATCAGCGCGTTGTCCGTGATCTTGATGCCCTCGGGGCACACCTCCGTGCAGCACTTGGTGATGTTGCAGTAGCCGAGACCGTGCTCGTCCTGCGCCGTCGCCTTGCGGTCCAGTCCGGAGTCCGCGGCCGCGTCCAGCGGGTGCATGTCCAGTTCCGCCACCCGCATCAGGAAACGCGGCCCGGCGAACGCGGGCTTGTTCTCCTCGTGGTCACGGACCACATGGCAGGTGTCCTGGCACAGGAAGCACTCGATGCACTTGCGGAACTCCTGCGACCGGTCGACGTCCTCCTGCATCATCCGGTACTCGCCGGGCCCGACACCGGCGGGCGGCACGAAGGCGGGGACCTGCCGCGCCTTGTCGTAGTTGAAGCCGACGTCGGTCACCAGATCCCGTACGACCGGGAAGGCGCGCAGCGGGGTGACAGTGATCGTCTCCTCCCGGGTGAACACCGACATCCGCGTCATGCACAGCAGCCGCGGCCGGCCGTTGATCTCCGCCGAACACGAACCGCACTTGCCCGCCTTGCAGTTCCAGCGCACGGCCAGGTCGGGGGCCTGGGTCGCCTGGAGCCGGTGGATGATGTCCAGCACCACCTCGCCGTCGTTGACCTCGACCCCGAAGTCCTTCAGGCCGCCGCCCTTCACATCCCCGCGCCACACCTTGAAGCGGGCCTCGTAGCTGCTCACTCGTACAGCTCCTCCTCGGCGAGGTACTTGACCAGCTCCTCCTTCTCGAAGAGGGCGAGCAGGTCGGGACGGATGGGCTGGGTGGTCTCGTCCGACAGGTCGATCTGCCCGGCCACCGGGTCGGTCGCGGCCAGCCCGCCGGTGGGGTCGGTGAGCCGGCACAGCAGGTTGATCCGGCGCCAGGAACGTTCCATCGCCGGGTGGTCCTCGCGGGTGTGTCCGCCGCGCGACTCCGCGCGCTCCAGGGCCGCCCGCGCCACGCACTCGCTGACCAGGAGCATGTTCCGCAGGTCCAGGGCGAGGTGCCAGCCAGGGTTGAACTGGCGGTGGCCCTCGACCCCGGCCCGGCGCGCCCGTACCCGCAGCTCGGCGAGTTTCTCCAGGGCCCGCTCCATCTCGCCCTCGCGGCGGATGATGCCGACCAGGTCGTTCATGGTCTGCTGGAGCTCCTGGTGCAGGGTGTAGGGGTTCTCGGGCGGCTGCGCGGCGGGGGCACCGCCCGCCGGGGCGGGGACGGACTCGGGCCCCTCGGCCGAGAAGGGCCGCAGCGCCTCCGCGGCGGCCGCGTCGATCTGGCCGTCGTCCAGCGGAGGGCGGACGCCGTCACCGGTGAGACCGGCCGCGTACTCCGCCGCGTGCCGGCCGGCCCGCCGCCCGAACACCAGCAGGTCGGAGAGGGAGTTGCCGCCCAGCCGGTTGGAGCCGTGCATACCGCCCGCGACCTCGCCGGCCGCGAACAGCCCCGGCACCCCGCGTGCCGCCGCCGTGTCCGAGTCGACCGCGATGCCGCCCATCACGTAGTGGCAGGTGGGCCCGACCTCCATCGCCTCCGCCGTGATGTCGACGTCGGCCAGCTCCTTGAACTGGTGGTACATGGACGGGAGTCGGCGTTTGATCACCTCGGCGGGCATCCGGGTCGACACGTCGAGGAAGACCCCGCCGTGCGGTGACCCGCGGCCCGCCTTCACCTCGGAGTTGATGGCCCGGGCGACCTCGTCACGGGGCAGCAGCTCCGGCGGGCGCCGGTTGTGGTCCGGGTCCTCGTACCAGCGGTCGCCCTCCTCCTCGGACTGCGCGTACTTCTCCTTGAAGACATCGGGGATGTAGTCGAACATGAACCGCTTGCCCTCGGAGTTGCGCAGCACCCCGCCGTCACCGCGCACCGACTCGGTGACGAGGATGCCCTTGACCGACGGCGGCCAGACCATGCCCGTGGGATGGAACTGCACGAACTCCATGTTCAGCAGCGGAGCCCCGGCGAGCAGCGCCAGCGCGTGCCCGTCGCCCGTGTACTCCCACGAGTTGGACGTCACCTTGAACGACTTGCCGATGCCGCCGGTGGCGATCACGACGGAGGGTGCTTCGAGGACGAAGAAGCGGCCCGACTCGCGCTCGTAGCAGAAGGTCCCGGAGACGCGCTCTCCGTCCTTCAGCACTCGTGTGACGGTGCACTCCTGATAGACCTTCAGACGCGACTCGTAGTCACCGGTCTCCTTCATGTCCTCCTGCTGGAGGGACACGATCTTCTGCTGGAGCGTGCGGATCAGTTCGAGCCCGGTACGGTCCCCGACGTGCGCGAGGCGTGGATACTCGTGGCCGCCGAAGTTGCGCTGCGAGATGCGCCCGTCCTTCGTCCGGTCGAAGAGGGCGCCCCAGGTCTCCAGCTCCCATACGCGGTCCGGTGCCTCGCGGGCGTGCAGCTCGGCCATCCGCCACTGGTTGAGGAACTTGCCGCCGCGCATGGTGTCGCGGAAGTGGACCTGCCAGTTGTCGCCGGAGTTCACATTGCCCATGGCGGCCGCGATACCGCCCTCGGCCATCACCGTGTGGGCCTTGCCGAACAGCGACTTGCAGATCACCGCCGTACGGGCGCCGCGCTCGCGTGCCTCGATCGCGGCACGCAGTCCGGCGCCACCGGCGCCGACCACGACGACGTCCCACTGCTGTCGATCGACCACGGACATCAGAGAGCCCCACTCATTTCAGAAGAAGCGCGGATCGTCGAAGGCGCCGGACGCGACCAGGTACACGTAGAAGTCGGCGAGCGCCACACTCACCAACGACGCCCAGGCCAGCAGCATGTGACGGGCGTTCAGCTTCCCGACCCACTGCCACATCCGGTAGCGCACGGGGTGTTTGGAGAAGTGCTTGAGCTTCCCGCCGACGATGTGCCGGCAGGAGTGGCAGGAGAGGGTGTACGCCCAGATCAGCGTGATGTTGACCAGGAACACCAGCGTGCCGAGGCCCATGTGGCCCCAGTTGTAGTGCTCGTCGCGGAAGGAGAGCACGGTGTCGTACGTGAGGATGCCGGCGACGACGAGGGCCGCGTAGAAGAAGTACCGGTGGATGTTCTGGAGGATCAGCGGGAAGCGGGTCTCACCGGAGTACTTCTTGTGCGGCTCGGCCACCGCGCAGGCCGGCGGGCTCGCCCAGAAGCCCCGGTAGTAGGCCTTGCGGTAGTAGTAGCAGGTCAGCCGGAAGCCGAGCGGGAAGATCAGGATGATGATCGCGGGGGAGATCGCCCACCAGCTCCCGAACAGGTCCGCGTTCGGCCCGGCGCGCATCGTCCCGCACCGCTCGGCCAGACACGGCGAGTAGAACGGGGAGACGTAGGGCGCCGCGTAGTAGTGCGCGTCCGAGAAGGCCCGCCAGGTCGAGTACACGACGAAGGCCAGCAACCCGGCCGCGGTGGCGGCGGGCGCCAGCCACCAGCGGTCGGTCCGCAGATGCGGGGCGGCGATCGCGGCGCGCGTACCCGTTCGTACACCGCCGCTGTTCAGATGAGGTTCCGTACCAGTGGCCAACTTCGCACTCCGGTCGGGTTCGGGGGCGCGCCGGTGTCGAGGGCGCTAGTGGGAGGGACCGTGGTGGGCGCCGAGACCCTCGTCGTCGGAATCGGTCCACAAGGAGCTGTCGTACGGGGTGTCGGGGACGGGCACCAGGTCGGGCAGCCGGCCGGAGACGGATCCCGCCGGTCCGGGCACGGCCGGGAGTCCGGTCGCGCCGACCGCGGCGGACTCGCGCAGCAGCGCGAGGCTCTCGCGCAGGTGGTCGGTGTCGGCGCGCACGCGGCGCATCTCCAGACCGGCGCCCATCTGCTGTTCCAGGCGCCGCACCGACCGTTGTAGATCGTCCAGGCAGCGCTGGACCGATGTCAGGTCTTCGTGCACGGACATGACTTGCCCTCACTTCCGTGGGCCCCGTGGCCTTCAAGCGGCAACGTTCATGCGCCTGCGAGTGTTGCGCGTCACCCGCACCCGTGTGAAGGCGTGTGCACGGATTGACGGCCCGCGCGCTCCAGAACGGACCCCGTGCGCCGGTTCGTTCGCCGCCGCACCGGCCGATTTCTCCGCGCGCCCCGGAGCGGACCCGGGAGCCGCCCGGCAGGCCGGACGGCACGCGGGACCGGGCGCAGCGGCCGCGCGCCCTCAGCGCGCCGTGTCCGCGCTCCGGGCCCCGGCACGGACCCCGGCGCGGTTCCGGATTGCGCCGCACGAGTGGGGTTCCCGCGCCCGCCGCCGTGTCGCCGCCGCCCCTCCGCCGGACTGCTCTTCAGTTGGCACGTAGATCAGATCAACTCCTTAATACCGCCGAACGGGATCAGTGGCAGACCTGCCCCCGCGGCGGAGCGTCCCCCGGAGGTTGCAGTGATGTCCCACGAAGGCGTCGGACTGCGCGCGGTGATGCGCTCGGCCGCATTCCTCACCGCGGGCGTACTCGCGGTACCCGCTCTCGCCGCGTGCAGTGCGGACGAAGACACGGGCAGACCCGTGGCCGTGCAGGACATCGCGCCCGCGTCCCGTGACCAGATCGCCGACGGCGGCACCCTGCGCTGGGCCGTGGACGCCGTACCGGCGACGCTGAACGCGTTCCAGGCGGACGCCGACGCCGCGACCTCGCGTGTCGCCGGCGCCGTCCTGCCGTCCATGTACCGGCTCGACGCGAACGGGCGGCCGCAGATCAACTCCGACTATCTGGAGTCGGCGAAGGTCGTGGGCACGTCGCCCAAGCAGGTCGTGCTGTACAAGCTCGTCCAGCAGGCCGTGTGGAGCGACGGGCGCGAGATCGGCGCCGCCGACTTCGCCGCCCAGTGGCGCGCGCTGTCCGGCAAGGACTCCGCGTACTGGACGGCGCGCAACGCCGGCTACGACCGGATCGAGAAGATCGAGCGGGGCAGGAACAACCTGGAGGTCCGGGTCACCTTCAGCCGGCCCTACGCCGACTGGAAGGCCCTGTTCTCGCCGCTGTACCCCAAGGACGTCATGGGGACCGCGGACTCCTTCAACGACGGCGCGCGGCGCAAGCTCAAGGTCAGCGCGGGGCCCTTCTCAGTGAAGACGGTCGACCGCAAGGCCGGCCAGGTCCGCCTCACGCGCAACGCGCGCTGGTGGGGCCGTCCGAGCAAGCTCGACGAGATCGATCTGGTGGCCGTCGCCCGTGACAAGCGGGCCGAGGCGCTCGCCGCCGACGACCTCGACCTGGCCGAGGTCGACGCCGCCGAGGCCGAGCGCGTCACCCTCGCGGGCCGGCACAAGGACGGCGCCCCGTTGCAGGGGGCCTCCGCGTCGGCCTCGGCGACGAGCGAACCGTCCGGGAAGAAGAGCACGAAGAGCGAGTCCGAGGAGGAGGACGGGAAGAACCCGGCGGACTCGAAGAGCGACAAGGACGAGAAGAGCGAGAGCCCCAAGGACGAGAGCACCAAGCACGGGAAGAGCGACAAGGACGAGAAGAGCGACAAGAGCGACAAGAGCGCCGGGCGCGAGAAGAGCGGCGACGGCGAGAGCGGGACGAAGAGCGGGAGGAAGGGGGACGCGGGTGCGAAGGGCAGCGGCACGGCGGAGGAGTCGTCCTCCCGGTCGGCGCTGAGCGACTTCGTGGTCCGCAAGTCCCTCGAACCCGCCTACACGCAGCTCGCCCTCAACGGTTCCGAGGGCCCTCTCGCCGACGAGCGCGTCCGCCGCGCCGTGGCCCGTGCCCTGGACCGCAAGGAACTCGCCCGGGTCGTCCTCCAGCCGCTCGGCCTGCCCGCCGAGCCGGTCGGCAGCCATCTCGCCCTCGCCGGGCAGGACGCGTACGCCGACAACAGCGGCGCCCTCGGGAACCAGGACGCCGCCGAGGCGCGGGCGCTGCTCGCGGACGCCGGTTGGGTGCCGGGCGGGCCCGTCACGGAGCAGAAGAAGACGGAGAAGGCCGCCGGGTCCAAGGGTAAGACCGGGTCCAAGGGTAAGAAGGGGGACACCGGCCAGGACGACAGGCCGGGCGCGGGCGGGACCTACGACCTCGGCGAGGACGACAAGCCCGCCGGCGCGGTCCGGGAGCCGGCGCAGGACCCCAAGGACCACGCCAGGAAGCAGGAGCAGACCGGCGCGCGGCCGGGCGCCGACACGGACGACCAGGCCGTCCGGCACCTGGACGGCAGGCAGTACCCCGGGCAGGGCGGGCTTCCGGGGGCGTACGCGCCGAAGGGAACGGCCGCGCCCAAGGGGACGGTCGCTCCCGCCGGTGCCGCGTCCAACGTCCTCGCCAAGGACGGCAAGCCGCTGACGCTCCGCTTCGTCGTGCCCGCCGGGGCGGGCTCGGAGTCCCTGCGGGTCGTCGCCGACCGCATCTCGCGGATGCTCCAGCGCATCGGTGTCCGTACGGACATCACGAAGGTCTCCGACGACAGCTACTTCAAGGACCACATCGCCTCGGGCCAGTACGACCTGGCGCTCTACTCGTGGCCCGCCTCCGCCTTCCCGGCCACCGACGCCCGCCCGATCTACGCCAAGCCCGTCCCGGCCGCGGACGGCTCGCTGAGCGTCGAGCAGAACTACACCCGCGTCGGCACCGACCAGGTCGATCAGCTGTTCGATCAGGCGCTCTCCACCCTGAACGAGGACCAGGAGCGCTCCCTGGTCCGCAAGGCCGACGCCCGCATCTGGGCCGCCGCCGGCTCCATCCCCCTCTACCAGCGCCCCCAGCTCGCCGCCGCCCGTATCGGCCTGGCGAACACCGGAGCCTTTGGATTCCAGACCCCGGTGTACGAGGACATGGGCTTCCTGAAGAAGGGCGCGCACCCGTCCGCGAGCCCGTCGAAGAGCGGGTGACCTGCGAGTGAACGACAGGGGCCCGCCGCCCGGCGGGCCCTCCCGGCCGGGCCCTCCGCAGCCCTGCGGAGGCCGCCTCGGTCCGGGCCCCGTACGATGGGGTAAGGCCGTGGCGTGTTCAGCCCGGCAGGCCCCGCGGATGCGGAGGCCGTCAACTCACTCCGGGAGAAGCGCCTCACTATGGCCACGCGCCACGACATCCGCAACGTCGCCATCGTCGCCCACGTCGACCACGGCAAGACCACCCTGGTCGACGCCATGCTCAAGCAGGCCGGTGCCTTCGCCGCGCACGCCGCCGAGTCGCTGGACGACCGCATGATGGACTCGAACGACCTGGAACGTGAGAAGGGCATCACGATCCTGGCGAAGAACACGGCGGTCAAGTACCACCCGAAGGATGGCGGCGACGCCATCACGATCAACATCATCGACACCCCCGGCCACGCCGACTTCGGTGGTGAGGTCGAGCGCGGCCTGTCGATGGTGGACGCGGTCGTCCTGCTCGTCGACGCCTCCGAGGGCCCGCTGCCGCAGACGCGCTTCGTGCTGCGCAAGGCGCTCCAGGCCCGCCTGCCCGTCATCCTGTGCATCAACAAGACGGACCGTCCGGACTCGCGCATCGAAGAGGTCGTGAACGAGGCGTACGACCTCTTCCTCGACCTGGACGCCGACGAGGAGCAGATCGAGTTCCCGATCGTCTACGCCTGCGCGCGTGACGGCGTGGCCTCGCTGACCAAGCCGGAGAACGGCACCGTCCCGGCCGACAGCGACAGCCTGGAGCCGTTCTTCAGCACGATCCTGCAGTCCGTCCCGGCCCCGTCCTACGACGAGGCCGCGCCGCTCCAGGCCCACGTGACCAACCTGGACGCCGACAACTTCCTCGGCCGTATCGCGCTGCTCCGCGTCGAGCAGGGCGAGCTGCGCAAGGGCCAGAGCGTCACGTGGATCAAGCGCGACGGCACGATGTCCAACGTGCGCATCACCGAGCTGCTGATGACCGAGGCGCTCACCCGCAAGCCCGCCGAGAAGGCGGGCCCCGGTGACATCTGCGCCGTCGCCGGTATCCCGGACATCATGATCGGTGAGACCCTCGCCGACCCCGAGAACCCGATCGCGCTGCCTCTCATCACGGTCGACGAGCCGGCGATCTCCATGACCATCGGCACGAACACCTCGCCGATGGTCGGCCGCGGTGCCACCGGCAAGGGCGCGGACACCAAGGCCGCGGTCAAGGACCGCAAGGTCACCGCCCGTCAGGTCAAGGACCGCCTCGACCGCGAGCTGGTCGGTAACGTCTCCCTCCGCGTGCTCGACACCGAGCGCCCGGACGCCTGGGAGGTCCAGGGCCGCGGTGAGCTCGCGCTCGCCATCCTGGTCGAGCAGATGCGCCGTGAGGGCTTCGAGCTGACCATCGGCAAGCCGCAGGTCGTCACGCAGCTCGTCGACGGCAAGGTCCACGAGCCGGTCGAGCGCATGACGATCGACGTGCCCGAGGAGCACATGGGCGCTGTCACGCAGCTCATGGGTGTCCGTAAGGGCCGGATGGACAACATGTCGAACCACGGCTCCGGCTGGGTCCGCCTGGAGTTCGTCGTTCCCTCGCGCGGTCTCATCGGCTTCCGGACCGAGTTCCTGACCGGCACGCGCGGTACGGGCATCGCCCACTCCATCCACGAGGGCCTCGAGCCGTGGTTCGGCGTGCTGACGACCCGTAACAACGGTTCGCTGGTCGCCGACCGCTCGGGCGCCGTCACCGCGTTCGCGATGACGAACCTCCAGGAGCGCGGCGTGCTGTTCACCGACCCCGGCACCGAGGTGTACGAGGGCATGATCGTCGGCGAGAACTCGCGTGCCGACGACATGGACGTGAACATCACCAAGGAGAAGAAGCTCACCAACATGCGGTCCGCCGCCGCCGACTCGTTCGAGGCGATCGTCCCGCCGCGCAAGCTCTCCCTGGAGCAGTCCCTGGAGTTCTGCCGCGACGACGAGTGCGTCGAGGTGACCCCGGAGTCCGTTCGCATCCGCAAGGTCGTCCTCGACCAGAAGGATCGCGGTCGCACCGCGAGCCGCGCCAAGCACGGCTGATCCAGAGCGGCCCGACCGCCTGATCCAGGGCGGCCCGACCGGCTGATCCATCGGCCGTTCCGCCTGATCACCGGCACGAAATGAGCCCGGGTGCCCCCACGTGGGGGCACCCGGGCTTTTTTGCCACCCGTTTCCCGCCCTCCCGTGTCCGAAATCCGGTGCGCCCAGACCGATAGGCATGTAACACGTCCGTTTCGGGGGCTTCTCCCGCAGATCATTTTGTCCAGATTTTGGAAGATGTACGCGGCAGCTGTGATGGAACCGAGACCTAAAGGCTGTGGTCGGTTATCTGGCTCATGTCAGATAGTTAGCCGCGTAACGCTCGGGTCAATGGGTCATGCGCTGTGGGGACAGTGCCGACTCACGAGCACAGTGGGGTGCTTGATCCTCCGTCAGGGGTGTCGGAGGTCAGCCAGTACCCCTCCTGTCCGTGCACCGGTTGAGTCATGAGGAGGTACCCATGTGCGGTGTCATCAGCGCCCTGTGGGTCACATCGTCCCCAGCGGTCCGCGACGACGGCGCGGAGTTCCGAGCCCGGATCCGTGCCAGCGCGTACTGACGCGGGGGCCGGCGTCGACACCCGGCCCGACGGACCGCGCCGTGGTTTCAACTACGCGCGTCCCACTGGGGTTTCCGGGCGACTGCCGGGCAGTCGACGTCTCTTCTGAACCGAACGGTGGCCGGGCACGCCTGGTGACGGCCGCCGGCTCGGCGCAGCCTGATCCGCTCCGGCGGACCGGCGGTGCCGGGTACGGCACACCCACACTTGCGGAATGGGCGAATTGTGACGAGTCCTATCGAGACTGAGGACGGCGCGGAACCGGTCGTCGTGCACGGCGGGCAGGCGGCGACCACGAAACCCGAGGCCGAGCAGCTTGTCGGCCGGTCTCCCGGCCGGCTGATGTGGACCCGCTTCAAGCGGGACCGCTCGGGAGTCATCTCCGCCTACGTCGTGGGGTTCTACTTCCTGATCGGGCTGACCGCCTCGCTGATCGCCAAGCTGTACGGCAAGAATCCGTACACGGTGTACGCGGACGAACGCCCCGAGCTCTTCGACAGCGCCGGCGTGCCGCTCCAGCCCAACGGCGGTATCAGCAGCGAGTTCTGGTTCGGTCTGGAGCCGGGCAACGGCTACGACGTCTTCACCAAGCTGATCTTCGGCATCCGGACCTCGCTGATGATCTCCGTGGCGGTGACGGTCACGGTCGTGCTCACCGGCATCCTGCTGGGAGTCACCGCCGGCTACATCGGCGGACGGGTCGACTACGGCATCAGCCGTGTCATCGACTTCCTGCTGGCCTTCCCCTCGCAGCTCTTCTTCATCGCGAGCATGCCGGTCGTGGTCTCGCTCTTCGTGAGCCCGCGCGACGAGACACCGACCTATGTGCGCGTGATCGCGCTGATCGCCGTCCAGTGGGTCCTCGGCTGGATGAGTCTGGCCCGCATCCTGCGCGGAACCGCACTGGCCCTGCGCGAGCGGGAGTTCATCGAAGCGGCCAAGGTGAGCGGGGCGTCCCCCTGGCGGATCATCCGCAAGGAAGTGCTGCCCAACGTCGTGACACCGCTCCTGGTGCAGACCACCTACCTGCTCCCCAACTTCGTCACGATCGAGGCGGGTCTGTCCTTCCTCGGCGTCGGAATCGTCGAACCGACGCCCGACTGGGGGCAGATGTTCTCCAAGGCCTCGACGGAACTCGTTCTGCAGAACGACATCACCTACATGTTCTTCCCGGGTGTCTCGATGATCATTTTCGTCGTCGCGTTCAACCTGCTCGGGGATTCGGTCAGAGACGCCTTCGATCCCAAGACGGCTCGCTGACCGCAGAGTTGTGGGCGCGCGCCTTTGCCCCGATTCCTGACGGCACTTCCAAACAGCACCACAACGGCACCTCACTGGTTCGACGACCGCAACTCACCGGCACCACAGGTGCACTTGATCGCACCGGTGATACACAGATGGGTAGGAATCTGAGTGATGAGTAGGGGCGGACGCCACGCATACGCCGCAATCTCAGTGCTCGCGGCGGGAGCTCTCGTGCTCACCGGTTGCAGCAAGGGCGGCAGCGACAAGGGGAACAACAACAGCAAGGACAAGGAGAACGCGCAGCGGCAGCAGGCGTCGATCAAGTTCGGCACCGCCGCCGACTCCACCGGCCCCGCGGCCGAAGTGCCCGGCGCGAAGAGCGGCGGCACGATGGAGGTCCTCCAGCGTGACAGCTACGCGCACCTGGACCCGGCCCAGATCTACGTCTCCGACGAGGGCTCCCTCGCCACGCTGATCCACCGTGGTCTGACCGGATACAAGGCCACGAGCGACGACGGCTCCAAGCACGAGGTCGTCGGCGACCTCGCCACCGACTCCGGCACCACGACGGACGGCGGCAAGACCTGGAAGTACACGCTCAAGGACGGCATCAAGTTCGAGGACGGCTCGGCGATCACGTCCAAGGACGTCCGCCAGACCTTCGAGCGTCTCTTCGCCCCGTTCATCAACCAGGGCCCGCCCTACATCCAGCAGTGGCTCGCCAACACCCCGGGCGCGGACTACCGCAAGCTGCTGAAGGACGGCCCCTACAAGGGCAAGCACCTGCCGGACAGCATCCTCCAGACGCCGGACGCGAAGACCGTCGTCTTCAAGTTCCAGACGCCGCACCCCGACCTGCCGTACGCCCTCGCCATGGCGGGCTACGCGGTCGTCTCCGCCAAGGGCGACACCAAGACGAAGTACGACCGGGCGCCCGTGACGACCGGACCGTACAAGATCCAGTCGTTCAAGTCCGGCAAGTCGATGGTCCTCGTGAAGAACACCAACTGGGACGCGAAGACGGACCCGATCCGCCACCAGTACGTGGACCAGTTCAACATCACGTTCAACCAGCAGTACGAGGCGTCCACCAAGACGCTGCTCGCGGACACCGGAGCCGACCAGGCCGGCCTCAGCTTCAACAACCAGGTCGACGCGGGCAACCTCTCCAAGGTCCTCGCCGACCCGAAGATGAAGTCCCGTACGGTCTCGGGCTTCCAGCCCTACGTCGGCCAGATGAACATCAACATGAGCCACCCGGCGCTCAAGGACAAGAAGGTCCGCGAGGCCATCGCCTACGCCCTGCCGATCACGCCGTTCGTGCGTGCCTACGGTGGTACCGACGCGATGGAGGTCGCCGGCGGCCTCATCAGCCCGACCGTCAGCGGCTACGACGCCTCCTTCGACCCGTTCGGCAAGAAGAAGAAGCCGGCCGGTGACCCCGTCAAGGCCAAGGCCCTGCTGAAGGAAGCGGGCAAGGTGGGCATGAAGCTGACCTTCGGCTACATCAACACCCCCGAGGGCCAGCAGTACTCCACCGCCATGGCGGCGGGCCTCCAGAAGGCGGGCTTCAACGTCCAGCGCCAGGAGATCCCGGCCGAGACCTACTACGACCAGGTCGGCAAGGTGGACAACAACTACGACATCTTCCACACCGCGTGGGGTGCCGACTGGCCGTCCTCCTCGACCGTGATCCCGCCGCTGTACGACGGCCGCGCGATCGCCGACGGCGCGCAGAACTACTCGCACGTCAACGACCCCAAGGTGAACGCGGACATCGACCGCATCAACAAGATCACCGACCCGGTCAAGGGCGCGGCCGAGTGGGAGAAGGTCGACCAGTACCTGGTCAAGGACGTCGTCAACGTCGTCCCGACCGCGTACTACAAGCAGTCCCAGATCGCCGGCTCCAAGGTCGGCGGCCTGGTCTACGACGACGTGATCGGTGGCGTCGACCCGCGTCGCCTGTTCGTCAAGTAACCGTCGCCCTGACGGGGCCCGGCGCGCTCGCCCTCGGCGAGGCAAACGCGCCGGGCCCCGCCGGGCCCGCTGACGTCTGAGAGCTGCCCCTGCCATGCTGCGCTTCCTCATTCGCCGGACACTCGGCGCCGCCGTCATTCTCTTCCTGCTGAGTATCGTCGCGTTCCTGCTGTTCTTCGGGATGCCGAGGGACCCGGGCCTGCTGATGTGCGGCAAGACCTGCACGCCCGCCAACCTCGCGAACATCCACCATGTGCTCGGCCTCGACAAGTCGATCCCCGAGCAGTACTGGATCTTCCTGCACAACCTCGTGCTGGGCAGCAACGGCTTCGACCAGGGACCGTGTCCCGCACCCTGCTTCGGGTACTCGTACCACACCAATGAGGCGGTCTGGGGCACGCTGATGGACCGCCTGCCCACCACGGTGTCGCTGACGCTGGGGGCCGCGGTCTGCTTCCTGATCGTGGGCCTCGGCACGGGCATGCTCTCCGCGTGGAAGCGCGGCACACTCGTGGACAAGACGGTGACCGCCGGCGCGATGGTGCTCAGCTCGATGCAGATCTACTTCCTCGGCCCGCTGGCGCTCGCGGCGCTCGTCTACCAGAGCCACCTCTTCTCCAAGCCCGCGTACAACGACTTCACCGCGAATCCGGTCAGCTGGTTCACCGGGCTGATCATCCCCTGGGTGATCCTGTCCACGATCTTCGCCTCGCAGTACACCCGTATGGCGCGCTCGTCGATGATCGAGCAGCTCCAGGAGGAGCACGTCCGCACCGCGCGGGCCAAGGGCATGTCGCGCAAGTACGTCTTCTTCCGCTACGCCTGGCGCGGTTCGCTGATCCCCATCGTCACCATCTTCGGCATCGACCTCGGCTCGCTGCTGGGCGGCGCGATCATCACCGAGTACACCTTCGGACTGCCCGGCCTCGGCAAGCTCGCGGTCGAGTCGGTGTTCTTCAGCGACCTTCCGCTGCTGCTGGGCGTGATGCTCTTCTCCGCCGCCATGATCCTGCTGTTCAACATCATCGTGGATGCCTGCTACGCCTTCATCGACCCGCGCGTGCGGCTGTCCTAGGAGCAATCCGTGACCACTTCGACCAAGGAATCGGGCGCCGCTGCCCCGGCGGACTCGGGTCCCTTCCTCTCGGTGCGTGACCTGTACGTCCGGTTCAAGACCGAGGACGGCGTCGTCAAGGCCGTCGACGGACTCTCCTTCGACCTCGAACGCGGCAAGACCCTGGGCATCGTGGGGGAGTCGGGCTCGGGCAAGTCGGTGACCAACCTGACGATCCTCGGCCTGCACAACCCGATGTTCACGACCGTCGAGGGCGAGATCGTGCTCGACGGCCAGGAGCTGATCACCGCCCGCGAGTCGGAGTTGGAGAAGGTGCGCGGCAACAAGGCCGCGATGATCTTCCAGGACCCGCTCACGGCGCTCTCCCCCTATTACACGGTGGGCCGGCAGATCGCCGAGCCGTTCTGGAAGCACACCGGGGCGTCGAAGAAGGCCGCCTGGGACCGGGCGGTGGAGATGCTCGGCAAGGTCGGCATCCCCAACCCCAAGGAGCGGGCGAAGGACTATCCGCACCAGTTCTCCGGCGGTATGCGCCAGCGCGCGATGATCGCGATGGCCCTGGTCTGCGACCCCGACCTGCTGATCGCGGACGAGCCGACCACCGCGCTCGACGTCACCGTGCAGGCCCAGATCCTCGACCTCCTGAAGAACCTCCAGCAGGAGTTCGGCTCGGCCATCATCTTCATCACCCACGACCTCGGCGTCATCGCGGACATGGCCGACGACATCATGGTGATGTACGCGGGCGGGGCGGTGGAACGCGGCACGGTGAACGAGGTGCTGCGCGCGCCCCAGCACCCCTACACCTGGGGCCTGCTGAACTCGATGCCACGACTGGACTCGGACCTCGACACACCGCTCGCGCCCATCCCCGGCTCGCCCCCCTCCCTGCTGAGGCCGCCGTCGGGCTGCCGGTTCCACCCCCGCTGCACCTTCCAGGGCGAGGTCGGGGGCGCGCGGTGCGTGGACGAACTCCCGCTGATGCCTGCGAGCCGGGGCGGCGCGTGCCATCTCACGGCCGAGCAGAAGCAGACCATTTTCATCGAGCAGATCAAGCCCCGGCTGCGGTAGGGAGAAGAGCGTCATGAAGGAAGACGTCGAGAAGGACGTCACCGCGGGCGCCGCCACGCTGCCCGCCCCGCGCGCCGCCGGCGGCGACGGCTCCGCCGAGCCGCTGCTGGTGGTCGAGAACCTCGTCAAGCACTTCCCGGTCAAGGGCGGCTTTCCCATCCGGCGCACCATCGGCGCGGTGCAGGCCGTGGACGGCATCGACCTCACGGTGAACGTGGGCGAGAGCTTCGGTCTGGTGGGGGAGTCGGGCTGCGGCAAGTCGACGACAGGACGCCTGATCACGCGACTGCTGGAGCCGACCGTCGGCAGCATCAAGTACCGCGGCCAGGAGATCAGTCACGCCAGCCGCAGGGAACTGGCGCCGGTCCGCTCCGAGATCCAGATGATCTTTCAGGACCCCTACTCGTCGCTGAACCCGCGGCAGACCGTCGGCAAGATCATCTCCGCGCCGATGGAGGTCAACGGGATCAACCCGCCCGGCGGCCGGGAGAAGCGGGTCCGGGAACTGCTGGAGATCGTCGGCCTGAACCCCGAGCACTACAACCGCTTCCCGCACGAGTTCTCCGGCGGGCAGCGCCAGCGCATCGGAGTGGCCCGCGCGCTGGCGCCCGAGCCCAAGCTGATCGTCGCGGACGAGCCGGTCTCCGCCCTGGACGTCTCCATCCAGGCGCAGGTCGTCAACCTCCTCCAGGAGGTGCAGAAGGAACTGGGCATCGCGTTCCTGTTCATCGCCCACGACCTGGCGGTGGTACGGCACTTCTCGCAGCGGGTCGCCGTCATGTACCTCGGCAAGGTGATCGAGGTCGGCGACCGGGGCTCGATCTACACCCGGCCCCGGCACCCCTACACCCACGCCCTGCTCTCCGCGGTCCCCGAGGTCGAACTGGAGGAGACCGGCAAGGCCCCCCGGGAGCGCATCCGGCTCGCCGGTGACGTGCCGTCCCCCATCTCCCCGCCCTCGGGCTGCCGCTTCCGCACCCGCTGCTGGAAGGCGCAGGACAAGTGCGCCCAGGAGGAGCCGCCGCTGGTCCGCCTGTCCGGCAACCGAGAGGGGCATCTGACGGCATGCCACTTCCCGGAGGACCCGACCACCGAGGCCCGTGACGAGGACATCGTGCTGGACCCGGCGCTGGTGGCTCTGGAGGACGCGGCCGAGGACAGGGCCTAGCCTCCGTCCTCCCGGAGGGGACCAGCCGGTACGGGAAGGGGCCCGCAGCAGTCGCGCGCGGGCCTCTTCGCGTGGGCGCTTCGTGCGGGCCCCCTTCGTGCGGGCCCCCTTCGTGCGGTCCCCTTCGCGTAGGCCCCTTCACGCGGAACGGACGGGCCCGGGCGCACGCCACCCTCACGCGGTGAACGGGGGGCCCTGGTGGACGTTCCCGGCCGTCCGCCGGGCTGCCTCGGCGGGCTAATGGCCGGGCGCCGGGCTCGGGTTCAGCCGCGGCCGGCGACCGTGATGATCTCGGGTGCGGTGGGGGAGAGCGGCTCGCGCCCCCAGTCGCCGTACTGCTCGCGCACGACGAGCCCGGCCTCGCCGAGGAACTCCCGCAAGGCGTCCGCTCCCAGGAACCGCAGCGTGCTGTGGCTGACCCGCGGCCGCCCCCAGCGCGCGTGCTCGAACGTCTCACTGAACGTCACCCGGTCCCCGAGCACCGGCGTCTCGACCTCGTGGCGGACCCGTACGGCGTCCCCGTGCGCGTCGCTCACCTCACGGGCCCGTTCGGGCCGCCAGGTCTCCCACGCCCGGGCGCCGGGGTTGCGGGTCTCGAAGACGAACCGACCGCCGTCGCCGAGTGCCTGGCGTACCGTGGCCAGCGCGGACCGCACCTCCTCGTCGCCGACGAGCACCTGGAACGCGTGCCCGGTCATCACCACGAGGTCGAACTCCCGCTCCCAGCGCACCGATCCGAGGTCCCCGAGCACCCACTCGGCGTCCGCCTGCCCGCGCGCCTGCACCAGCATGGCCGCGGCGGGATCGAGCCCGCACAGCCGTCCCTCGTGACCGTGCTCCCGGGCGCGCGCCAACAGGCGTCCCGTTCCGCATCCGACATCGAGCACGGACCGCGCGGACATCACCAGGTCCAGGTAGAAGTCGTCGCTCGGACCCCATGGATTCAGCGTGTCGTACAGGGCGGCGAGCGAGACGTCACTGAACGAACGGTCAGTCATCGAAGCAGTCTCTCAGCCCGCGCGGCCATCCGAAACCACTGATCGCGAAGGAATCGGGTGCGCGAGCCGGCGCGAAGAATGGCAGGTTGAACAGGCCGAAGGCGGAGCCCGGACACGACGGGCCCCGACACCGCTCGCGAGAATCGGGACGAGATGCTGCACCACGTCGAACTGTGGGTGCCGGACTTGGGACGGGCCGTGCGCTCCTGGGGCTGGCTGCTGGAGCGGCTCGGGTACGCGCCGTACCAGGACTGGCCGGACGGCCGGAGCTGGCGGCTGGGGGAGACCTATCTCGTCTTCGAGCAGTCGCCCGCCCTGACCGCCAACCGGCACGACCGGCTGCGTCCGGGACTGAACCACCTCGCCTTCCACGTCACGAGCCCCGCCGAACTCGACGCCCTCGTCGCCGAGGCGCCGGCACACGGCTGGACGCTCCTGTTCCCCGACCGGCACCCCCACGCGGGAGGCACCGGCCACTACGCCGCCTACCTGGAGAACACCGACGGCTTCGAGGCCGAACTGGTCGCACGGGACCGGACGGAGAGCGGCGCGGTCAGCGGATGATCCGGCCGCGCAGCATCACGCGGCGCGGGTGACGCAGGACCGCCGGTTCCTCGCGCGGGTCCGTGTCGTACACGGTGATGTCGGCCAGGGCGCCCTCGGTCAGCAGCGGCAGCCCGAGAAAGGCGCGGGCGGTCCAGCCGGCCGCGCCCACGGCGGCGGCGGGAGGCAGCCCGGCCTCGCCGAGGTGCATGACCTCGGACGGAGGGGCGCCGGAGGGTGATCCGGTCGCCGAGTGTCCAGAGGTCGCGGACGGTGCCGTCGGGCAGGACGGTTCCGCGCAGGTGGAAGGGCATGGGGCGACAGTCTGCCCGCAGGCGCCGGGTCGGGCAACGCCCCTTGCCCGTAGGGTCTTTGACCATTCGCAGGGCGTGGGCCGTCCCGGCGTGCTTATTCGCTCGACATCGACGGGGCGGGCCGCGATGCTTCACCCCGATGACTTCACAGACACGTACGGACAGGCCCCCCGCCTGGGACGAGCGCACCCAGCTGACCACGTTCCTCGACTACGCCCGTGCCACCGCACGCGCCAAGTGCGAAGGGGTGTCCGCGGAGGACGCCCGCAAGGCCCCGCTGCCCGGGTCCCCGCTCATGACCCTGAGCGGGCTGATCAACCATCTCCGCTGGGTCGAGTACTACTGGTTCCAGGTGGTCTTCCTCGGCGAGGAGGACAAGGGTCCCTGGACGGAGAAGGACCCCGACCGGGAGATGCGCATCGCGGTGGACTTCCCGCTGCCGCAGCTCCTCGCGGAGTACGAGGAACAGAGCTCCCGCTACGCCGAGTTGGTGGCCGAGCACGACCTCGGCACCAAGGCGCGGCGGGCGGGCCGCGACGGCACCCACGTCGACCTCCGCTGGATCGTCCTGCACCTCGTGGAGGAGACGGCCCGGCACAACGGCCACCTCGACATCCTGCGCGAACTGGCCGACGGCCGGACGGGAGACTGACCATGACGGAAGCACCGCTGTCGCACCCCACCATCCGCACGATCACCTTCGACTGCACCGGCGATCCCTACGATGCCGGGCTGTTCTGGAGCCGGCTGCTCGGCCGGCCGCTCCACGACGACGACAAGCCGGGTGACCCGGAAGCGGTCATCGAGGACCCGTCCGGCGGCCCGACCCTGCTGTTCGTACAGGTCCCCGAGGGCAAGACGGTCAAGAACCGCGTCCACCTCGACCTGACCCCGCACGGCCGCACCCGCGACGAGGAGGTCGAACGCGTCCTGTCTCTCGGCGCACGCCGGGTCGCGGACCACATCCGCCCCGACGGCGGCGGCTTCGTCGTCCTCGCGGACCCCGAGGGCAACGAATTCTGCATGGAACGCGGCCCGGCCGACCACTGACCGGACCGGGGTGCGCCCAGGGCCGTCGCCCCGCCATGGGAGAAGGCCCGCACCCAGGAGGGTGCGGGCCTTCGTTCCCCTGAAACCGGCGTTCATGGGCTCGGGTCAATGGGCCGGGAAAGTCGGTTCCGGAAGGGGGCGGCTGACGTGAAAGGGGTGTGTCAGACCGCCGCCTCGGCGTCCTTGGCGAGACGCTGGGCCGGAACGGTCTCGCGAGTCTCCGGGTAGTGGCAGGCCGTCAGGTGACCGTCGTTGCTGCCCGAGATCTGCACCAGCGGCGGAGCCTCGGTCGCGCACTTCTCCGTCGCCTTCCAGCAGCGGGTGCGGAACCGGCAGCCCGACGGCGGGTTGAGCGGCGAGGGGACGTCACCCTTGAGCAGGATGCGCTCACGGGCCGGGACGTCGTCCGCGGTCGCCTCGGGCACGGCGGACATCAGCGCGCGCGTGTACGGGTGGCGCGGGTTGTCGTACAGGTCCTCGCGGTTGGCGATCTCGACGATCTTGCCGAGGTACATGACCGCGACGCGCTGCGAGAAGTGCCGGACGATCGCGAGGTCGTGGGCGATGAACAGGAACGCGATGCCGAGGTCCCGCTGGAGCTCCTGGAGCAGGTTGACGACCTGCGCCTGGATGGAGACGTCGAGCGCCGAGACCGGCTCGTCCGCGACGATCAGCTTCGGCTTCAGGGCCAGCGCGCGGGCCACGCCGATGCGCTGGCGCTGACCGCCGGAGAACTCGTGCGGGAAGCGGTTGTAGTGCTCGGGGTTGAGGCCGACCGTCTCCAGGAGTTCACGGACGCGCTTCTCGTGACCGCCGGGCGGGTTGATCCCGTTGATCTCCATCGGGCCCGAGACGATCTTGCCGACCGTCTGCCGCGGGTTCAGCGAGGCGTACGGGTCCTGAAAGATCATCTGGATCTCGGAGCGGACCGGCGCGAGCTGCTTGCGGCCCGCGTGCGTGATGTCCTGGCCGCGGTACTTGATGCTGCCGCCGGTGGGCTCCAGCAGACGCGTGATCAGCCGGCCCGTCGTCGACTTGCCACAGCCGGACTCGCCGACCAGACCGAGGGCCTCGCCCTCGGCGACCTGGAAGTCGAGACCGTCCACGGCCTGGACCGCGCCGATCTTCCGCTTGAAGGGGAAGCCGCCCATCACCGGGAAGTGCTTGGTCAGTCCGGTGACGTCCAGGAGGGGGTTCGTGTTGCTCATGATCGTGAAGTCCCGTCTCAGTAACGTCAGTGCGAACGTGTCGCGGCGTAGTCGGCGAAGAAGTCGCGGCGCTGGTCCGCCGTGAGGTGGCAGGCGGCACCGCGCCCGTCCGTGACCTGGAGCGGCGGCTGCTCGGTGGAGCAGCGGCCGTCCGTGACCGTCTCCGCGAAGGTGCACCGCGGGTGGAAGCGGCAGCCGGACGGCGGGTTGAGGAGCGAGGGCGGCGAGCCGGGGATCGGCGAAAGCGGCACGTCGACCGGTCCGTCCAGGCTCGGCATCGAGCCCAGCAGGCCCCAGGTGTAGGGGTGCTGCGGCGCCCGCAGCACCTCCTTCTTGGTGCCCCGTTCCACGCACCGGCCGCCGTACATGACGAGCACGTCGTCCGCGATGTCGGCGATGACGCCGAGGTCGTGGGTGATGAAGATGATCGCCGTGCCGAACTCCTGCTGGAGGTCCTTGAGCAGGTCCATGATCTGGGCCTGCACGGTGACGTCGAGCGCGGTGGTCGGCTCGTCCGCGATCAGCAGCTCGGGGTCGCAGACCAGAGCCATCGCGATCATCGCGCGCTGGCGCATACCGCCGGAGAACTGGTGGGGGTAGTCGTCCACCCGGACGTCCGGCTGCGGGATGCCCACACGCCGCAGCATCTCGATCGACCGCAGCCGGGCCTCCCTCTTGGAGGCACCGGTGTGCTTGCGGTACGTCTCGCCGATCTGCCGGCCGATGGTGTGGTACGGCGACAGCGAGGCCAGCGCGTCCTGGAAGATCATCGACATCTTGTTGCCGCGCAGCTTCTCGAGCTCGCGCTCGGAGGCGGTCAGCAGTTCCTTGCCGTCCAGCAGGATCTCGCCGTCGATGGCGGTGTGGTCACGGTCGTGCAGACCGAGGATCGTCAGGTTCGTGACGGACTTGCCCGAACCCGACTCGCCCACGATGCCGAGCGTCTTGCCCTTGGCCAGGTCGAAGGTGAGACCGTCGACGGCCTTGACGACGCCGTCCTCGGTGGAGAAGTGGACCTTCAGATCCCTGACGGACAGGAAGGGCTGCTGATCGGTGCTCGTCACGGGGACGCTCCTGGGGGTGATGCGAGGGGTAGCTTGCGGTTCGGCGGGGGGGTCGGCGGCGGGGCGCCGGGGTCAGGCGAGCCGGATCCGCGGGTCGATGAAGGCGTAGACGGCGTCCACGAGGATGTTGAAGAAGACGATCGCCCCGGAGGCCACCAAGGTCACGGCCAGCAGCATCGGCAGGTCGTTCGCGTCCACGGCGGTCACGGCGAGCTTGCCGATGCCCTGGAGGCTGAAGACCGACTCGGTGATGATGGCGCCGCCGATCAGGGTACCCAGGTCGATGCCGAAGATCGTGACGATCGGACCCATCGCTCCGCGCCAGGCGAAGCGGAAGAACACCGCGCGCCGGGACAGACCCTTGGCGCGGGCCGTGCGCACGTAGTCCTCGCTGAGCTGTTCCACCAGCTGGGAGCGCGTCATACGGGTGTAGTTCGCGGTGAAGATGATGGAGAGCGTCAGCCAGGGCAGCAGCAGGCCGCCGGCCCAGGCTCCGGGGTCGTCGGTGAACGGCGTGTACGAGGGCTGCTCGAGGATGCCGAGCTGCTGGACCAGGAAGTACATCGCGATGTAGCCGACGAAGTAGATCTGGAGCGAGGAGCCGATCAGCGAGAACGAGCTGGCGATCTTGTCGGCGGCCTTGCCCTGCTTGACCGCGGCGATCATGCCCGTGCCGACGCCGATGATGAGGAAGAAGATCGAGGCACCGAAGGCGAGGGAGAGCGTCGTCGGCAGACGGTCCATGATCGTGCCCAGGACCGGCTCACGGTTGGTGAACGAGAAGCCGAGGCAGGGGGCGTTGCAGTTGCCGAGGCCGCCGTAGTCACGCCCGACGAAGATGCCCTCCAGCCAGTGCCAGTACTGCACCGGAAGCGAGTCGGCCATGCCGAGGTTGTGCCTGACCTGGTCCAGAAGCTCCTTGGTGCAGACCTTGCCGCACGCCATGCGGGCGGGGTCACGCGGGAGCGCGTAGAAGAGCATGAAGGTGACGGCGCTGATGATCAGCAGAATCACAAGTGCGCCGATCACACGGCGGACTAGAAAACGGAGCATGGCGTGACTTTCCGGACTGGGCGCCGTCGCCGGGGGTGAGGGGTGGGGGGGAGTGAGACCGGGGCGGCGGCACGGTGGCCGCCGCCCCGAAGCAGGATCAGGCCTTCGCGGCGTAGACCTTGCCCAGCGCGATGCAGGTGTTGCCGGAGTCGTAGATCACGCCGCCGACCTTGGAGCCGTGGAAGTAGTTGCGGATCGGGTTGTAGTCCGGAACCACGGCGGCGAGCTGCATGATCTGCTCGTCGATGTCGCCCCACATCTTGGCGGCCTTCTTCGCGTCGGGCTCGATCGTGGCGGCGGCGATCGCCTTGTCCACGCTCGCGTCCTTCAGCTGCGGCCAGTTGACACCGCCGTCGGCGATCTGGCTGCTGTCGAAGCAGGGCTGGATGACGGCGTAACCGGCCGGCCAGTCCGGGCCCCAGCCCGCGGCGAACATGTCGTACTCGTTGTCGAGCTGGCCGATCTGGCTGTAGAAGGAGGTCTTGTCGACCTGCTTCACGACCGGGGTGAAGCCGGCCTTGGTCAGCGCGGTCTTGATCGCGACGGCCTGCTTGACCGCGTTGTCCGACTGCTGCATGGCGACGACGATGCGCTGGCCCGACTTGCCGGCCTCCTTGAGGAGGGACTTGGCCTTGTCGGGGTCACCCAGGGGCTTGGTCTTCTTGCCGTAGAGGTCGAAGTCCTTGTGACCCGGGGTGAGCGGGCTGATGATCGTGGTGGCGGTCGCCGTGGAGAGCGAACCACCGCGGATCTGCTGGAGCTGCTTCGAGGGCCACGCGAAGTTGAGCGCCTGGCGCACCTTGACGTCCGTGACGCGCTTGGTGTTGATCGCGAAGTAGTAGCAGGTGGTGTCGACCTGCGTCAGGACGCGCTTCTTGAGCGTCGCGTCCGTCATGACCTTCTGGATGCGCTCCGGGGCGACCTCGTTGAGCAGCGACAGCGTGAACTGGTCGTTGCCCTGGTCGGCGATGTAGCGGTCCGTGGAGGCCAGCGGCTGGAAGCCGAACTGGAACTCGAACTTGTCCGGGTACGCGTTGCGCAGCGGGTCCGTCTCGGCGACCCAGTGGGTGTTGCGGACCAGCGACGCCGACTTGCCGATGCTGCGGTTGGCGATCTTGTACGGGCCGCAGGAGAGCGGGTGCTTGTCGTACTTCTCCTTGGTGTCGTGCTTCTTGGGCACGATGGAGAAGCCGCGCATGGCCAGCATGAAGTTGAAGTCGGCGTGGGCCTCCTTCAGCTTGAACGTGATGGTCTTGCCGCTGACCTCGATGGAGTCGAGGTGCTTGCCGCCGTAGGGGCCCTTGTACTTGTCGCCGCCGATGAGCCAGCCCTGCGGGTAACGCGGACCCTGGGTGACGAACGAGGCGAAGAGGCGCTCGAAGGTCCAGCGCACATCGTCGATCGTGACGTCGGCGCCGTCCTCCCACTTCACGTTGTCCTTCAGCGTGAAGGACCAGGTCTTGCCGCTGTCGGCCGAGGTGCCGGCGTCCGTGGCGAGGTCACCCACGAGGGTGGTGCCGCCCTTGGAGTCGATCTTGTAGCCGGTCAGACCGCGCAGGAACAGGACCGAGCAGGAACCCTCGTACGAGGAGTAGAGCTGCGCCGGGTCCAGGTGGTCCCAGTCGATCTGGTCGAGCGTGTAGATCGTGCCGCCCTTGACCGCGCCGGTGACCTCGGGGGCCGGGCCGGTGGAGTCCGCCTTGGTGCCGACCGCGATGGTGGTCGCCTTGGCCTTCGCCACGGACGGGGCCTTGTTGTTGCCGCTCCCGCTGTTGCCGCTGCTGCACGCGCTGAGCACCGTGCTCGCACCGGCGGCCACACCAGTGGCTATGAGGAAGTTTCTGCGGGAAAAGGACATGGCTTACCTGCCTAGTGGTGGGTGAGTGAGAGACGGGTAACCAGCCGGACGACTACGACCGGGTCTGGGGGAGGAAGTCAGCGCTTGGACTTCGGGTCGAGTGCGTCGCGGACCGAGTCTCCGAGCAGGTTGAAGGCGAGGACGAAGATGATCATCGTGACGCCCGGGAAGATCATGAAGGTGATGTCTTCGGTGTAGAAACCGGCGCCGCGCTGGATCATGACGCCCCAGTCGGGGGTCGGGTCCTGGATGCCGGCGCCGAGGAAGGCGAGCCCCGCTTCGGCCGTGACGTAGGCCGGCAGCATGAGGGTCGACTGGATCAGGATCGGCGTCCAGAGGTTGGGCAGCAGTTCCTTGAAGACGATGCGGCGCGAGGACGCGCCGGTCACCTTCGCCGCCTCGACGAACTCGCGCTCCCGCAGGCCGAGGACCTGACCGCGCAGCAGACGCGCGATGGAGGCCCAGCCGAAGGCGGAGAGGACGAGGATCAGGCAGGTGGCTCGCAGCCAGGTCGGGACGTCCTCGTTGAAGGGCACGAAGAGCGTGTAGACGACCGGCATGAAGGCGATGAAGAACAGCGTGGACGGGAACGACAGCAGGATGTCGATGACCCGGCCGACGAGGTAGTCCGTCCGGCCGCCGAGGTATCCCGCGGTGATGCCGATCACGACACCGACCACCGTGGTGAGCAGGGTGGCGGCCGTGGCGATCATCAGCGACGTGCGGATGCCGTACAGCAGGAAGGTGAAGACGTCGCGGCCCAGCTGGGGCTCGATGCCGAACCAGAAGTTGCTGTCGATGCCGCCGTTGGGCTTCACCGGGAAGGCGAAGTCGTTGAGGAGGCCGTCCGTCTCCTGGCCGTACTGCTCGTACGGGTTCTTCCCGTACAGCTTGGCTATGAGCGGCGCGCAGATCGCGATCGCGAAGAAGAACACCACGATGTACGCGGATATGACGCCGGTGCGGTCGCGCTTGAACCGCGTCCAGGCGAGTCGTCCCGGGGAGCGACTCTCCGAGCCCTTGGAGGTGGAAGACGGAGCCGGGGTCTTGCCGGTCTCGTCGGTCACCTCAAGTGGGGCGGCCGCGGATGGAGTAGGGGGGGTCATGATGCTCCAGGCCCGAGGGTCAAGGGCTCCGCAGGGCGCTCCCTACGGGCTACGCCGGACTTTTTCAACGCAATTCATGCAAGGTCAATAAAATCTCGGTCGCCTTGGGTTTCTCTTTACTCTCTTTGCCTTGAGTTGACCTGAGCGTAACTACGCGTGTAGCGCACTGTGGCCGTTCTGTGTCCGGATTCGGACCAATGGTGCGAAACGGGCAATGAGTTCGTTATCCGGACGCCGGAGTCTCGGAATGCGTACATCCAGTGCACTGGAATCAACAGTTCCGCATCGAAGCGTGGAGATCTGTTGCGCCGAAGGTCAAGATCGTCTCGGTCGATGGTCAAGATCTTTTGACGGGGTGTCCGGAGTGCACCCTTCCGGATGGCTCACCACTCGAAAGGGTGGGGTAAATGTGCGATGTGCCCCGTATCGGAAGATATTGGGCCCTAAAGGCACAGCGCACCGGAGCCGGACGTCCGACCCCGACCCCGGCGCCGGCGGCACAGCGCACTCTCGAGGAGGCACTCCATGCGTGGAGCCACGCACGCCAAATGGGCCGCATGCGCGGCGGCGGTAGCCCTGGCGGCGTCCGCCTGCGGGGGCGGAGGGAGCAGCGGTGGCGGCTCCGGTACGGTCAGCGCCTCCTGGGGCGACCCGCAGAACCCGCTGGAGCCGTCCAACACCAACGAGGTGCAGGGCGGCAAGGTCCTCGACATGATCTTCCGCGGGCTCAAGCGGTACAACGCCAAGACCGGCGCGGCCGAGGACATGCTCGCCCAGAAGATCGAGACCTCGGATTCGCAGAACTTCACGATCACGGTCAAGAGCGGCTGGAAGTTCAGCAACGGCGAGGCCGTCACCGCCCAGTCCTTCGTCGACGCCTGGAACTACGGCGCCAGCCTGAAGAACAACCAGAAGAACGCGTACTTCTTCGGGTACATCGAGGGCTACGACAAGACGCACCCCGACACGGGCAGTCAGAGCGCCGACACTCTGTCCGGGCTCAAGGTGACCGGAACGGACACGTTCACGGTCAAGCTGACCCAGAAGTTCTCGACGTTCCCGGACACGCTCGGCTACGCGGCGTTCTCGCCGCTGCCCAAGTCGTTCTTCAGCGACCACGCCGCCTGGGTGAAGAAGCCCATCGGCAACGGTCCGTACACCATCGACAACTACGCCAAGGGCTCGCAGATGGCCCTGGTGAAGTGGAACGACTACCCCGGTGACGACAAGGCGAAGAACGACGGTGTGACCCTCAAGGTCTACACGGACAACAACACCGCCTACAACGACCTGCTGGCCGGCAACCTCGACCTCGTCGACGACGTGCCCGCGGCCCAGCTCAAGAACGCCAAGTCCGACCTGAACGGGCGGTACATCAACACCCCGGCCGGCATCATCCAGACGCTCGCGTTCCCGTTCTACGACCCGAAGTGGAACACCAGCGGCGCCACCAAGGTCCGCCAGGGGCTGTCCATGGCGATCAACCGCCAGCAGATCACCGACACCATCTTCCAGAAGACGCGGACCCCCGCGAGCGACTGGACCTCACCGGTGCTCGGCACGAAGGGCGGCTTCCAGGAAGGGCTGTGCGGCAAGTACTGCGACTACAACCCGTCCGAGGCCAAGAAGATGGTCCAGGAGGGCGGCGGGCTGCCCGGCGGCCAGGTCAAGATCTCGTACAACGCGGACACCGGCTCCCACAAGGAATGGGTCGACGCCGTCTGCAACTCCATCAACAACTCCCTCGGCAACGACAAGGCGTGCGTCGGCAACCCGATCGGCACCTTCGCCGACTTCCGCAACCAGATCGGGCAGCACAAGATGCCCGGTCCGTTCCGGGCCGGCTGGCAGATGGACTACCCGCTGATCCAGAACTTCCTCCAGCCGCTGTACTTCACGAACGCCTCCTCCAACGACGGCCAGTGGTCGAACAAGCAGTTCGACAGCCTCGTCAACCAGGCGAACGCGGAGACCGACACCACCAAGGCCATCAAGCTCTTCCAGCAGGCCGAAGGGGTCGTACGGGACAACATGGCCGCCATCCCGCTCTGGTACCAGAACGGCAGCGCCGGCTACTCGGACAAGGTCTCGAACGTGGCGCTGAACCAGTTCAGCGTGCCCGTCTACAACGAGATCACCGTCAACTGAGCCGCCCGGGGCGGGCCGCTCACGCCGGTCCGCCCCTCTATCTCCGGAGCACTCATGGGACGGTACGTCATCCGGCGACTGCTGCAGATGATCCCGGTCTTCATCGGCGCCACCCTGCTCATCTTCGTGATGGTCAACGTGATGGGCGACCCCATCGCGGGTCTGTGCGGCGAGCGCAAGTGCGACCCCGCCACGGCCGCCCAGCTGCGCGCGGAGTTCGGCCTCGACAAGCCCCTGTGGCAGCAGTACCTGACCTACCTCGGCCACATCTTCACCGGCGACTTCGGCACCGCGTTCGACGGACAGCCGGTCATCGACCTGATGTCCTCCGCGTTCCCGGTCACCATCCGGCTGACGATCGTCGCGATCTTCTTCGAGATCGTCATCGGCATCACGCTCGGCGTCATCACCGGTCTGCGCCGCGGCCGGCCCGTCGACACCGGCGTCCTGCTGCTCACCCTCGTCGTCATCGCGGTGCCGACCTTCGTCACCGGTCTGCTGGCCCAGCTGCTGCTCGGTATCAAGTGGGGCTGGATCAAACCGTCGGTCTCCGCCGACGCCACCTTCGGTGAGCTGATCGTGCCCGGGCTGGTACTGGCCTCGGTGTCGCTGGCGTACGTGACCCGGCTGACCCGGACCTCCATCGCGGAGAACAAGCGGTCCGACTACGTCCGCACGGCCGTCGCCAAGGGCCTGCCGCGGCGCCGGGTGACCATCCGCCACCTGCTGCGCAACTCGCTGATCCCCGTGGTCACCTTCATCGGCACCGACATCGGCGCGCTGATGGGCGGCGCGATCGTCACCGAGCGGATCTTCAACATCCACGGAGTCGGCTACTACCTCTACCAGGGGATCGTGCGCCAGAACACCCAGACCGTCGTCGGCTTCGTGACCGTACTCGTCCTCATCTTCATGGTCGCCAATCTGCTCGTCGACCTGCTGTACGCCGTACTCGACCCGAGGATCCGCTATGCCTGAGCAGCCGCCGTACGATGAAGAGGAATTCCACCACGGCCCCGAAGGCCCGCCGCCGGAGGATCTCGCCATCGCCCCGACCGGCTTCGGGGGCACGATGGACCTCGGGTCGAGCGAGGCGGAGACCCTGGAGAAGACACCGGGAGGCCCCGAGGGCACGGGACCGGGCGAGAAGCCGCGCTCCCTGTGGTCCGACGCCTGGCGCGACCTGCGCCGCAATCCGGTCTTCATCGTCTCCGGACTCATCATTCTCTTCCTGGTCGTCATCTCGATCTGGCCCTCCCTGATCACCTCCCAGAGCCCCCTCAAGTGCGACCTCTCCAAGGCGCAGCAGAGCTCGCAGTCCGGACATCCCTTCGGCTTCGACGGACAGGGCTGCGACGTCTACACACGGACCGTGTACGGGACCCGCGTCTCGATCAGCGTCGGTGTGCTCGCCACGGTCGGGGTCGCGCTCCTCGGCTCGTTCCTCGGCGGTCTGGCCGGCTTCTACGGCGGGGTGGGCGACTCGGTCCTGTCCCGGATCACGGACATCTTCTTCGCGATCCCCGTCGTCCTCGGCGGTCTGGTCCTGCTCTCCGTGGTGACCAGCAACACGATCTGGCCGGTCGTCGGGTTCATGGTGCTGCTCGGCTGGCCGCAGGTCTCCCGGATCGCGCGCGGTTCCGTCATCACCACCAAGGAGAACGACTACGTCCACGCGGCCCGCGCCCTCGGCGCCTCCAACTCGCGGATGATGCTGCGGCACATCACCCCGAACGCCGTCGCGCCGGTGATCGTCGTCGCGACCATCGCGCTCGGCACGTACATCTCGCTGGAGGCGACGCTGTCGTACCTGGGCGTCGGTCTCAAGCCCCCGACGGTCAGCTGGGGCATCGACATCTCCTCGGCCTCCGCGTACATCCGCCAGGCCCCGCACATGCTGCTGTGGCCGGCCGGCGCGCTCGCGATCACCGTGCTCGCGTTCATCATGCTCGGCGACGCGGTGCGCGACGCCCTCGACCCGAAGCTGAGGTGAGAGCCGTGCTGCTCGAAGTGCGGGATCTACAGGTGGAGTTCAGAACCCGGGACGGTGTCGCCAAGGCCGTCAACGGGGTCAACTACAGCGTCGACGAGGGCGAGACGCTCGCCGTGCTCGGCGAGTCCGGCTCCGGCAAGTCGGTGACCGCCCAGGCGATCATGGGCATCCTCGACGTGCCGCCCGGGAAGATCACCGGCGGCGAGATCCTCTTCCAGGGCAAGGACCTGCTGAAGTTCAAGGAGGAGGAGCGGCGCAAGGTGCGGGGCGCCGAGATGGCGATGATCTTCCAGGACGCGCTGTCGTCCCTGAACCCCGTCATCAGCGTCGGCGACCAGCTCGGCGAGATGTTCATCGTGCACCGCGGGATGAAACGCAAGGAAGCCCGCGCCAAGGCGATCGAGCTGATGGAGCACGTACGCATCCCGGGCGCCAAGGAGCGCGTGCGGGACTATCCGCACCAGTTCTCCGGCGGTATGCGCCAGCGCATCATGATCGCCATGGCGCTGGCCCTGGAACCCGCCCTGATCATCGCCGACGAACCGACCACCGCGCTCGACGTCACCGTGCAGGCCCAGGTCATGGACCTGCTCGCGGAACTCCAGCGCGAGCTCCACATGGGGCTCATCCTCATCACCCACGACCTCGGCGTGGTCGCGGACGTCGCCGACCGGATCGCGGTGATGTACGCGGGCCGGATCGTCGAGACGGCTCCGGTCCACGACATCTACAAGGCGCCCGCCCACCCCTACACGAAGGGGCTCCTCGACTCGATCCCCCGGCTCGACCAGAAGGGCCAGGAGCTCTACGCCATCAAGGGCCTGCCGCCCAACCTGATGCGCATCCCGTCGGGCTGCGCCTTCAACCCGCGCTGCCCGATGGCGCAGGACATCTGCCGCACCGAGGTGCCGCCGCTCGCGGAGGTCGACGCGGACCGCGGGAGCGCCTGCTTCTTCTGGAGGGAGTGCCTCGATGACTCAAGCCGCAACTGAGCCGCTGCTGGAGGTCAGCGGACTGGTCAAGCACTTCCCCCTCACCCAGGGGATTCTGTTCAGGAAGCAGATCGGGGCGGTCAAGGCCGTCGACGGCGTCGACTTCCACCTCGACCGCGGCGAGACCCTCGGCATCGTCGGCGAGTCCGGCTGCGGCAAGTCCACGGTCGCCAAGATGCTGGTCAACCTGGAGAAGCCGACCGAGGGGACGATCAAGTACAAGGGCGAGGACATCACCCAGCTGTCCGGCAAGGCGCTGAAGGCGGTGCGCCGCAACATCCAGATGGTGTTCCAGGACCCGTACACCTCGCTCAACCCGCGCATGACCGTCGGCGACATCATCGGGGAGCCGTACGACATCCACCCCGAGGTCGCGCCGAAGGGCGACCGGCGGCGCAGGGTCCAGGAACTGCTGGACGTGGTCGGGCTCAACCCCGAGTACATCAACCGCTATCCGCACCAGTTCTCCGGCGGCCAGCGCCAGCGCATCGGCATCGCCCGTGGCCTGGCGCTGCGGCCCGAGATCATCGTGGCCGACGAGCCGGTCTCCGCGCTCGACGTGTCCGTGCAGGCGCAGGTGATCAACCTGCTGGACCGGCTCCAGGCCGAGTTCGAACTCAGCTACGTCTTCATCGCGCACGACCTGTCGATCGTGCGGCACATCTCCGACCGGGTCGGGGTGATGTACCTCGGGCGGATCGTGGAGACCGGCCGGGACATCGAGATCTACGACCATCCGACGCACCCCTACACCCAGGCGCTGCTGTCCGCGGTGCCCGTTCCGGACCCGGAGGCCCGGGAGCACCGGGAGCGGATCATCCTGCACGGGGACGTGCCCTCGCCCGCGAAGATCCCGTCCGGCTGCCGGTTCCGCACCCGCTGCTGGAAGGCGCAGGAACGCTGCACGCTCGAGGTGCCGCTGCTCGCGGTGCCGGCCGAGTTCCGGCTCGTCGAGGGTCCGGCCGCCCACGACTCGGCCTGTCACTTCGCCGAGGAGAAGCAGGTCGTGCCCCCGGAGGAGCCGTCCGACGGTACGGCATAACATCACAAATGTGAGCGAACTTCGTTAACACGCAGGCAACTTGACGGAAGCGGTACCGATATACGGACGCGTCAAGGTGAACAACGTACGGCCGTGCGGGTGCCGTGAACGAGCCGGGGTGTCGCCATGTCACCCCGGCTCGTTGTTTTTCCGGCGGGTCGGCGTGGGTCAGCTCATCCCGAGGGAGCGCTTCAGGAAGTCGACCTGGAGGAGCAGGAGGTTCTCGGCGACCGTCTCCTGCGGGGTCATGTGCGTGACCCCCGAGAGCGGCAGCACCTCGTGCGGGCGGCCGGCGGCCAGCAGTGCCGAGGAGAGCCGCAGGGCGTGCGCCACCACGACGTTGTCGTCCGCGAGGCCGTGCACGATCATCAGCGGCCGGTGGGTGTCCGCCGGCTCGGCGAGCCCCTCGTCGGTGACCAGTGAACTCCTCGCGTACACCGCCGGACTCGCGGCCGGGTCGCCGAGGTATCGCTCCGTGTAGTGCGTGTCGTACAGCCGCCAGTCCGCGACCGGGGCGCCCGCGATGCCCGCGTGGAAGACGTCGGGGCGGCGCAGCACGGCGAGTCCCGCGAGCCAGCCGCCGTACGACCAGCCGCGGATCGCGACCTTGGACAGGTCGAGCGGGAAGCGTTCCGCGAGCGAGTGCAGCGCCTCCACCTGGTCGTCGAGGGAGAGCGTCAGATCGTCGCGGATCGCCTTCTCCCAGGCGGGGGAGCGCCCCGGGGTGCCGCGGCCGTCCGCGACGACCACCGCGAAGCCCTGGTCGGCGAACCACTGCGAGGTGAGGTGGGCGTTGTGCGCGGCCACCACCCGGGGGCCGTGCGGGCCGCCGTAGGGGTCCAGGAGGACGGGCAGGGGAGTGTCACCGTCGTAGTCGGCCGGCATAAGCACGGCGCATTGGATTTTCTGTGCGCCCCCCTGTGTGAGCGTCACGCGCGGGGACAAACCAGGATCTTCGGCGTACGAGGGGATGGTCGCCTGAGGCTTTCCGTCGCGCAGCACCCGCACATTGACGCCCGGCTGGTCGAGCACCGACGACACGAGCACGGTCACGCCCCCGGCGCGCACCGCCGAGTGCACGCCCGGCTCCTGCGAGACGCGCTCCAGGCCGAGTTCGTTCACCCGGTACACGTGTACTTCACCCGTTTCGGGCGAACTCGCGTCCTCGCCCGCCGAGGCGGCGACCAGCACATCGTCGGCCGAGACGTCGAGCACCGACCGGACGTGCAACTGGGCCCCGGTCAGCGGCCGTTCGCCGAACTCCAGAACCCGCGCGCCGCCCTCGTCGGCGATCCGCACGAGCTGTCCGCCCGGGCTCCAGCACGGCACTCCAGGGAAAAGATCAAGCCAAGTTGGATCTTCATCGGCGTGCACCATCCGGGTCGCCCCGGTGTCCGGGTCCACGGCCAGGAACAGCTGGCTGCGCTGGTCCCTCGCCTGTACCAGAACCAGCGGCGCACCGGCGGCTGACCAGTGCACATGTGCCAGATACGGGTAGCGCGCCCGGTCCCAGGACACCTCCGTGCGCACCCCGTCGAGCCCGAACACGAACAGCCGGACGTCCGCGTTGGCGCTGCCCGCCCTCGGGTAGGCGACCCGCTGGGGATCGGCTTCCGGGTTCGCCGGGTCGGAGATCCACCAGCGCTGTACCGGCGTGTCGTCCACCCGCGCGACAAGCAGCCGGTCCCCTTCGGGTGACCACCAGAAGCCGCGCGAACGCCCCATCTCCTCGGCCGCGATGAACTCGGCCAGGCCGTAGGAGACCGCGCCGTCGCCCGCGCTCTCCTCCGGCTCCGCGAGCACCCTGTCGCCCTCGCCCTCGGCCCCGACGACCCGCAGCGCGCCCTGGGACACGTACGCCACGAGCCTGCCGTCGGGAGAGGGGCGCGGGTCGATCACCGGTGCGGGGACCGGGAGTTCACGCGCGGTGCCGGCCCGCAGCTCCGCCGTGAACAGCCGCCCTGACAAGGTGAAACACGCCAACTCAGCGGCTGTGTCGGTGGCATAGCCGACGATGCCCGCGCCGCCCTCGCGGCTTCGTTCGCGCCGCGCCCGCTCCTGCGGGGAGAGGTGCTCGGCGGCACCGCCGAGCAGGGCCGCGGGGTCGGCGACGACCCGCTCACGGCCCTCCGGCACGTCGAGGACCCAGAGTTGGTTCGCCCGCTCCGTGCCGGAGGGGGAGCGAAGGAACACCACACGGGAACCGTCGGGGGACACGGTGAACGCGCGCGGCGCGCCGGAGGTGAACCGCTGGGTGCGGGCGTACCGGCGCGGGAAGGAGAGAGGCTCGTTCGTCATGCCTCGACCATATTGGCCATGCGCCCCCTTGTGCGGCCGTGCGCCGATCGATGCGCGCGTACGGATAGTTATGATCACTAGCGCTGCGTGGGTAGGAACCTGCTGGCTGCTGTTTGGATTGACCGACCCCCCATGTCCGACCCCGTACCGGACCCCAGGTCCCTGGGAACTTTGGAGGTGAGCCGCCGTGGCACTCTCGATTTCGGCGGTGGTGCTGCTGGCGATCATCGTCTTTCTTCTGATCAAGAAGTCAGGACTGAAAGGCGGGCACGCGGTCGTCTGCATGCTGCTCGGCTTCTATCTCGCCTCCTCGACCATCGCGCCCACGATCAGCGACCTGACCACTAACATCGCGGGCATGATCGGCAGCATCAAGTTCTGATCCGCGCCGGGACCGACGGCGGGGAGAGCGCACGGCTCCAGCTCCCCGCCTGCCCCGCCCGGCCTCGCCGAAACGGCCCGGTTCGTCCGCGCCGCCGAACAGCCGGACCCAGCGGCCTGCGGGGCCCCTCGGCGGCCGCCGTCCGCAGCGGCGCGACGAGCCCGGCGGGTGGGTCCCGGGCGACCGGTGCCTCGTAGGGTGGGCTCCATGACGGAACTGCCCGACCGGCGTCTGCTCCTGGTGCACGCGCATCCGGACGACGAGTCGATCAACAATGGCGCGACCATGGCCCGGTACGCGGCCGAGGGCGCCCAGGTGACGCTGGTGACCTGCACCCTCGGCGAGGAGGGTGAGGTCATTCCGCCCGAACTCGCCCATCTCACCCCTGACCGCGACGGCGGACTCGGCCCCCACCGGACCGGTGAACTGAGCGCCGCCATGAAGGAACTGGGCGTCGCCGACCACCGCTTCCTGGGCGGCCCCGGGCGGTTCCGCGACTCCGGGATGATGGGCGCCGAGCAGAACCACCGTGCCGGTGCCTTCTGGGCCGCAGAGGTCGACGCCGCCGCCGACCACCTCGTTGAGGTGATCCGCGAGATGCGTCCCCAGGTGCTCGTCACCTATGACCCCGACGGGGGCTACGGGCACCCGGACCACATCCAGGCCCACCGCGTGGCCGTCCGCGCCGCCGAACTGGCCGCGGAGCCCGCCCACCGCCCCGACCTCGGCGGCGCCTGGCGGATCGCCAAGACCTACTGGAACCGGGTGCCGCGCCCGGTCGCCGAGGAGGCGTTCGCCCGTCTGCGCGAAGCCCTCCCCGGGCTGCCGTTCGACCGGGCCGCCGCCGTCGGCGACGTACCCGGCGTGGTCGACGAGGCGGTCGTCACCACCGAGATCGACGGCACCGCCTACGCCGCGGCCAAGGCCGCGGCGATGAGCGCGCACGCCACCCAGATCACCGTGGACGGGCCCTGGTTCGTCCTCTCGAACGAGCTGGCCCAGCCGCTGTTCACCACCGAGTACTACGAACTGGCCGGCGCCCCGCGACCCGCGGCGCGCGAGAGGGACCTCTTCGAAGGGACCGGGAAGGCCGAAGGGGGCGACCGGTGACGGGCGCGGGGACGACGACGAGCGGCACGACCCGGCGAGGGACGGAAGAGCGATGAGCACGAACGGACAGCGCGGCGGCCCAAGCATGCTCGCCCAGCCACTGATGCGCCCCTCGGGCGGCCGGATCGCCGCCTACCTGGGGCTCTTCCTGCTCGGCGCCGTGGTCGGCGTCGCGGGAGCGCTGGTGCAGCCGGGCTGGTTCCCCCTCGGGCTGCTGCTCGCCCTGGTGGGCGCCGCCGGACTCTTCCTGGGCGGCGCGCGGGCGACGGAGTCCCGGGCCGGGGCCGTCGCCCCGGCCGCGGGCTGGATGGTCGCCGTCGTCCTGCTCACCGCCAGCCGCCCGGAAGGGGACTTCCTCTTCGGAGCGGGAGTCGGCTCGTATCTCTTCCTGCTCGGAGGCATGGCCCTGGCTGTGATGTGTGCCACTCTCGGTCAGGGGCGGCAACCGGGCCCTTCCGGCGCCCGACTTGGCAAGTGACGTACCACTTCGCCGTATCGGTCCCGTGCGGGTCCCGTGCGAGATTCCTGCACGGCCGAGGTTTGCCGGCCGGACATGGCCAGTATGGTGGTGCGCGCCGCCGAGCTGCCCGAGATGAGGTCGAGCAAACGGGCGGCGGAGCCAACCGGGAGAACCTGCCTTGAGTCGTGAAACTGACAGTTCGTCCTCCGGGCCCAACGGGCGCGGTGGAGCCGCGTACCCGTCGGGGACGCCGCCGTACGGCACCCCCACGGCTTCCCAGAACGGCGCCGACACGGGTCGTTCGGCCGCGGGAAAGCCGACGGAGGAGCGCAAGACCGAGACAACCCTGACGACACGGATCCGGATCAACATCCCCGGATCGCGGCCCATCCCGCCCGTGGTCGTCCGTACACCCGTCGCCGACGCCGACGTGTCGCCCGACGGCGGCGACACCGGGACACACACGGTGCCGGGCATGAGTTCGCCCGCGAACGCCTCGGGATCGACGGCCATCGTCCCGGCTCCGCCCGCGGACCAGCCCGAGGCGGCCGAGACGAGCAACTGGTTCGCGCCCCGCAAGCCCGGTACGCCCCCCAAGGGCGGGCAGGGCGGCGGCTCGACCAACGGGGCGGGCATGCCGGGCGCTTCGGCGCCCGCCGGCACCCCGGGTCCCGTGGGCGCACTCGGCACGGGCCGACCCGCGCCGTCCATCGGCGCCGGACCGCTGGGCATCACCGGTGGCGTGCGCCCCGGCGGCCCGAACGGCGCGGCCCTCCCCGGCGCCACCGGCGCCGGACCCGTGGCCCCCGGCCACGGCGGCGGCACGGGCTCCTTCGACGTCTCGGGGGCCCTGCGCGACACCGGCTCCTTCCCGGCCATCGGTTCGTCCGGCGGGCCGGGCGCGTCCACGGGGTCCGGCGAACCGCGCCGCGACGACCTCCCGTACTTCGCCGAGAGCGGCCGCGGCGGCCCCTCCGGTCCGACCGGCGGTCCCGCCACCGGCGACGGCCCGCTGCGGCCGCCAGCCGGCGCGGGCGCGGGCCCCGGCAGCCTGGCCGCGCAGTCCGGCCCGGGCACCGGCAACCGCAACGCGGGCAGGAGCTACCCCGGCACCGGCACCGGCACGCGCGGCGGCCTGAGCGGCGGTCTCAGCGACGACACCGCGATCCTGACGCCGCAGAAGCCGGCACCCGACCCGGGACCCGGTGGCTACGGCGCCCCCGCGGAGAACGTCTCCGGTCACACCCTGACCAGCGGCATCCCCGTCGTCTCGCCCTCCCAGAACTTCGCGTACGACGGTGAGCGCAACGACGGCCCCCGGTCGCACACCCCGCCGAAGCTCCCCGAGCCGGTCCGCCAGCCGTCCGCCCCGTCGAAGCCGGCCAAGAAGAAGGGCCGCAACAAACCGGCGCTCCTCGCCGCCCTCGTCGTGGTCCTGGCCGGCGGCGCCTACGGTGCCGGCCTGCTCATGAACCACTCGGACGTGCCCAAGGGCACCACGGTGCTCGGCGTCGACATCGGCGGCGGCACCCGTGACGACGCCGTCAAGAAGCTCGACGACGCCCTCGGCAGCCGGACGAACAAGCCGCTCACGCTGTCCGTGGACGGCGACACGGTCCAGCTCAGGCCCGACCAGGCCGGACTCCAGCTGGACAGCCAGGCGACCGTCCGCGCCGCCGCAGGCAGCGACTACAACCCGATCTCGGTGATCGGTTCGCTGTTCGGCCAGGGGCGTGTGGTGGATCCCGTCATGCCGGTCGACAAGGAGAAGCTCCAGGCCGCGCTGGAGCGTGCCGCGAGCGGTTCGGGCTCGGCGAGCGACGGCACGATCAAGTTCCAGCCGGGCAAGGCCGTCGCGGTCTACGGCAAGGCGGGCAAGGGCATCGACGCCGGGCCCTCGGTCCAGGCCGTCGAGGACGCGTACCGCGCCCAGGTCGAGACCAACGCGGCCGCGCCGGTGAAGGTCGCTACCACGACCCGTCAGCCGACGGTGGACAAGGCCGAGGTGGACCGGAAGATGTCGACGTTCGCGACGGTCGCCATGTCCGCGAACATCACCGTCCGGACGGACGCGGCCCACGCCGTCTCCTTCAGCCCGCAGAAGTCCATCTGGAAGTTCCTGAGCGTCCAGCCGGTCCAGGGCAAGCTCGTCGAGCACTACGACCTCAAGACGCTCGAGGCGCTGTACGGCCATGCCTTCGACGGTGTGACGATCACCAAGGGCAACGGCAGCCAGAAGGCCGTGAGCCCGCAGGACGTGGCCTCGGCCGTCGGCAGGGCGCTCCTCGGCAAGACGGCCGCCGCCCGGATCGTGACCATCTCCACCAACCCCAACTAGCGCGCACGGCAAGCACATCGAGGGCACTCCGGCCGGTATCCACCGACCGAGGTGCCCTCTTGCCGTGCCGGCCCGCCGACATGACATCTGTCATCCGCGGCCCAGGACACACCACACTGCCGCGCACACCCTCGTCTCCATCACCATGGAGCCATGACAACGACTGCGGCGACCACCACATCGGTGGTCGGGTTCGAATCGGTGACCAAGAGCTACGGGAACGTCCGGGCAGTGGACGGACTGACGCTCGAACTCCACCCCGGCGAGACCGTCGCCCTGCTGGGACCCAACGGCGCGGGCAAGTCGACCACGCTGGACCTGCTGCTCGGCCTCAAGAACGCCGACAGCGGGACGGTCCGGGTGTTCGGCACCGGCCCGCGCGAGGCGATCGTCGCCGGCCGGGTGGGCGCCATGCTCCAGAGCGGCGGCCTGATGGACGAGGTCACCGTCGGTGAACTGGTCAAGCTCGCCTGCGATCTGCACCCGAGGCCGTACCGCGCCGCCGAGGTCCTCGCCCGCGCGGGCATCACCCAGATCGCCGACCGCAAGGTCAACAAGCTCTCCGGCGGTCAGGCACAGCGCGTCCGCTTCGCCCTCGCCACGGCCGGCGACAGCGACCTGATCGTCCTCGACGAGCCCACCACCGGCATGGACGTCACCGCCCGGCAGGCGTTCTGGGCCACCATGCGCGAACAGGCCGACCAGGGCCGTACGGTCCTGTTCGCCACGCACTACCTGGAAGAGGCCGACGCGATAGCGGACCGCGTCCTCGTCCTGCACCGGGGACGGCTGCTGGCCGACGGCACCGCCGCCGAGATCAAGGCGAAGGCCGGAGCGCGCCGCGTCTCCTTCGACCTGGAGGGCACGATCGACGAGGCCCCGCTGCGCGCGCTGCCCTTCCTGACCTCGGTCACGGTGTCCAAGAGCGGCTCCGCCGCGGGGTCCGGGCAGACCGTGCGCATCCAGTCCTCGGACGCGGACGCGACCGTCCACGCGCTGTACGGGCTCGGCGTCTACCCCCGCAACCTCGAAGTCGCCGGGCTCGGTCTGGAGCAGGCCTTCGTCGCCATCACCGAGGCCGAAGAGGCCACCCGCACCGCCGCCGAGATGGAGATCTCCAAGTGAACAGTCTCATCAAGCTGGAGATCACCCGCGCCCTGCGCAACCGGAAGTTCCTGTTCTTCTCGGTGATCTATCCCTCGGCCCTGTTCCTGCTGATCGCGGGCAGCGCCGACAGCACCACCAAGGTCCCCGGCACCGGTCTCACCCTGCCCACGTTCTTCATGGTCTCCATGGCCTCCTTCGGCGCCCTGACCGCCGTCCTCATGGGCAACAGCGAGCGCATCGCCAAGGAGCGGGAGAGCGGCTGGGTAAGGCAGTTGAGGCTCACCCCGCTGCCCGGCCGCGGCTATGTGTTCGCCAAGACGGCCAGCGCCGCCGTGATCAGCCTGCCGTCGATCGTCATCGTCTTCGTGGTCGCCGCGGCGGTGAAGAACGTACGCCTGGACGTCTGGCAGTGGTTCGCGCTCACCGGCGTGATCTGGGCGGGCAGCCTGGTCTTCGCCGCGCTCGGTGTCGCCATCGGCTACCTCGCCAGCGGGGACGCGGTCCGGCCGATCACGATGATCGTCTACTTCGGCCTGTCGATGCTCGGCGGCCTGTGGATGCCGACGACGACCTTCCCCGACTGGCTTCAGAGCATCGCCAAATGGCTCCCCACGCACGCGTACGCTGCCCTGGGGCAGGCCATCGAACTGGGCAACGCCCCGCACGCGAAGGACATCGCCATCCTCGCCGTGTCCTTCGCCCTCTTCGCGGGCGGCGCGGCCTGGCTGTACCGGAAGGACACGCTGAAGGCGTGAACGCCATGACGGAAGACCCGATGCCCGACATGGCCCGCACGGACCGGATCGTGAGGATGGGACAGTCCCCGCGCAACGTCCGCGAGGCCCTGCGCAAGTCGGTGTGGATCGTCATCTGGCTGGTGTTCCTCAGCTCGCCGGTCCACGACCTCGTCTCCGGCCACCACACGCCCCCGGCCACCGCGGCCGGCTGGGCGGGCCTCGCGGCCTTCGTCGCGGTCTATCTGACGCTGGTCTTCCGGCACATGGGCAAGGCCTTCACGGGCTCCCTGGCCGTCGCCCTCATGGTGCTGGGCCTCGGCGTGCTGGCCGTCGTCCTGTGCCTGACGCTCGGAGCGCCCTGGCTCGGCCTGTTCGTGTACGTCTCGGTCGCCTGCGGGACGACGTTCCCGTTGCGCGTCTCGTACTGGACCATCCCGCTGACCGCCGTCGTGATGCTGCTCGTCGGCCTGCACGGCGGCGAAGGGGACGCGCGCAACCTCGTCCTGCTCGTCGTCCTCATCGGCTTCGCGATGACCGGCGTGCGGCAGCTCGTCCTCACGACGGTGGAACTGCGCAAGGCACGGGCCACCGTCGCCCAGCTCGCCGCGAACGAGGAACGCCTGCGGCTCGCCCGCGACCTGCACGACCTGCTCGGCCACTCGCTCTCGCTGATCACGCTCAAGAGCGAGCTGGCCGGGCGGATGCTCCCCGGGCACCCCGACAAGGCGGCCCAGCAGGTCGCCGACATCGAACAGGTCAGCCGTCAGGCCCTGGTCGACGTACGCGAGGCGGTGACCGGCTATCGCAGGCCCCGGCTGGCCGGTGAACTCGCCGGAATACAGGTCGCGTTGACCGCGGCGGGTGTCGTCGCCGACCTGCCGGCCGAACCCGACCTCGACGGCGTTCCGGACGAGAGCGAGTCCGCGCTGGCCTGGGCGCTGCGCGAGGCGGTCACCAACGTCGTACGGCACAGCGGTGCCCGGCGCTGCACCGTGGAACTCGTCCGGCGCCAGACCCTGGACGGTCCCGTGCTCGAACTCTCGGTGGAGGACGACGGCTCGGGCGGCACCTCGGGAGCCGCACCCGGCAACGGCCTGACCGGGCTGACCGAACGCCTGGAGAAGGCGGGCGGATCGATGGAGGCGGGGCGTGTCCGGCACGGGTTCCGGCTGGTGGCACGGGCGCCCTTGGAGGGGGGCGGGGCCTCTGCGGGCGCGGCGGGCGACCCCGTAGGATCCGGTGCATGAGCCGCACGATCAAGGTCCTGCTCGCCGAGGACCAGTCGATGGTCCGCGAGGCACTGGCCGCCCTGCTGGGACTTGAGCCGGACATCGAGGTGGTCGCCCAAGTGGCGCGCGGCGACGAGGTGCTGGCCGCGGCCCGCGCCCACGACGTGGACGTGGCGCTCCTCGACATCGAGATGCCCGGAATGACGGGCATAGAGGCGGCGGCCGAGGTCCACAAGGAGCTCCCGGGCGTCAAGCTGCTCATCCTCACCACCTTCGGCCGCCCCGGTTACCTGCGCAGCGCCATGGAGTCCGGCGCCGACGCCTTCCTGGTCAAGGACGCCCCGGCCGCCCAACTCGCCGCGGCCGTACGCAAGGTGCTGGCCGGCGAGCGTGTCATCGACCCCACCCTGGCGGCGGCCGCGCTGGCCGAGGGCGCCAACCCCCTGACCGACCGCGAACGCGAGGTCCTGCGCGCCGCCGCCGACGGCTCCACCAACGCCGAACTGGCCAAGGCCCTCCACCTCTCCCAGGGCACGGTCCGCAACTACCTCTCGACCGCGATCCAGAAACTCGCGGTACGCAACCGGGCGGAGGCGGTACGGACCGCCCGCGAGAAGGGGTGGCTGTAGCCGCCCGCAGGACCACCCGCACCGGCCTCGGCCTCCCGGGGAACCCGCCGGAACCTTCGTGTTCGCCGAAAGGACCAGGGCCTGTCGACCACGCCGGGGGCCGGGCGGCAAGATGGCTCCATGGCGGAAGACAATCTTGAGGCCCGAGCGGAACGACGGCTGGAGGCGGGAGACCCCGCCGCGGCTCTGTCGCTGTATCTGCGGGCGTGGACGAGCCCGGACGACGATGTCGCGGACAGGATCCTGGACCTCGTGCACGAATGGGGTGACATCGGCGCCGCGCTGGAGCTGATCTCCGCGGCCGCGGCGGCGGGTGACGCCGGGGCGTACGAGGCCCTGGCCGATCTGCTGATCGAGCTCGACCGGCCCGAGGAAGCGGTCTCGGCCCTGGAGCAGGCCGCCCGCGGCGGCCGCGACGTCACCCTGTGGACGGCCGCGGTCCTGGCCGAGGAGATCGGGGACAGGGCGCGCGCGGAGGAGTACTACCGGCAGGCGCTGGCCGCGGACAACCCCCGGGCGCTCAACGACTACGGCGCCTTCCTCAGCGACGACGACGAACGGCTCGACGAGGCCGCCGACCTGCTGCGCCGGGCGGTCGGCCAGGGGGACACCATGGCGGCCGGAAACCTCGGCAGGCTCCTCGCCGACCAGGAGGAGTACGAGGAGGCCCTCCCCTGGCTGCGACAGGCTCTGGACGCGGGGCATCGGTCGGTCCTGGTGGTGCTCGGCGAGGCCGAGAACGCCACCGGCGACGTGGAGGCGGCCGGCACCCACCTGCGTGAGGCCCTCGCCGAGGAACTGCCGGGCGCGCATTTCGCCTATGCCCTTCACCTGGTCGACGGCGGCGCCGAGCAGGAGGCCGTGCCCCACTACGAGGCCGCCATCGACAAGGACGAGGAGATCAACGCCTACCTGAACCTCGCGCTCCTGCACGAGGACCTCGACCAGTGGGAGCAGGCCGAGCGGCGCTACCAGGACGCGATCGGCCACCAGGACGAGGAGGCGTACCTGCACTACGCGCAGTTCCTCGCGGAGCGGGGCCGGCCCGAGCGGATCGGCGCGCTGCTCGCCGAGGCACGGGAACTCGACATCGATCCGGAGGACATCGAGGAACTGCGGGTCCTTGCCGGGGAAGGGCGTCCCGCCGGAGCGTGAAGCGGGATGTGCCCGGGGCCGGCCGGCCCCGGGCATCCGCCTGTGCCGCACGAGCGAGGCCGTCGAGGATCACCCGTGCCGCACGGTGCGATCAGTTGAGCATCGCCCTTGCCGCGTGGGCCTGTCGGCGGACCTGGGACGCGGCCGGTTCGTCGACCGCCGCCACCACGTCGGCGTAGGCGTCCAGTTCGGTCGCCCCGGTCAGGAAGTCACCTCGCTGGACCAGGAGTTGGGCCCGCTCGTAACGCAGCCGCGCCGGGTGCGAGGGCAGCAGCAGGGAGAGTTCCACCGACCACAGGGCCACATCGGAGCGCTCGGGCCGGGTGGCGGCCCAGGCCCGGACGTTGTTCAGCACGCGCAGGACGACGTCGAGCGGGTCGGCGGGGATGAGCATCGACGGGTCGAGCGGGGCGCCGGTCGCGCCCGCGACGAGGAGCTGGGCGTCCTGGCCGGTGAGCACGCGCCCGCCGTCGAAGGGGTCGGCGAGCACCTGTTGCTCGGGCGGGCCGAAGCCCACCACGAAGTGACCGGGCAGCGCGACCCCGTGGACCGGCGCCCCGGCCCGCCGCGCGACCTCCATCCACACCACCGAGAGCAGGATGGGCAGCCCGCGCCCCCGGCGCAGCACCGCGTGCAGCAGCGAGGACTCCAGCCGCTGGTAGTCGCCCGGAGAGCCGCGGAATCCGCAGCGCCCGCCGAGGAGCTCGGCCAGGGCGGTCGCCCACGGCAGGGGGCCGCCCGGACGGAAGGGCAGCAGGCCCGCCAGCTCGTCCAGCCGGATCTGCGCCGCGTCCATCCCGGTGTCGTCCAGCGTCCCGTCCGCCGCGGCGCCCACCAGCAGGCACAGCTCCGCCAGGTCGGGCCGCTCGGCCCGCGCGGCGTCGGCGAACCGCCGCCGTACCTCGTCGGCTCGCTCGGGCTCGGGTGGCTGGGGGGAACGCATATCCGGCTCGTGCCCCGTCACGTCGATCGATACGGCTCGACACCCGGACCGGTGTCCCCGGGCAGCCCGCCCGTCTCCGGTGCGGCGTCCGTACCGGCGCTCGGCGGGCCCGCCCGCGTGACGGGGGCGGCCGGCCACCGGTAGTGGTGGTACACGTGGTGCGGGGCGAAGCCCATCCGGGCGTACAGCTCCCGCGCCCCCGTGTTGTCCGTCTCCACCTGGAGCCAGGCCGCCGAGGCGCCCTCCTCCAGGGCCCGGCCCGCCAGGGCGGCCATGACGGCCGTGGCGAGGCCCCGGCGGCGCAGGTCCGGGTCGACCTCGACGGCGGCGAAACCGGCCCAGCGGCCGTCCACCACGCACCGCCCGATCGCCGCCGGAGCCGCGCCCCCGGTACCGGGCACCGTCGCGAACCACACCGAGGGACCGCCGCCCAGCACCTTCAGGGCCACGTCGCCGACGCCCTTGCGCTGGTAGCGGCCGAGCCACGCCTCGTCCGCCGTGCGGGAGAGCGTCACCCCGGGAGCCTCCCGGTCCGCGACCGGCGCCAGCGGGCCGGTCCACAGCTCCGCGGTCACCTCACGCGTCCAGCCGCGTTCCTCCAGCTCGGCGCAGAGCAGCTCCTGTGTGCCCTCGGCACCGGTGGCGGTCTGGACGAAGGCGGGCAGGTCACGGGCCGCGTACCAGTCCCGTACGTACGTCAGGGCCCGGTCGAGCGGCACGCCCGGGTCGGCCAGCGGCAGCACGGAGTTGGCGCGCCGGGTGAACCCGCCCGCCGCCCGCAGCTCCCAGCCGCCGAGCCGCTCGCTCTCCACCGGCGGCCAGGCCCGCGCCGCGACACGCGCGAGCTCCTCGTAGGACGCCGCGGGGCCGCGTCTCCGTGCGGGCGCGGACGGGACGACCTTGGCCGCGACCAGGGACGATTCCGTGATCCGGACACGTTCTCCGGTCCGTCGTGTGATCAGCAGCACGCCGTTGTCCCATGATGTGAGAACACCGACCGTATCGGTGAACTTCTCCACCGTGTCTCCGTTGTCGATCAGGCGCCGCACCGAGACGCGTTTGCCCACGTCAGCAGCGGTGACGCGGACCTCCAGGCGGCCGGCGGCAGAGAATTCCACAGGTCAGTTCACCCCTCCTGTTCGGATCATGCCCAAGAACGGAGATACTAGGGGCGGGCATCGACGACGCCGCGCTCCCGCGCGCCAGGTGGCGGAGCCTGTGACAGGCCCGCCAGCGCCCTATCGAGGAGGAACGACAGCGTGACCTACGTCATCGCGCAGCCTTGTGTCGACGTCAAGGACAAGGCGTGCATCGAAGAGTGCCCGGTCGACTGCATCTACGAGGGCTCCCGGTCCTTGTACATCCACCCGGACGAATGCGTCGACTGCGGAGCCTGTGAGCCGGTGTGCCCGGTCGAGGCGATCTTCTACGAGGACGACACTCCGGAGGAGTGGAAGGACTACTACAAGGCGAACGTCGAGTTCTTCGACGAGCTCGGCTCGCCCGGTGGTGCCAGCAAGCTCGGGCTGATCGAGCGCGACCACTCCTTCATCGCAGCGCTGCCGCCGCAGAACCAGTAAGCGGCCCGCGCCGGTTCGACGCGCCGCCTCGGTCCCGTACGGCCTGGTCACTCCGGTCGCCGTACGGGACCGAGGCGTTTGCGGCCCCGGCCGGCGCCGCATCCGTGCAGCAGCCCGTACCCGCGTGTACGGGTCGTACGTACGAGAAAGTGAGCCTGATCCCGTGTCCGCAGTCTCCGACCGGCTTCCCGTCTTTCCCTGGGACAAGCTGGAGCCCTACAAGGCGACCGCCGCCGCTCACCCGGGCGGCATCGTCGACCTGTCCGTCGGCACCCCGGTCGACCCGGTGCCCGAGCTGATCCAGAAAGCCCTGGTCGCGGCCGCGGACTCGCCCGGCTATCCCACGGTGTGGGGCACGCCCGAGCTGAGGGACGCGCTCACCGGCTGGGTGGAGCGACGGCTCGGTGCACGGGATGTCACCCACCGGCATGTCCTGCCGATCGTCGGCTCCAAGGAACTGGTCGCCTGGCTGCCGACCCAGCTCGGTCTCGGCCCCGGCGACAAGGTCGCGTACCCGCGCCTCGCGTACCCGACGTACGAGGTCGGCGCGCGGCTCGCGCGGGCGGAGCACGTGGTCTACGACGACCCGACGGAGCTGGACCCGGCGGGCCTGAAGCTGCTGTGGCTGAACTCCCCGTCGAACCCGACCGGCAAGGTCCTGTCCGCCGCTGAGCTCGCCCGGATCGTCGCCTGGGCCCGTGAGCACGGCATCCTCGTCTTCTCCGACGAGTGCTACCTCGAGCTGGGCTGGGAGGCCGACCCGGTCTCGGTGCTGCACCCCGACGTGTGCGGCGGCTCCTACGAGGGGATCGTCTCGGTCCACTCGCTGTCCAAGCGCTCGAACCTGGCGGGCTACCGCGCGGCCTTCCTCGCGGGCGACCCCGCCGTCCTCGGCGAGCTCCTCGCGATCCGCAAGCACGGCGGCATGATGACCTCCGCGCCGACCCAGGCCGCCGTGGTCGCCGCCCTCTCGGACGACAGCCACGTCCGCGAACAGCGCGAGCGCTACGCCGCCCGCCGCACCGCCCTGCGCGACGCACTGTTGAGCCACGGTTTCCGCATCGAGCACAGCGAGGCGAGCCTCTACCTCTGGGCGACGCGGGACGAGTCCTGCTGGTCCACGGTGGCCCACCTGGCCGAGCTGGGCATCCTGGTGGCCCCCGGCGACTTCTACGGCGAGGCGGGCGAGCGGTTCGTCCGCGTGGCCCTCACCGCCTCGGACGAGCGTGTGGCGGCGGCGGTGGACCGCCTGCGGTAGTCCGGCCGCACAACAGCGAAACGGGGGTCCGGGGAAGCGAGTTCCCCGGACCCCCGTCGCCGTACGGCACGACCCGGACGGCAGGCCCCGGCCCGAGGACGGGCTCCGGCCTGATGGCAGGCTCCAGCCCAGCGGCAGGCCCTGGCCCTACAAGCAGGCCCTGGCCGTACAACGGCCCTACCCCCCCTACATGCCAGGCCCGCCCTGGCCGTACAACAGGCCCTACCCCCCCTACATGCCAGGCCCGCCCTGGCCGTACAGCAGGCCCTAGCCCAGCGGCAGGCCCTTCAGTGGCAGCTGTCCCGTCGGCAGACCGCCCTTGGTCACGGCGTCGGTCGGCAGGCCGCCGCCCGCGGTCTTCGCGGTGTCACCGAGGAGGCCGCCGGCCTGCCCGGCCGCGTCCCCGGCCACCTTCTTCGCGATGGGCGCGGCCTTCTTCGCGACGGGCGCGGCTTTCTTGGCGACCTTGGCACCGGTGCCCGGCAGGGCCTTCCGGACCGCCTGTCCACCGGACTTGCCGGCGATCCCGGTTGCATGGTGCGTCGCTCCGTCGAGGGTGCCGGCGACGTTCGCCCCGTCCAGGGCGGTCAGCCCGCCGAGGGCGGGCGTGGCCGGCAGGTCGGTCGCCGCGCAGGCGGAGCCGGCCGCGCCGACCACGGGTGCCGCTCCGGCCGCGACGAGCAGCGCGACACGGGCGATCCGGCGGGTCAGGGAGAGGGACATGGTGCTCCTTAGACGGAAGAGAACGGGGAAGTGTCCTTGCCGTGCCCGGCCGTTCGCCGACCGTCGGCGAACCGCGTCACCGGATGCCGGTCGGCCGAACTGATCGTTCCGGGCTCGGACGCAGTGACTACCGCTCGAAGTCCGCGAAGGTTGCGGTGCCCCGATGTAAAGAGTTGGCAATGCGTCGCATTATCGTTTGTGGATAAAAACGGGCAAAGAATACCCGGCCGAGGGGTCGGTGGGACCCTCATGCCCCTTTGGTCCCAAGGGATTTCACGGACGGGAGAGTGAGCGCCCGAAAGCGCGCGCACATCGCCGTCGGGGAGGGTCGGGTCCTCCCCAGGGGTGAGGACCCGTACTACTGCCCGGTGACGATCCGGACCTCGGCCGCGGCCTCCTCGGCACCCGTACCGCTCTTGGCGTCGGCCGTGCGCCACGAGCCCTCGGACGTCCCCGCGGTCCACTCGCGCCCCGCGTACGTCACCCGGTCGATGTGCAGGGCCGAGGAGTTGGCCACGGCCCAGTGCGCCACCTCCCAGCCGCGGCGCAGCGCCCCGGTCCCGGTGTCGGACCCCTCCTCGTGCACGGGGACCGTCACGGTCCGGTCCGCGGTTGCCGTGGCCGCCGGGGAAGCGGACGAAGCCGGGGAGGCGGGGGAGGCCGCCGAGGCCGAGGCGACCGGGGAATCCGAGGCGGCCGGTGCCGGCGACGCGAAGGAACCCGCGGCGTCCACCGTGGCCCCCGCCTCCTGGAGCACATCACGCCCGAAGTCCCGCGCGAGCGCGGCGCGCACCGGCGCCGGGCCGCCCGCGGGGGTCGCGGCCGGACGCCCCTGGCAGGTCAGAGTGGCCGCCGCGCGGCCGGTCAGGGCGGCGGCGAGCAGCGTGGCGTCCGGCTCGTGCTTCGCGTACGCCTGCGGGAAGCCGCTGTGCTGCACCCGCTGCGCGGCGACGGTGAGCGGCAGCCGTGAGTAGCCGGGCACCTTGGCCAGGTGCTCGTAGAAGATGCCCGCCGCGTACGTCGGGTCCATGATCTGCTTCTCGGTGCCCCAGCCCTGCGACGGACGCTGCTGGAACAGGCCGAGGGAGTCCCGGTCGCCGTGCTGGATGTTGCGCAGCCCCGACTCCTGGAGCGCCGTCGCGAGGGCGATGGCCACCGCCCGCTCGGGCATGCCCCGGGAGGTGCCGACCGCAGAGATCGTCGCCGCGTTCACCGCCTGCTCGGGGGTGAATTCGTACGACGCGCCGTCGCCGTTGGCGGAGACGACCTTGCACCGGGGCGCGCCCACGCCGCCCGTGAGGTACTGCACGCCGAGGTAACCCGCGACCGCGAGCAGGACCACGAGGGCCCCGCCGAAACGCAGGAGGCGACGGCGGCGTCGCCGGACAGGAGTGGGGGACGGCTCAGACACGCGTACAAGGTACTGGAGAGCGCTGTGGGCGAACCGTGGGGCTGTGGACAACGCGAGCGCGACCGGGGGATACGACCCCATCCGGCTGCTTTCGGGACGCCCCTGCGGGGCGCGTAGGGTCGACGCCATGGCCGACACCCCGCTTGACCTCACTCTCGACGCCGCCGAGCTCACCGCGCGGCTCGTCGACTTCCGCTCGGAGAGCGGCACCGAGAAGCCGCTCGCGGACGCCGTCGAGACCGCCCTGCGCGCCCTGCCGCACCTGACGGTCGACCGGTACGGCAACAACGTCGTGGCCCGCACGCACCTGGGCCGCGCCGAGCGGGTCGTCCTGGCCGGTCACATCGACACCGTGCCGATCGCCGGCAACGTGCCCTCGCGCCTCGACGAGAACGGCGTGCTGTGGGGCTGCGGCACCTGTGACATGAAGTCGGGCGTCGCCGTCCAGCTCCGTATCGCGGCCACCGTCCCCGAACCCAACCGGGACCTCACCTTCGTCTTCTACGACAACGAAGAGGTCGCGGCCGATCTCAACGGGCTCAAGCATGTGTCCGAGGCCCACCCCGAGTGGCTGCGGGGCGACTTCGCGGTCCTCCTGGAGCCCTCCGACGGGCAGGTCGAGGGCGGCTGCCAGGGCACGCTGCGGGTGCTGCTGAAGACCAAGGGCGAGCGGGCCCACTCCGCCCGCGCCTGGATGGGCTCGAACGCGATCCACGCGGCCTCCCCGATCCTCGCCGCGCTGGCCGCCTACGAGCCGCGCCACCCGGTGATCGACGGCCTGGAGTACCGCGAGGGCCTGAACGCGGTGAACATCTCGGGCGGGGTCGCCGGCAACGTCATCCCCGACGAGTGCGTCGTCACCGTCAACTTCCGCTACGCGCCCGACCGTACCGAGGAGGAGGCGGTCGAGCACGTCCGCGAGGTGTTCGCCGGCTGCGGTGTCGAGGAGTTCGTCGTCGACGACCACAGCGGTGCCGCCCTCCCCGGCCTGTCCCATCCGGCCGCCGCCGCGTTCATCGAGGCGGTGGGGGGCACTCCGCAGCCCAAGTACGGCTGGACGGACGTCTCCCGCTTCAGCCGGCTCGGCGTCCCGGCGGTCAACTACGGCCCCGGCAATCCCCACCTGGCGCACAAGCGGGACGAGCGAGTGGAAACGGCCAAGATCCTCGCGGGTGAGGAGCGGCTCCGCGACTGGCTCACCGCCTGAGGGCGCCGTGTACCCGTCGGCTGTTCACGGCGGACATGCCGACGTCCCCCCGCCGTAACCAGCGGAGATCTACGCTGGGGCGGAACGACCTTCCCCCGCAACGGCTTCGGCCGGAGCGGGGGAGATCCGTACGCGGAGGGAGTGGACATGGCTACTGGCAACCCGGAGGGCAAGAAGCGGCCACCGGACGAGCAGCGGCTGGGCCCGGTGCTGCGCAGGCGGAACCAGGTTCAGGCGAGCACCACGGACCAGCGGCTGCTGGACGCGGGAGGTCCGTCGGACTGGGTGCACACCGACCCCTGGCGCGTTCTGCGCATCCAGTCGGAGTTCATCGAAGGCTTCGGCACACTGGCCGAACTCCCGGCTGCGATCAGTGTGTTCGGCTCGGCGCGGACGCCGGTCGACTCGCCGGAGTACGAGGCGGGAGTCGCCCTCGGGCGCGGACTGGTCGAGGCCGGGTTCGCGGTGATCACCGGCGGCGGACCGGGAGCGATGGAGGCCGCCAACAAGGGCGCCCTGGAGGCCAAGGGCATCTCCGTCGGCCTCGGCATCGAGCTTCCCTTCGAGCAGGGGCTGAACCCGTACGTCGACATCGGCCTGAACTTTCGCTACTTCTTCGTGCGAAAAATGATGTTCGTGAAATATGCCCAGGGATTTGTGGTTCTGCCCGGCGGCCTCGGCACCCTCGACGAACTCTTCGAGGCACTGACCCTGGTCCAGACGCAGAAGGTCACCCGCTTCCCCATCGTGCTGTTCGGCACGGAGTACTGGGGCGGGCTCGTGGACTGGCTCAAGAACACCCTCGTCGCCCAGGGCAAGGCGGCCGAGAAGGACCTGATGCTGTTCCACGTGACCGACGACGTGGACGAAGCGGTGGCACTGGTGTCGAAGGAGGCCGGCCGCTAACCCAGGGAGTACGGGGCAGGCGGCACAGAAGCGGAGGGGGTACGGGAGCAGAGGGGGTACGGGAGGGGCCGCGGAGCCGGTGCCTCCCGTACCCGTCGCGCCCCGCGCACCCCTCATGCCTCTCGTACCGCTTGGGCGTCCGTACCCCGGCGCGCCCCGTCCGTCACGCCAGCCCGCGCCTGGCCACCGCCGGCGGCCGGTGCCCGGCGATCGAGGCCACCATGTCCAGCACCTGGCGGGTCTCCGCGACCTCGTGGACGCGGTACACCTGCGCCCCCAGCCAAGCGGAGACGGCGGTCGTCGCCAGCGTCCCGACGACCCGCTCCTTGACCGGCCGGTCGAGCGTCTCGCCCACGAAGTCCTTGTTGGAGAGGGAGACGAGAACCGGCCACCCGGTGGAGACCATCTCCCCGAGCCGCCGTGTCGCCTCCAGGCTGTGCCGGGTGTTCTTCCCGAAGTCGTGTCCCGGATCGATGAGCACCGACTCGTGGGGCACCCCGAGGGCGACCGCGCGCTCCGCGAGGCCGAGCGTGACCCGCAGGATGTCGGCCATCACGTCGTCGTAGGCGACCCGGTGCGGGCGGGTACGGGGCTCGGACTCCCCGGCGTGCGTGCACACGAGCCCCACGCCGTACCGGGCGGCCACCTCGGCCAGCCGCGGATCCACTCCGCCCCACGCGTCGTTCAGCAGATCGGCACCGGCCTCGCAGACCGCCTCGCCGACCTCGTGCCGCCAGGTGTCGACGCTGATCACCACGTCGGGGAAGCGGCGGCGCACCTCGGCGACGAAGCCGACCGTCCGGCGGGCCTCCTCGTCGGCGGTGACCTCCTCGCCGGGACCGGCCTTGACCCCGCCGATGTCGATGATGGCGGCACCCTCGGACACCGCCTGCTCCACGCGCGCGAGGGCGGGCTCGTCGCGGAAGGTGGCCCCCTGGTCGTAGAAGGAGTCCGGGGTCCGGTTCACGATCGCCATGATCACCGGCTCGTGCGCGTCGAATTCACGCCTGCCCAGCCTGAGCATCCCCTGTGACCTCTCCCAGTAAGTCGCACCGATAAGCCGCCTGCGACCTTAACTGTCAGACTCGCATGGCACGATCGGGGCCTGACACTTCCAGCGTCAGACTGCTTTCGCCAGCACCAGTACTTTCGCGCCGACGCGACCCGCGCCGGCACCAGAGCGTGGGGACCTCAGCGATGTTCATGTTCTTGTTCCTGGTCGTCGCCCTCGCCGTCGTGGTCGCCGCGGTGACCCTGTCCGTGGTGGGCGGCGGCGAGAGCACGCCCCTTCCGGACGCCGGGCCCGAGCGGCTGCGCGATCCGCTGCCGTACGACCGTCCCGTGCACAAGGGCGACGTGGACGCGCTGCGTTTCGCCGTCACCATGCGCGGCTACAGCATGGCGGACGTGGACGACGCACTCGGCCGGCTGGGCGCCGAGATCGGCGAGCGGGACGCCCGGATCGCCGACCTGGAGACCGCGCTGGCGGGCGCCCGCGCGGCGAGTGCCACCACCTCGCTGCGCAAGCACCCCGAGGACGAGCGGTGAGCGAGGCGCTGGCCGGACCCGACGGCGCGCTGCGCTGCCCCTGGGCGCTGTCCACCGAGGACTACGTGGCGTACCACGACGAGGAGTGGGGCCGGGCGGTCCACGGCGACGACGCCCTCTACGAGCGGCTGTGCCTGGAGGCCTTCCAGTCGGGGCTGTCCTGGATCACCATCCTGCGCCGCCGCACCGGCTTCCGCGCCGCGTTCTCGGACTTCGAGATCGCCGAGGTCGCGACGTACACGGAGGCCGACGAGGCGCGCCTGCTCGCCGACCCGGGGATCATCCGCAACGGCGCCAAGATCCGGGCGACGATCGCCAACGCGCGCGTGCTGGCCGAATGGGCCCCGGGTGAGCTGGACGAGCTCATCTGGTCCTTCGCCCCCGACCGGGCCACCCGGCCGGCCCCCGAGAAGCTCTCCGACGTACCGGCCGTCACCGACGAGTCGACCGCCCTGTCCAAGGCGCTCAAGAAGCGCGGCATCCGCTTCGTGGGCCCGACGACGGCGTACGCCCTGATGCAGGCGTGCGGCCTGGTGAACGACCACCTGGCGGACTGCACGGCGCGCCACGTCGGGTGACCCGGTGGCCCCTTCACGCGTGAGGGGTGTCCGCCGCGGACCACGCGCGGCCCGCGGTGTCCCCTCGGACGGTCGGGGCACCGGATCCGCGGCGCCCCCGGACGGTCAGCGCCCCAGGTACTTGGCCTTCTCCTTGTTCACGAAGGCCTGGACCGCGATGGCGTGGTCCTCGGACGCTCCGGCCCGCCCCTGGAGCTCGTCCTCCTTCTCCAGGGTCTCCTCCAGCGAGTGGGTGAGCCCGAAGGCGACGGACTCCTTCAGCGCGGCGTACGCCAGCGTCGGCCCGGAGGCCAGCGCCCGCGCCACCTTCTCCGCCTCGGCCCGCAGCTCGGCGGCCGGAACCAGCCGGTTCGCGATGCCCAGCTCGTACGCCTCCTGGGCGCTGATGCTGCGCGGGAACAGCAGCAGATCGGTGGCGCGGCTCGGGCCGATCACCCGGGGCAGCGTCCAGGAGATCCCCGAGTCGGCGGTCAGCGCGACACCCGCGAAGGACGTGTTGAAGGCGGCGGTGTCGGCGACGACGCGATAGTCGGCGGCGAGCGCGAAACCGAACCCGGCCCCGGCGGCGACACCGTTGACCCCGGCCACCACCGGCTTCGCGGCGCCGGTCAGCGCCCGCACGATGGGGTTGTAGTGCTCACGCACGGTCCTCATCGTCCCGCCCGACCCCGACTCCCTGTCGGCGGCCAGCAGCCCGATGTGCTCCTTGAGGTCCTGGCCCACGCAGAACGCCCGGTCGCCGGCCGCGGTCAGCAGGATCGCCCGTACGGCGTCGTCATCGGCGGCAGCCTGCGCCGCGTCCCGGAGAGCGACCTTGGTCTCGGTGTTCATCGCGTTCATCGCCTCGGGGCGGTTGAGCGTGATCGTCGCGAGTCCGTCGCTCACCTCGTAGAGCACGGTGTCGGCCATGGTGGGTCCCCTCCGGGGGTCGCGGTTCGTCGTACCGGCCGGTACGTCCAGTGTCCGATGACAGCATGGCGGAGATCACCGACGGTGGCGCCGGGCGTACATGTGACCTGCATCAAAGAATTCCGCACCCTGGAAGTCGGTGCGGCGGCGAAGTATCGCAGTCACATCGCCGAATTGGGTGGTTTTGCTCAAGCGCGTTGCGCAAGCGATGCCGACTGATGTTGGTCATCGGGTCCTGAGATGCGAGATAATGGCCTGGAAGCAATGTGTTCGATGCCGGTGACGTGTGTCCTATGAGGGGACGTGCGTGCCCTCCGAGGGGGCCGTCGGCGACGATGAACTGGTTTCAGGAAGGGGAACGAGCATGGCGGCCATGAAGCCGCGGACGGGCGATGGCCCGCTCGAGGTGACCAAGGAGGGGCGGGGCATCGTCATGCGCGTTCCGCTCGAAGGCGGCGGTCGGCTCGTCGTCGAGCTGACCCCTGACGAGGCTGACGCGCTCGGCGACGCCCTCAAGAAGGTCGTCGGCTGACGCGGAACGCGACCCACACCTCTTTCGGCTTCCCCGGCACCGTACATGGTGCCGGGGAAGCCGTGTTTCCGGCTCGAAGGGACCGCCGCGATGCTCGGCTGACCGGGGTCGGTGAGGGCGTACGGCCTGGTCAGGGGCGCGCGGCGGGAAGCAGGCCGGCCTCGGGCCGGTCGTCGGAACGGGTGGCGGACCGGGCGGCGGTCAGCGTTTGACCGCGCACAGCAGGCCGTCGCCCACCGGCAGCAGCGACGGCACCAGCTCCTGGCTCTCGCGCACCGCGCGCAGCAGTTCGCGCAGCCGGCTCACCTCGACCGGCTGCGGTCCCGAGTCCACGGTGCGGCCGTCCGCGAACACGCCTTCGAAGGCGACGAGCCCGCCCGGACGCAGGAGGCGCAACGATTCAGCGAGGTAGTCCAGGCACTCCAGCCGGTCGCCGTCGCAGAACACGAGGTCGTATCCGGCGTCCGCCAGACGGGGCAGGACATCCAGCGCGCGGCCCGGGATGAAGCGCGCGCGATTGCTGGCGAACCCGGCGGCGCGGAAGGCCTGACGGGCGAACTGCTGGCGCTCCGGCTCCGGATCGACCGTGGTCAGTACCCCGTCCGGCCGCATGCCGTGCAGAAGATGAATTCCGGAGACGCCGGTCCCGGTGCCTATCTCGGCGACCGCCTTCGCGTCCACGGTGGCGGCGAGAAGGCGCAGCGCGGCGCCCGTGCCGGGCGTCACCGAGCGCAGGCCGGCCTCGTGGGCCCGGTCCCGGGCCCAGGCCAGCGCCTCGTCCTCGGCGACAAAGGCGTCGGCGAAAGCCGCCCAGCTCGTCTGCCGGTTGCCGGTAATGACCCTCTCCTGTCCCCGTGATTGCCTGGGCGTGACTGTATCCGTTGGTGCTGGGAACCTGCGGGTGGGACCGGGCGTTTAAGGGGGTGGGAGCACCGAGCGGGGGGAAGTCGATGGACCGGTACACGGAGCGGGGCCGAGGGCAGACGTCGGCGCACCCATATGAGCCGGTATCAAATTCGCGTAAAACCGCTTATCCGGAGCTAACGGGCGAGGTGGCTATGGTAGGGGCTCCACTGGACACCACCAGAGCCGACAGGGGAGGTGCGGCTGCGCCTGTGGATCGGGGAGGGGTGCTTCGGCGCCTGCTCAGATCGACGGGTGAGCCGAAATCCGTGACCGACAACGCTGACCAGCTCCCCGTTGCTGCCCCGGCGCAGACCGCGACGTTCACCACCGACGCGGAGTCGCAGGCGTGGACTCCTCCGACGTGGGAGGAGGTCGTCAGCACCCACAGCGGTCGTGTCTACCGTCTCGCCTACCGCCTCACGGGCAACCAGCACGACGCCGAGGACCTCACCCAGGAGGTCTTCGTCCGCGTCTTCCGTTCGCTGTCGACCTACACGCCCGGCACCTTCGAGGGCTGGCTCCACCGCATCACCACGAACCTCTTCCTCGACATGGTGCGGCGCAAGCAGCGCATCCGCTTCGACGCCCTCGGCGACGACGCCGCCGAGCGGCTGCCCAGCCGCGAGCCCTCCCCGCAGCAGGTCTTCAACGACGCGCACTTCGACGCTGACGTCCAGCAGGCGCTGGACACCCTCGCGCCCGAGTTCCGCGCCGCCGTCGTCCTCTGCGACATCGAGGGACTGTCCTACGAGGAGATCGCCGCGACCCTGGGCGTCAAGCTCGGCACGGTCCGCTCCCGGATCCACCGCGGCCGCTCCCAGCTGCGCAAGGCCCTGGCACACCGGTCTCCCGAGGCCCGCGCCGAGCGTCGCTCGTTCGCGGCCCGTGTGCCCGTGCTGGGGGGAGGGGGCGCGACCGCGTGAGTGGAACCCGTCCCACCCCTGCCGAGCAGCACCTCGGGGACCGACTTTCCGCCCTGGTGGACGGAGAGCTCGGCCATGAGTCGCGCGACCGCGTCCTGGCCCACCTCGCCACCTGCGCGAAGTGCAAGGCCGAGGCCGACGCCCAGCGCCGACTGAAGAACGTCTTCGCGGAGATGGCCCCGCCGCCGCCCTCCGAGAGCTTCCTCGCCCGCCTCCAGGGACTCCCCGGGGGAGGCGACTCCGACAGCCCGCGGCTGACCGGAGGAGCCTTCGGCGGCGGACTGCCCGGCGGCCCGCCGGGCACCGGATTGCCCGGAGTCTTCGGCATGCGCGGCCAACCCTTCGGCTACGTGCCCGCCGGACCGCACGCCGATGTGCTGCCCCCCTCCCCGGGGCGCGGCTTCCGCATCCACGACGTCAGCCGCCACGAGCCCGACCGGTCCGCCTCTCGCGGACTGCGCTTCGCCTTCGTCGCCGCGGGCGCGGTGTCGCTCGCGGCCGTCGCGCTCGGCGGAGTGACCACCGGTGTGCCCGGGGACACGGACGCCCGCGGGGCCGGAGCCGGCAGCAATGTGACGCCGTCCAGGACCCAGGGCTCCGGCGC